>DASYBJ010000188.1:0-3924 GCA_036500845.1 Acidobacteriaceae bacterium
TCCGCTCACCTCGATGCCCTCGAACGCCACCTTGACCGCATGGATAAAGCAACGCCAAAGAAAAGGAAGACGAGGAAGCGATGAAGATCAAACTGACCAGCGTGTACGTCGACGACCAGGAGAAGGCCCTGCGCTTCTATACCGAAGTGCTGGGCTTCGTAAAGAAGGCCGACTTCAGCCAGGGGCCGTTTCGCTGGCTCACCGTGGCTTCACCAGAGGACCCGGACGGCACGGAGCTGCGGCTGGCGCTCAACAACCACCCGGCGGCCAAAGCTTACCAGCAGGCCATATTCCAGCAAGGTCAGCCAGCGGCCATGTTCTACACCGACGACCTTCAAGCCGATTACGAGCGTATGAAAGCGCGCGGCGCCGAGTTCACCATGCCACCAACGGACGTGACGGCCTCCAAGATCGCCATGCTGAACGACACCTGCGGCAATCTCATTCAGGTCACGCAGCTGATGCGCCGGTAGGGCGGACGTTCAACAGGATGGCAGCCCGGTGGGCGCCGACGGAGACAAGGAGAAGAAGGTGACCGATCGCGAGCCGTACGCACCGGGTCCCGCCAGCGGGGCGCAGGTACGAAAGGACGGAGAGAAGTGGACGCTCATTCTCGTCAGAGAGCTGCGCCACTCGCCAGAAAGAGTCTGGCAGGCGCTTACCAACCCGGCGCATCTCCACGAGTGGGCGCCCTTTGAGGCCGATGGGAACCTGGGTACGGTTGGAACGGTGAAGCTCTCCTGGGTGGGAGCGCCCGCGCCGCAGGAAACAACAGTGACGCGAGCCGACGCTCCCAAGGTGCTTGAGTATAACGATCTCCGGTGGGAACTCGAAGCCTTGGGTGGCGGCACGCGCCTGACGCTGTGGCACAACATCGATCGCCGCTTCATCTCGTGGGGCGCCGCGGGCTGGCACATCTGCTTCGACGTCCTTGAGCGGCTCCTCGCGCGTGAGCCGATTGGACGCATCGTCGGCGCCGAGGCGATGAAGTTCGGTGGTTGGCAGCGGCTGAACGCGGAGTACGCCAAGCAGTTCGGTATTGAAACGCCCAACTGGCCGCCTCAGGCGGCTCAAAACTCGTGAATCGAGGTGGATCGCAAAACAACGCACCGTGCAGTCGGGCTTCACAGGCTGCGGAAAAACGCGCCGAAGCAACAAGCGAGGTGCAAGAAGATGTATTACCCGAATCGGAGCACCCCAAGGAATAGATGGTTCGTTCGCCGCAGACCAGTTTTTCAGCAGCCTGTTCAAGCCGGACCAGAAGCAGAACTTTGGTGGCGCGCGCAAGGGCTGGAAGATGATGGGCGGAAAGCTCGTCGACCTGCTCGCGAGGATCCCATGAGCCGATGGATGCTCGTGGCCTACGGGGCGACCACCGGCCTGGTCGCGTCGTCCGTGCTCTTCGCCAAGGTGGCCACGTCCTCCACGTGCAAGCGAACGTCAACGGCTTCGTGCGCCTCGGCTACCCGCTGCACTTCGTCACGCTCGGCGAGCAGGACACTCTCGCCGAAGGCGGTTACGTAGTACTTGTAGGTGCGCCCGATCCGCTTCGGGCTCGTCGTCGGAGGAGGTCCCATTGAACTGGAACAAATGGATTCGGCAGACCCACCGCTGGCTGTCCATTGCCTTTACGGTGGCCGTCATCGTCAACCTCGTCGCCGTGGGACAGAAGAAGTATACCCTCTGGGTGGGCCTCTTGGCGCTGCTCCCGCTCGCTTTGCTCCTGTTCACCGGTCTGTACTTGTTCGTGCTGCCGTATGCCAGCAAGTGGGGCAGCGGGCGACGAACTGACTGAACGGGCGGCCTGCGGCACGACGATGGCCCGGAGGCGTGGGTTGGGCGTTGACCTTGAATTTGCGATAGTTATCTATTTGACATTATTCCAATCATCCTATTAAGCCCGCACGCGGGTCGCCGCCATCTTTCCGAACTGCTATTGAACCAGAAGAGGCTTCCGATTGCGGAGGTTGCAGGTTACGCTGAGCGAGCTAAATTAGGTGCGAGAGTTGGAGCTATACATGAAAGGGCCCGTCCCGGTGAAATCTGCCTCTGCATTCATCGACGAGAAGATCAAGGAACCTGGGGACTGGCGCGGGAAGACGCTCGCGAGTGCGCGAATTCGTACACGAGGCAGACCCTGAGATCCTCGAAGAGTGCTCCGGGCGTTGCGAGTCAATGGTACGGCAGCAGGAGCATCGGTGAGGCGGTTTTTGAATGAGCCAGTCGAACAAGATGCGGAGTAATCACAATCGCCAATTCCATGCTGTCGGCCGTATCCCGGCGGTTCGTTGCATTTTGAAATCCGGGGATGTCGCTCAGCCCGGGAACGCCGGTGATTTCAAGTGAATCCTGCTTTGACATGTCGCTGACGACCAGCGCGCTATCGCCCAGAACCAAAGAGACGACGGCTGCGTATTGCCGGTTATTGAGTACCGGTATATTGTTGATCGTTGAGCCAGCGAGCGAATTGAGCTTTAGATCCAGATTCAACGATACCGCGCTCTCCGCTTGAAAATGCGGCTTTACCTTCAGTGTCAACCCCAAATCCTGATACTGAATCTGCGGAATCGTTGGGTTGGAAGACGAATTGCCCACCAAGCTTGAAAAACTGGAAGTCATGATGGGGTATCGTTCGCCACTGCGGATGGTCGCCTCTTCTTGATCCAGGACTCGCAGTTGCATTTGATCGAGCAAGCGAACATCGGAAGAATTCAGCAGCATATTCACACTTACACCATTCAAATCCAGGCCCGTCTCCGTCAGGCCTCCGCCAAACACCGCGAATGGGCTATTGAAGACCGTACCCGTCAGTGCGCCTGAAGCAATCAAGGCTGCTAGGATCGCTGAATAGTTCCCTGCGAGCGCTGGATCGCTCGAAAGGAGCTGCTGTATCAGGCTGGCATTGTTCTTAAGGATGCTGTTGATCTCCGACGGGACGTTGAATACGGTTGTCGAGCCAGGCAGAACTACACCAACATTTGTCGCCCTGGTCCTGTCGATCTCATATATGTGCACATCCAGTTGCAGTTCGCTTCGTCCAGCGAGCATTTCCATACATGTCCGGTTCAGTACCTCTAATTGTGGTTCAGGAGCGCGCACTGTCAACGCGTTCTCGCTGGTCTGTACCACGGCATGATCCACGCCAAAAACCCCGCGCACCATATTTCCCATATCGTTCAGCTCGCTGGGGCTGAGTCCAGGAAAATAAATTGTCTCCGTGACCTGCCGTTCGTACTTGTTTCGGTTTTCCCGCGTATCGGAAAACACGATCACATGCAGAGCATCCAGCGGCACAAAAAACGTATTCGTTACGAGCTTTACCAAACTGGCTGCGTCTTCGAAATCGACATCAACTGCATCGAAGTGTACTCTCTGGGCCCTCACCGACGGATCGATCGTCGCCTGAATGCCATACGCATTCAGCACCTGGCTGATCAGGCTCGGCTCATCAGTCCGCAGGTGGAAGGTCCGATTTCCCGTACCCGGAGCAAGCTTGGTGGGAGCGGCGGCTTCCTCTCTTGTCTTGCGTATCTCTAACGGCTTGGTCGAAGCATCGGGCGCCAGAGTACCCACATAGTTAGTCACCAAAGAGCTATTGGGATCGAAACGCATTGCCTCTTGTAATGCGGCGAGCGAATTGACCTCGTTTCCCTGCGCTTTCTCTTTTTTAGCGCGCTGGACAAATTGCGCCACGACATATTGGCGGGCAATCTCCGCGGAAACCGGATAGTCGTGATTATTCGGATCAAGTTCGTGGGCCCGCACAAAGTAGGTCTCCGCAGCGCGCGGATCATTCCTCTCCATCGCCTTCGCACCTGCGAGGAACATCTTCTTGGCCTGGTGCCTCTGCAGAGCCGACACTTTGGCCCGTCTCACGTTGCTTGCGAGGTCCTGATCGGTCGACGTAAGGAGGGCCCCGCCGAC
>DASYBJ010000189.1:0-81390 GCA_036500845.1 Acidobacteriaceae bacterium
TACACTTTCAAGATGGAAGCGATGGCTCCAACCAAGAGAACCGCCGGAGGCGAGGTGCGCGTGGTCGATTCGCGTAATTTCCCGATGAGCACCAGTGTTGCTGCCGGGCTGGTCACGCTCAAGCCTGGAGGCATGCGCGAGCTGCATTGGCATCCCAACGCCTCAGAATGGCAATTCTGGTTATCGGGCAAGGGCCGCATGACCATTGTGATGCCTGAGGGAAGAGCCCGCACAATGGACTTCAAGGCTAACGACGTAGGTTTTGTTCCGGCGGTTGCCGGGCACTACATCGAGAACACGGGCGACACCGATGTTCTGTTCCTGGAAATGTTCAAGGCAAACCAGTTCATCGATTTCTCTCTGAACAACTGGATCAGGCGCATGCCGCCGGAGATGGCGACCTCACATTTGAATCTCGACGAAACAGCCCTTGCGAAGATTCCTTCCGAAAAGCAGGACATCATCGCAGGTTAGCGCAATTCCGTAATCAACCCGTGCTGAATGCTGCGAAAGCGGCATCCTGCGCGGGATGATTCGCAAAGTTCGGAACCATCATCCTTTCCGAGCTTAACCCGAATTGCTTCCCGCTCAGTTCACCATGACATTCACTGCGGTCGTCGCCGTGGTCGCGCCGCTGGTGCCTCTCACCGTAACGGTGTACATACCTGTACTTGTGCCAGGGCTGGTCGGCCGGGTGAGTGTGTTCTTCATACCGCCGCCGCATCCAATAGCTGCTCCGGCAATGGCCGCAAACACCAGGAGAGGAAGCAAAATCTTCCTCCAGCGCCGCCGGCGCATCGGCAGCCCCAAGAAGAGGAGCGCCGACATAGCCACGCTACCTCGTAGCGTGAAAATCTGTTTCAGCTTTTTGTCGAGTGCTGCAGTATACGGTGTCGCGGTGGATGCGGCTATGGTGTTGATGGTGAGCGTCGCAGTCACCGCCGCCGTCCCCGAGATCGCGGCAGGTGCGGTGGTCGAGCAGGTGGGTGCGTTGACCGCGCCCGCCGGTAGGCCGCTGACGACACAGGTGAGTTCCACGGTCCCGGTAAAGCCGCCGGCTGGGGTAACTGTGATCATCGACGTCCCGCTAGTTCCGGGCGACGCAATGCTGACCGCCGTATTGCTCAGCGCGAAGCTAGGGATGGGGGCTATTGCGGCCCCCGTCAACGCGATAGTACTGGAGGCACTGCCGCTATAGCTGCTATCCCCGCGATAGCTTGCGTCGACGAGGTGCGTCCCCGAACCCACCGGCGAGATGTTGTTCACTGTCGCGGTCGCTGAATCCGTCTCCGTTAGGAGCACCGTTACCGAATCACTGGTAAGATTCGCCACAGCCAGGTCCGCCTTGCCATCTTTATTGAAATCTCCCACTGCAACAGAAAAGGGGTCAGTGCCCGTCGCCAGGCTGGCCGCCTCTGTGAAGGTCCCATCCCCGTTGTTCCGCAACACTGTCACCGTGTTGCTGCCAGAGTTGGTCACAGCAAGGTCGGGCTTGCCATCCCCGTTGAAGTCCCCCATGCTCACAAAAGAAGGTTTGGAGCCCACTCCCGGAGTTGACCCCGCAGCAAACGTCCCATCTCCGTTGCCCAACAGAATCGTTACGATGTTGCTTCCTAAATCCGTTGCGACAAGATCAGCTTTACCGTCTCCATTCAAGTCTCCCACCGCGATGGAAGTGGGTTCGCTGCCCGTTACAGGACTGGCCGCCGCCGTGAGGGTCCCATCGCCGTTGCCCAGCAAGATTGTCACTGTATTGCTTCCGTAGTTAGCCACCGCGAGGTCCGGCTTGCCGTCCCCGTTGAAATCCGCCACAACGCTGGAGACCGGTATGGATCCCGTCGCTGCATTCCCTTCCCCTCCCATGAAGGTCCCATCTCCGTTGCCCAGCAGTATGGATACCGTATCAACGTCATTGCTAATTAATTCCGCCGGCCGACTGAAATTGGTCACGGCCAGGTCCAGGTTGCCGTCTCCGTTGAAATCCGCTACTGCGACAGATAAGCAAAAGGCCCCAGTTTCCAGTGTCTGACCCTCCCTGAAGGTTCCATCCCCGTTGCCCAGCAGCACCGTTACCGAGGGAACTCTGTCGTTCGCTACGGCGAGGTCGGGGATGCCGTCTCGGTTGAAATCTCCGACCGCAATGAAATCTGGTTTGAAGTTTGCCGCTGGGCTCGCCGCTGCAGTGAAACTCCCGTCTCCGTTGCCCAGCAGCACTGTTAGTGCGTAGCCAAGATTCATTGTTAGAGCCAGGTCGGGAATACCATCGCGATTGAAATCGCCTGTCACAACAAATGTCGGATTGCTTGCACCTGGATTTGAGGAGTTCGCGAAGTTCAGTCCGGCAGCGCCCGGCGTCAACATCGCCGTCCCCAAAACATCATTCGCATTACTAGTGTCAAGGAAGGACACCGACCCGGTTGGCGAGACACCGCCATTGCCCGTCACCGTCGCGGTCAGCGAGTAGTTGCCTGCAGTGCCGCTCGATGCCAGGTTCGTTATCGTCGGAGAAATGCCTGTTCCCATTACGACCAGTGGCAACGAGTCCGAAGAGCTTGCCACATAGCTCATGGTGGCAACGAAGACCGCCTTATAACTGTGGCTTCCGATCCCGGGAATAAGCTTCAGCACCGCCGTCCCGCTGCTCGTCAATTGAGCGGTGCCTAGCAGATGGATATCGGTGCAGTATGCCGCCGTCGCATCGCAGAAGTTCACCTGCCCCGGCATCACTGCATTGCTCCCAGCCTTCACAGTCGCGGTCAATGTGATCACGCTTCCGGACGGCACCGTCGTTACTATGTTTCCACTCGACGTCACGGCCAGCGTTGTCGCGGTGGTCGCAGTCGACGCCCAAGCCTGGTGCTGGCCTCCACACAGGGGCAGACAGGCCGCCGCGAGTACACAGCGCAAGGGTCTCAAGAATGCCGACACCTCCCGGCAACCAAACAACGTCTCTTGAAAACGCATGTACAGAGTCATGAACTGTCCTCTTTTCCTTGTAGAGCACGGACAAACGTTTGTGTCTTCCTGTAGCATCCGTGTCGTGCCGCTCGTTATCGAATCGGTGTCGGTCTTGTCGAGCAGCCGGCAAGGATAAGGAACAAGCAGAGGAGCGGGAACGCCACGAAACCTCGCTAACTTCGTTAGCTGAGCAGCGGCAGATTTATTCCCTGCATTCCGAGTGATTCAAAAAATATTTGCGGGTCTGGGAGAATTACTCGACTTCACGGCCGAAGCTCAAAGCGGCAGTTGCCGCCTAAAGCTACGCCCCACGGCCAGAATGGTGGGTCGGCAGCAGATCTAGCACGGCGCAAGATCGTTCAGCGTGGGCATGAAGCCAGTGGACTCGGGCAGACCTGGACCGTTGTGCCATCTTATGATTCGCCAACATCGCATGGTTATGGCCTGCGGAAATGCAGGCTCACGTCGGCTGAATCGTACTATCCTTTAACCTGCCATGGACGATTGGTGGAAGACGTTTTTTGACGCCGATTACATCCGTATCTGGGGTTTGGCCAACATGCCGGCAGAAACGGCCCAACAGGCGCAAGCAATTTGGGAACTCCTCAGGCTTCATGAAGGAAGCCACGTAGTTGATGCTGCCTGTGGTTACGGGCGGCTCTCGCTGCCGATCGCTAGACGGGGCGCCAGTGTCGTTGGCATAGATCAATCCGAGGAGTTAATAGCCCAAGCGGAAAGGAATAGAGGTGAAATGGCTGCCGACCGTCTCAGGTATGTTAGACATGATTTGCGGCAGCCGCTGTCTGAAGGGGGATTTGATGCTGCATTTGATGTCTTCTCTTCCATCGGATACGGGAGCGAAGAAGATGATCTTGCCATCTTCAAAACGCTTCGCGCGGCGGTTCGCCCCGGTGGGCGCGTGCTCATTGATACGATGCAACGAGATGCCTTCGCGGCTCGGTTTGCCCGCGGTGCCAAACCGGCACATCGGCTCGCAGACGGAACCCTGCTCGTGGAGGAGCCCACATTCGATGCCATTTCTGGCCGCGTGAATACCACGTGGTATTGGTCTGGCCCGGGTGGCCACGGGAGTAAGTCTGCGTCTTTACGGTTGTACACCGCGACCGAACTTATCCATCTGTTGCAGTCTTCAGGATTACGGTTCTTGTCAGCTCACCAAGGATGTTCTGAAAAGGAATTTAAGGCGGAAGGACCGGAGATGGGCGGCCGCATTGCAATCCTTACCGAATGCGTCTAATGGATTCACATCGATGAACAAACGGTGCGAATCGGATCAAGTGGGCTTGCTCATTGGTACGTGAAACAAGCCTTTCGGCTGGCGTTGACGGTCGCCACAATCTTGGGCTGATCGCGTTGTTTGTGGTGATCCTCTGCAATCGCTCGACCGCACGTGGGCCGAGACAGTTGTGCGCGCACCGGTTCTGAGGGAGAATGCGGTCGTGCTCCAACCACTGCTTGAGCGCAAGGAATGGAAGTTCTTCAGCGTCCTGCCGAAAGCGGACGCTCGCCTCGCTGCGGCTTGGTGGACCGTCCTCCTGCTAAGAGGGATCCTGCCGGCGACTTTCGCGATCGCGATGGGCGTGCTGGTCGGCGCAGTGCAACACGGCCATCCTCTCGGCGGTCCGCTCGCGTCTGCTGGCGCGATCTTCGTCCTGCTCCAGGTGCTTAGCCCGATTCATCAGGCCGTCAGCGCCAATCTCGGAGACCGCACTGCCGCATGGCTCTATGACCGGCTCACCGAGGCCTGCGTGCGCCCGCCGGGCATGGGGCACCTCGAGGATCCAACGCTGACCGGTGATCTCACTGTCGCGCGTGACTTCGACCTTGGGATGACTGGGCCGCCGCTGTCGATCTCAATGGATTTTATTGCGACCGGCATGGTCGAGATGATCGGCGGTGTTGCGTGCGCGGTGATTCTGGCGAGCTACGCGTGGTGGGCACCAATTGTGCTCGCAGGCGCGTGGCTGGCGACTCACTGGCTTCTACGCGAGAGCGCGATCTGGCGCGACCGCAATACTGAGGAGGTACGCGGCGCGCAGCGGGATGCCGACTACGCCTACCGACTTGCGGTGGATCCGCCCGCGAGCAAGGAGTTACGGCTGTTCGGCCTCGCCGGCTGGACGATCGACCGTTTCATCGCCAGACGCACTCGCTTACACGAGCTGCAATACGCCGCGACGCGTTTGCGCGAGCGCCCTGTGATCTGGAGCCTGCTCCTCGTCGGCTCTGCGAACATCATGGTGTTCTGGTTAATCGCGAGCGCAGCCGCTGATGGTCGCCTCAGCCTCGGGGAAGCCGTCGTCTACGTCCAGTGTGCCGTCGGCGTATCGATGATCGCGTTCGGCGGATTCAGTTGGGCGCTCGACGGATCGGCTGCCCCGGTCGCCGCAGTGCTGCGACTCGAGCCGGCGATGCGTCGCGCCGGTGTGCTGGGCTCCGGGGGCCGCTCCGCGGATGCGACGCCCGCGCGCGAGATTCGTCTCCGCGATGTCACGTTTGCATATCCTTCAGGCGTGTCGACCGCTCCAGGCGCTGGAGCGCGCGTGCTGGAGCACTTCGATCTCACGATTCCTGCCGGCTCGTCGCTCGCCATCGTTGGACAGAACGGCGCTGGGAAGACGACGATCGCAAAGCTGTTGTGCCGGTTGTACGATCCGCAGTCAGGTGCGATCGAGATCGACGGCGTTGACCTACGCGAGTTCGATCTCGCGTCTTGGCGTTCACGCGTCACGGCCGTGTTCCAGGACTTCATTCGCCTCGAGTTGCCACTGCGCGACAACGTGGCGCCGGCAGGTGCGCCAGACGATGTTGTATGTGCCGCGCTTGATTCGGCGGGAGCTGCGAGTCTAGCCTCACTGGACACGGTGCTTGCCCGCGGATACGACGGCGGTACCGACCTGTCAGGCGGTCAATGGCAGCGCGTCGCGCTCGCCCGAGCGCTAGCAGCCGTCGCGCTCGGCGCCGGCGTCGTTCTGCTTGACGAGCCGACCGCACAACTCGATGTGCGCGGGGAAGCAGAGATCTTCGATCGGCTGCTCGCCGCGACTCGGCATTGCACGACCATCCTGATCTCGCATCGTTTCTCCACAGTCCGCCACGCCGATCGTATCTGTGTACTCGAGCACGGCCGGGTCATCGAACTCGGCACGCATGACGAGCTGATGGCGCTTGGCGGCAGGTATCGGACGATGTTTGATCTGCAGGCGCAACGCTTCAGCGTTCCGGAGGAGGAGGGTACGACGTATGACGTCCTCTCCTAATCGAGATCGGGCGATCGAGCCGCTACCGCCCGCGCTGTCGTCGATGTGGCGGCTGTGCAAGCTGGGGTATCGCCACGAGCCGCGCTTGATGGTCGCGGCGTTCGGGCTGTCGCAGCTTGCTGCCCTGCCCGATGCGCTCCTCGCACTGTGGCTGATGTTGCTCGGCAAGGGTGTTCTCGAGCATAGATCCGGTTTGGTGCAGGGCGCGGCAATTGGTTTGGGCCTGTCGACCGCCGCGACGTGGTTTCTCCGCACCGTCAGCACGCGCGTGCAGCGCCGCTTCCGCGACAAGGTGACGATCGCACTGGAGTCGCACGTCGCCCGCCTGCAGGCATCGGTGGCGACAGTCGCGCATCAGGAGCTGCCGGAATATCTCGATCGGCTGTCCATGCTCCGCAATCAGGTCTTCGTGCTCGACCACATGTACATGTCGCTGTTTTCCACGCTCGGGTGGATCCTGCGGCTGGGCGTGACGATGGCGCTGCTATTGTCGATTCACCCGGCTCTCATCCTGCTCGTGGTGTTCGCGGTCCCAACCGTGTTGACGTCGACGTGGCGGCCCGAGGTTGAGAGATCCGCGCAGGAGCGTGGAGCACAAACCAATCGGCTGGCGCGTCACCTGTTCACAATCGCCACGACCGCCGCGCCTGGGAAAGAAGTGCGGGTCACCGGCATCGGGGAGCGTCTCATTACAGAGCGTCGTGCGGCGTGGGAGGGCTGGTACGGACCGGTGGCGGCCACCCGGTGGCACTCAGCGTTGTGGCACGCGCTGGCATGGGCGATATTTGGCCTCGCGTACGTCGGGGCAGTCGTGTTCGTGTCGTTCGGACTCCGTGCGCCCGCGAGCGCTGTACTGCTGGTGTTAGCCGCAGGTGCTCGGTTGTCCGCTTACATCGGTGCCACCGTCGGCGAGATTGGATTCCTGCGCGGATTCTGGATGGACGGCTCGCGGAGGCTGGCGTGGCTCGAGGATTACGCCGCATCCGTTGCGGCGTCGGGCGATTTGCCAGTTCCCCCCGCCTTAAAGCGCGGAATCCGGCTCGATCACGTATCGTTCGCCTACCCCGGTACGTCACGCGTTGTACTGGACGATGTGTCGGTGTTATTGCCCGCTGGCGCGGTCGTCGCGATCGTCGGCGAGAACGGTGCCGGCAAAACCACGTTAGTCAAGCTAATCGCGAAGATGTACGAGCCGTTCTCTGGTTCGATTTTTGTGGATGACACGCCGCTGGCGCGCGTACCGGCCATCGAGTGGCGAGCGCGTCTCGCGGGCGCGTTCCAGGACTTTTTCCGCTTCGAATTTCGGGCGGGGCACACCGTCGGTTTGGGCGACGTTCCCCGCCTGGACGACGAACCCGCCGTGGTCGCGGCTGTCGACCGCGCCGGCGCTGGAGACGTCGTGGCGCGCCTGACCTCAGGCCTCGAGACGCAGCTCGGTCCGACGTGGCCGCGCGGCGTTGAGCTATCGTTCGGCCAGTGGCAAAAGCTCGCGCTAGCGCGTGGCTTCATGCGCGATGAACCACTGCTGCTGGTCCTCGACGAACCGACTGCCGCGCTGGACGCGGAGACCGAACATGCCCTGTTCGAGCGCTACGCCGCGGCGGCGCGCGGTACCGGGCGAACCCAGAGCGGCCGAATCACAATCCTCGTCTCCCACCGTTTCTCGACGGTCCGCATGGCCGATCTTATCGTCGTGCTCGAGGGAGCCAGACTCGTGGAAGTGGGCACGCACGATGAGCTGATGGCCAAGAACGGTCAGTACTCGGAGCTGTACCGTATCCAGGCCGCCGCATACCGCTGACTACTTGAGCGGCGGATCGTCTGAGCTCGAATCGGAACGCACGCGGGTTCCTTTTTTATGGTCGATCACGGGCGAATCGAACTGTTCTTGCACGTGAATGACCAAGCCGGGTAAGATTTCCTGCATATACCGATTTCAGAGTCGATTCGTCCCGCTTGGCGAGATGGCAACAATCCGATGACAATTTTGGGACACTTACATGACACACCCGGACGCCGATAGGAACACACTCGCATATAGAGTGTTCTGACTAACCACGATGCCGAAATCTACTTCATCCTCCAAGAAAGTGGTTTTTTTCTTTCCGTCCTTTGCGAGTTCTGAGGCAACCGCCCCACTCGGTGTTTTGGCGGTCGCGACGCCTCTGATTCGCACCGGATACCAGATTACCCTCATCGATTCGACGATCACGCCAGACTATAAGAAGCGTGTACTCGAAGAAGTTAGAGATGCTATCTGCCTTGGTATCTCGCTCGTCACAGGACCCATGATTCGCGAGACAGTAGAGATTGCGCGAGCGGTCAAAGAGTGGAATCCGGATTTCCCTATCATCCTTGGCGGGTGGCATCCTTCGCTGCTTCCCGACCAGACCTTGCAGGCGGCCTGCGTCGACTACATCGTCCGCGGGCAGGGTGAAGATGCGCTGCTCGAATTAGTCCGGCATATTGAAACGAGGTCCGCGCCGGATCTCATTCCAGGTATCGGCTTCAAGCGCGGCGGCAAACTCATACTTACGCCGGAGCGGCCACTGAAGCCGTTGGTAGACATGCCTCCGAAGGCCTACCATATCGCCGACTTCGATGCCTACGAACGTGGGTGCGGCAAAAGATGGGCGATGTACACCTCGAGCTTGGCGTGTCCGTTTAACTGTGCGTATTGCACCAACGCAGGTGTGTACGGGCGCAAATGGAACGCTTTGCCGCCCGAGCAATTCGTCGAAGAGACCGTCGATCTTACGAGACGCTATCGTCTCGAAATGCTTTGGGTGGTCGATGACAACTTTCTGGTTGATCTCGACCGCGCACGCGGTATTGCCGAAGGCTTAGTGCGCGAAGGCTCGCAGTTCAAGTGGAGCATCCAGGCGACGACCAACATGGTGGCACGGCTCTCACCTGAGGATCTCAAGCTGCTGCGCCGTGCGGGGTTGCACCAGGTCTGCCAGGGCGTCGACTCAGGATCACCCAAGATTCTGCAGCTGATGAACAAGACCTTTCAAGACTTCGATCAGATTTACGAGAGCGCCGCCCGCTGCCTCGCCGCCGATATCAGGCCTTCGTTCAATATCATCTTCGCTTTCCCTGGAGAAGGTGCTAAGGAACGCAGGGAGACGGTCGACTTCATGATGGACGTTTGTCGCCGTTTCCCTGGAGCCGAGTTCTGGACGAACATATTCACGCCGTATCCCGGCTCTCCGATCATGGAGCGAGCCAAAGAGATAGGCATCGAAGTCCCCGCGACTCTTGAAGGCTGGGCTGATTTCTTTCCCCGCTACACAACCCTGCCGTGGCTGCGTGGTGAAGACCATAAACGGCTTCAGGTCACACGCGAATATCTTCGCATTGCCTTCGATAGAATCCCCATCGCGGCTGATACCCGCGGTCCCATTACGCGAGTTGTCCAGAAAACCATCTCCCTGCCAGCCCGCTGGCGGCTTGACCACGATGTGTACAAGTATCCCGTCGAGATATGGCTGAATAACAAGCTGAAGAAACGGATTGGTTCGAGTAAGCCTGCGGTCGACGCCAAGAGACTCGCTAACACACCGGCGGAGGCAGCTTGCTGAAGCGCGGCAAAGTAGTCCTTTTCTACCCGCCATACGACGGGCCGCCCTTGGGCGCCCCACTTGCGCTCTTGTCACTCGCCAGTACTCTGCGCGAAGCCAACTTCGAGGTGGTGCTGATCGATGCCGCAATTGAACCGCAATATCTGAAGCGCATCGGGGAAGAGTGCAAGTCAGCACTCTGCGTCGGCATCTCCGTGCTGACAGGTCCGATGATCCGGGGAGCTATCGAGGCCGCCACCTTCGTCAAGAGCAACGCGCCAGGAGTGTGCGTGGTCTTTGGAGGGTGGCACCCCACTCTCTGTCCCGAGTCGACCCTTCGTGAGCCTTACGTAGACGTGGTTGTCCGCGGACAAGGTGAGATCACTATCGTCGAGCTCGCAACAGCACTCGCCGGCAAGCAACCGCTGGATATGATCGCAGGCATCACCTGGAAAAAGCAGGGGCGCCTGGTACAAAACTTCGAGCGGCGCGTCCAGCCCGTCGACACCTTCCCTCCTCCTGCTTTCGATATGATCGACTTCGACGCATACGAGCGGGTTTCGGGCAAGCGTGACCTTGCATACGCTACGAGCGTCGGCTGTCCCTATGCGTGCAATTACTGCACCGACATGGTTGTATACAAACGACGCTTCAACGCTTACACGGCTGAGCATGTCGTAGCGGAACTGACCTCCCTCGTCCAACGCTATCGCATTACAAATGTTGCCCTCCTTGATTCCAACTTTCCCGTCGATCTAAAGCGCGCAATCGCAATTGCAAAAGGTATACGCGACTCCGGTGTGAAGTTCACCTGGACGTTCCAGGCATCGACGGACTTCATCTGCCGCATGAGCCAGGAGGAGGTCCAATTACTTGCCGACAGCGGAGTGAGCTACATGGGCTTCGGGACCGAATCTACTTCACCGTCTGTGCTCAAAATGATGAACAAGCGCCACCAGCGCGTCGACGAGATGTACGAGACCGCACGCAAGGCGAACCTCGCCGGCATCCGCATCACCTTCAACCTCATCCTCGGGTATCCGGGCGAAACGGAGGCCGACAGGCTTCTCACCTTTAGGACCATGAGCGAGATCGGGCGCAAGTTCGCCAATGTCCGCTTTTCGCCGAACATTTTCACACCCTACCCCGGCATCCCTATCTGGCCTCAGCTTCGCGAGCTTGGCGTAATCGAGCCACAGACCCTGGAAGAGTGGATGACGATGCCACTGGGAGCTAACTTGTTACCTTGGCTGCAAGGCCGCGAGCTTGCACGGCTCAATCGTATGCTCGACTATTTTCTGTTGCTCAACCAGATGCGTCGATCGAAGAAGACTACGATCACGCAAAAGCTCACCAGCCTCCTCGTCGAGAAACCAATCCGCTGGCGCCTGGCCTCCAGCTTCCTCTCCTTCCCGTGGGAGATGTGGCTTGCCCGACTCTCGGAGCAGATCGTCCAACGCCGCTCACTTGTCACTGGTCAGCCGTTGCCTGCGGAGCAAGCCCATGTGTGCTGAAAGATTTTCGCTCGAAAGATTTTCGCTTGGGGGTGGTGAATGGCAGATGTACTGCTGACGCACTCGTACCACCTCGCCCATGACGCAAAGCAATTCAGGAAGATGCAGCCGTATCCACCGCTCGGTACGCTGTATGCGGCGACGGCGCTGAGCTCTGCTGGTATCTCGGTCGCTGTCTGCGACACGATGTTCGCTGAACCCGTATCAGGTTTCCGGGCGGCGCTTGAAGAACACAAGCCGAAGATCGTGGTCATCTATGAGGACGACTTCAATTTCGTAACCAAGATGTGCTTGGCGCACATGCGCGAACTAGCAAACGAGCTTGCCGGCATCGCGCGCTCCGAGGGGATAACGGTAATCGCACACGGATCAGATGCTACCGATCACCCAAAGGAGTATCTGGACAATGGTGTTGATTTCATCCTGAACGGCGAAGTGGAACAGAGCCTGGTCGAGCTTTGTGACGCTCTTCTGGGTGACCCTCTTCGGGAGTCGAGGCAGTTGCAGGCGATTCCAGGACTCGTGCGATATTCGGTCGATGGCACTCTGGAGCGCCTGCTACCTGCTCCTATCAATCCCTCCTGGGCTACGTTGCCGCAGGCGGCAAGAGAACTCATCGACGTCGAGCCATATCGCCGGGCATGGACGAACGCGCATGGTTATTTTTCTACGAACATTGTAGCGAGCCGCGGGTGCCCCTACAGCTGTAACTGGTGCGCGAAGCCCATCTCTGGCAACCGCTTCCACCTACGGGGACCATCTGAGGTTGCAGCGGAGATTCATACGCTCAAGACGCGCTTCGGCGTCGAGCACATCTGGTTCGGCGATGATGTGTTTGCGCTGAATCGCCACTGGGTAGAAGAGTTTGCAAACGCTGTCGAGTCCCACGGTGAAGTAGTCCCCTTCAAGATTCAGTCGCGTGCCGATCTGATGAATGAGGCCACCGTTGCAGCTCTGAAGCGAGCTGGCTGTGCCGAGATCTGGATGGGAGTGGAGTCCGGTTCGCAGATGATCCTCGATGCCATGAAGAAGCAACTAAAGCTCTCCGCGGTTTATGCCGCTCGACAGAGGCTCGCGGCGGCTGGCATTCGTGCGTGCTACTTCCTTCAATTCGGCTATCCAGGAGAGGGCTGGGCCGAGATTTGCGAGACGGTGCAATTGGTGCGCGATACGCGACCCGACGACATTGGGGTCTCTCTCTCCTATCCGTTGCCCGGTACTGGGTTCTTCGAGCAGGTGAAAGCGCAATTGGGGAAGAAGCGCAATTGGATCGACAGCGATGATCTTTGCACCATGCACATCGCCAGCTACACTGATGGCTTCTACCACGCTCTTCGTGATGCTTTGCACGCCGAGGTGGCTGGATGGTATGCACCCGCATCTTCGCTCAATTCAACCACCTGTGAATCGTTGTGGAACCGCGTCCGCGAGATGGAGCCCCTTTGCAGAAACAGGAATGTACTTTCACTGCCCTCCGAATCCACTGATATCAACGTACAGAGTGCGTTTCTACCGCTCGAAGAACTCTTCGTGGCTGCCAGGAGATCGTGATGCCGGACCTGCTCCTTACCCACGGTTACTTCCTTTACGAAGACCCTAAAGAGATGCAGATCATGAAGCCGTATGCACCTCTGGGGATCCTGTACCTATGTTCGCACCTACGCCAGCAGGGCTTCGACGTCGATGTCTTCGATACAACTTTCTCAAGCCGTGAATCGCTCTTCCGTCATCTGCAGACAGAGAAGCCGTCCACGCTTGGCATTTACGCCAATTTGATGACTCGCAGCAATGTGGTGGAAATCATTCGCGTGAGTCGTGAAGCCGGTTGGCGCGTCATTGTTGGAGGACCCGAGCCTGGCGCTTACGCGCAGGAGTTTCTGGAATCGGGGGCGGACTTCGTCGTTTTCGGCGAAGGCGAGCTCACAATGCAGGAGTTGCTGACCGCCTTACGCGACGGATCCGGCAGGTTCGGCAACGATTGGAAATCGAAGATCGCTGGTGCAGCGTATCTCGATGATCAGGGAGCATTCCATCAGAATCCCCCGCGCGCACAGATCGCCGATCTTGACGCGCAGCCCTGGCCTGCACGTCAAGCCATCGATCTGCATCGTTACGTCGATACTTGGCGAACCCACCATCAACAAGGTTCTGTCAACTTCATCACCGCGCGGGGATGCCCCTACAAATGTCGCTGGTGCAGCCATCAGGTCTATGGCCAGACTCACCGCCGTCGCAACCCGATCAAGGTCGTGGATGAGCTGGAGTGGTTGCTGACGGAGTACACACCGGACATGGCATGGGTGTCTGACGATGTCTTCACGATCAACCATGAATGGATTCGTAAGTATGCCGCGGAGATGCGCCGGCGCAACCTCCACATTCCATTCGAATGCATCTCGCGCGCGGACCGTCTGAACGAAGAGATGCTTGATCTGCTCGCAGAACTCGGTTGCTTTCGTATCTGGATCGGCTCTGAGAGCGGCTCGCAGAGACTGCTCGATTCGATGGACCGCGGCGTGAAGGTCGAGCAGGTACAACAGGCTGTTGCGATGAGCCGCGCGCGCAGCATTCAGAGCGGCATGTTTCTGATGTGGGGCTACGAAGGCGAAGAAATGGAGGACATCGAAGCCACGATCCGCCATGTCAGCACCGCCAAGCCCGATATCTTCTTCACCACCGTGTCGTATCCAATCAAAGGTACTCCGTATTACCAGGAGGTTCAGAGCAAACTGGTCCAGCTGGGGCCGTGGGCGCAGACGTCCGATCGGGAGATCAAGATCGCAGGCCGGCACTCGCGGGCTTACTACTCATATGCGGATAAGCTGCTTCGCGACGAAGTTCAGTTGGCGAGACTGAGCGACGACCCAGGAGTGAATTCGGCGCTTCTGGACGATCTTAAGGTAAGCATTCGCGCCTCCCGGGAAGGGCTCCTGGCCACCCAGAGTGAGGTGGAAGCATGACCGTCGAGGGAGTGATCCCCCTGCTTACTACCTATCCGGGATCGGCTGCCGGCGCAGCCTTCAACCGCATCGCGCAGGACTACGATCAGATATTTACCGACTCACTCATTGGCCGAGCGCAACGCGACGCAGTCTGGAAGGTGCTCGCGAGGACCTTTCGAGAGAACGACAAAGTTCTCGAACTCAACTGTGGGACTGGCGAGGACGCCATCTTTTTGGGCGGCAGATCGATCTCTGTCGTTGCGTGTGATGCTTCACCGCAGATGATCGCCAGAGCTGAGCAGCGCCTCCTACACATTTCATCGGAAATGCCAGTAGTCTTCTATGAGCTGCCGACAGAGCGCCTCGGAGAGCTTCATCCGGAGACACCATTCGACGGCGCCTTTTCGAATTTCTCCGGATTGAACTGCGTCGCCGATCTAGACGCGGTCGCCTGCTCGCTTGCGAGCCTCATAAAGCAGGATGGCCGGCTTGCCCTGTGTTTTTCTACGCGTTTTTGTCTGGTAGAGATCGTTTACTTTTTGGCTCTCGGACAATGGCGGAGAGCGTTACGGCGCTGCAAAGGATACGCCGAAGTGACGCTCGGTAACGTGCAGTTCACGGTCTACTATCCAAACATTCAGCGGATTCGCCAATCCTTCGCGCCCCATTTTCGCCTCTACTCGCGCACTGGAATCGGAGTGGCTGTGCCGCCCTCCTACCTTGAAGCTTGGGCTCGGCAGCATCCCCGCCTCTTTTCTTTACTCCGCCGCATGGAAGGACTGCTTGCCAAACTCCCTCTTCTTCGCAGCACAGGCGATCATGTGCTGCTCTGCTTCGAGAAGGTATCCAGATGATCATGGAGCAACTGGATCCAAACGCTACAGTGGAGGAATCGCCCTCGAATTCGGGCGTCGCGCTCCTGTGTTGGAAGTGTGGCGCATCGCTCGCGGAGATGACGCCAGAGACCCGAACCGGTTCTGGTCTTCGTGTGTGCCCCAGTTGTACGAGTACAACGCAATACCGAGATGGCATCTGGCGGACGCTGTCTCCGGAGAGAGTCGATCATTTCAGTAAGTTCATGGCCGAGTATGAGTTCATCCGTGCAGCCGAGGGACGCGGCAGCACGCAATCGGAGTACTATCTCAGCCTGCCGTACAAGGATATCTCTGGCCGGAATAGCTCGCAGTGGAAGATACGGGCACACACCTTTCAGATCATGGAGCGACGGATCGTAAGACCGCTCGCCAGGCGCCAGAAGCGTCCTCTACGCGTTCTCGATTTAGGTGCGGGCAACGGTTGGATGGCCTATCGGCTGGCGCTTCAGGGACATCTTCCCGTTGCCGTTGATCTCCTGACGAACGAGCAGGACGGTCTCGGGGCAGCCATCCACTACAGCAAACACATCGATCCCTTGTTTCCCCGGGTTCAGGCAGAACTCGACCGGCTCCCCTTCGCTTCGTCCATCTTCGACCTCGTGATCTTCAACGCGTCCTTCCATTACTCCCAGAGCTATGAACGAACCTTTGCGGAAGCTCTGCGTTGCACGCACCCAGGCGGTGGCGTCGTAATTGCAGACACGCCGTGGTACGCACAGGACGAGAGCGGCAGAAGAATGGTCGAGGAGAAGCACAAGCATTTCGCCGCAACATACGGGTTCGCATCGAATTCGATCTCGAGCCTCGAATATCTGACTCCGGATCGTCTGCATCGATTGCAAATTGCGTCTGAGTTGGAATGGAACTGCATAAGGCCGTTTTATGGGCTTCCCTGGGCTCTCCGACCGCTCCGCGCAAAGCTCAGCAGCCGTCGTTCCCCATCCCAGTTCCGAATCTATACGGCGTGGGTCAACGCATGATCATTCTCTATCATCCTCGCGCTACCAGGCCTTCGAACCGAAGGCTGCCTCTTGCCGTCCTCGCGCTCGCCGCGGTGCTTGAAGGAAAGGAGGAATACGAGATCGTCGACGGAAATCTCGAAGCCGATCCGACCGCTCGAATCCTGGAACTCATTGACCGGGACAAAGTTGAACTGCTGGGCGTTTCGACGATGCCCGGACCACAAATGGTGGCGGCAATGGAGACTTCGCGTGAGATTCGCCGTCTTCGACCCCAGGTCCCGATCTGCTGGGGTGGCTACTTCCCGTCCATCTACCCGGATGCAGCGCTGAACGCGCGCTATGTGGATTTTGTCGTTCGCGGACAAGGTGAGGATACGCTTCTAGAATTGCTCGCTGCGCTTCGCGGCAATCGTTCGCTCGATTCGGTGAAAGGCCTCTCATACAAAAATATCTTTGGCATGCGGCACGACAATGGGGATCGACCGATGAAGGGACCGGATGAGTTCCCATGGTCCCCGTTTCACCGTGTTCCTGTCGAAAAATATCTACGGCCGTCGTTCTTCGGGAAACGCACCGCCGTTCATCATGCGAGCATTGGCTGCCCGTTCAACTGTAGCTTCTGCGGTGTTCATGCAGCCTACGGCAATAAAGAGAAGATGGAATCGCCGGAGCGGACGGTTGCTATCTTGACTCACCTTGTCGAACGCTATGGCGCGGACTCCGTTCAGTTCTACGACATGAACTTCTTCCTGCGCGAGGATCACGCGCGGGAGCTCTGCGACCGCATGGCACATTTGAAGCTCCGCTGGTGGTGCGAAGGTCGCGTCGACATTATGTCCCGGTATTCGGATGAAACATTCGCCGCAATTAAACGGGCGGGGTGCGCGATGATCTTCTTCGGAGCCGAGTCCGGTTCCGACTGGGTGCTCGAGGAGATGCAGAAGGGCATCACTACCCAACAGACCCTCGAAATCGCCCGGAAAACCCGTCAGTTCGGCATCATCCCGGAATTCTCCTTTGTCATTGGCAATCCCAACGATCCTGTGCGCGACACACGGGAGACGATGCGCTTTATTCGCAAGATCAAACGGATCAACCCAGATTCGGAGATCATCATCCAGCACTATACCCCTACACCCCAGCCGCACAATGCGGGCGGCGAGATGTACGGGAAGATCGAGGTTCCATTTCCTGATTCTCCTGCTGGATGGGCGACCAAGGAGTGGATGAACTTTACTCTGCGCATCGATACCAAAGTTCCATGGCTCAAACGCCGGACCAAGAAACTCATCGACAACTTTGAGATCGTCGTGGGTTCACGCTGGCCCACGGTTCAGGATATTCGTGCTCCGCGCTGGAGCCGCAGGTTCCTGCAAGTTCTCAGTGCGTGGCGCTATGCCTTGCACATCTATAACTTTCCTTTCGAGCTTCAACTCGCCAACCAGTTCATTGCGCTGCGCAAGCCTAAGCGGGAGAGCTTGTGAAGATACGGACTGAAGTGGCAATCGCCTCTCCGCCTCAACCCGACACCCGCGTGTTCAATCGCTGGGCGCAGGTCTATGATGCTCAGCCAAACCCCCTGCTCCTGCTGGAAGAGCGTACAGCTACACGGCTCCTGCCCCCCGTAAGCGGTGGCGATGTTTTGGATCTCGGGTGCGGGACCGGTCGCTGGCTCACGCACTTGGAAGCACTCAACCCAGGCTCGCTCACAGGCATTGATTGCTCAACGGCCATGCTGGAGCGCGCCCGCGAAAAGGTCCGTCCCACAACAAAGCTCCAACAAGGCGACTGCTCAGCGCTGCCGGGCAAAGATGCTTCGTACACCTTTGTCATGGCGTCTTTTCTGCTCAGCTACCTGGAGGATCTGGAAGCGTTTGCGAGGGAATGTGCTCGCATCATTCGACCGGAGGGATGGATCCTTATCTCCGACATGCACCCGGTGACGGCGGCTGAGCGAGGCTGGACAAGAAGCTTCCATGTCGATGGCGCAAAGGTTGAGATAGCTGTTCATTCCCGGTCTTTGACGGAGATTATCGCTGTTTTCCAGCAGAATGGATTCCATGTTCGAGTTCTTATTGAGCCCGCATTTGAAGAGCCCGAGCACTTGGTATTCGAGGATGCCGGGAAGCTCGCGGAGTACGAAGCGCTAGCTGGAGTGGCTGCAATTTATATCTTGAAATTGCAAAAGCAAAGACCGCGTATGCCGCTGCAATTTCCTACGGAGCGCAAGGCGCTCCAACTTACGAATGCACGCCTCGGCATGGGCCCCGTTACCTGGAGAGACGGGGTCCTCTTGATAGAAGATGGACGAATTTCCGCGATCCGTGACAAAGTCGACGCAACAGCGCAGGTACTCAACCTGCGAGGTTATGTACTTCTCCCAGGGCTGATCAATTCGCACGAGCATCTCGAGTTCGGACTGTTTCCAAAGCTCGGGCGCCCCGCAGGTTCCCCCTCCTATCGAAACTCGACAGAGTGGGCTAAGGAGATCCATCGGGCTAACTCCGGAATCATTGAGCGCTACAAGCAAATTCCGAAGACGGCTCAGCTATGGTGGGGAGCGATACGCAATCTTCTGTGCGGCGTCACAACAGTCTGCCATCATAATCCGCTGCACGAGGACCTGACTCGTCCAGATTTTCCCGTGCGCGTTCTCTCTCACTTCGGCTGGTCGCACTCGCTCGCATTCGACCCGGATCTGGCCGATAAATTTCAGGGTACGCCGAGACAGCACCCGTTCATCGTCCACGCGGCTGAGGGTACTGACGAAGAAAGCAGGAACGAACTCTCCCGGCTTGACCAAATGCATGTGTTGGATGAGCGCACGGTGCTCGTCCATGGCCTGGCATCCACTGCAAGAGAGATATCCCTGATCAACCGGCGCGGTGCTTCGCTGGTCGTTTGCCCGACCTCGAACCGCTTTCTTTTTGGAAAGACTCTTTCGCGCGAGCTACTGGCTTCGATCGAGCGGCTCGCACTTGGCAGCGACTCGCCGATCACGGCGGCGGGCGATCTGCTCGATGAGGTTCGCTATCTTTATGCAGAGTCGGGTCTCAACCCGAGAATGATCTACAGAATGGTCACCGACAGTCCTGCCCGGATGTTTCGTCTAAGGGATGGCCAGGGAGCAATCGTGGAATCCGGACTCGCCGATTTAATCGCAGTTCGCGACCAATACGATATCCCCGCCCGCGCCATCTCGGAGCTCACCTTCGGTGACGTCAAGTTGGTTCTGCTTGGAGGTCGAGTTCAGATGGCGTGTCCTTATCTGTACGCACGCTTGCCGGACCATCTCCGTTCCGGCATGGAACTCATCGAGGTGGCGGGCTACCAAAGCTGGATTCGATCGCCACTGCAGGCCCTCTTCGAAGCTGCTAAGGTTCTCGGCCAGAAAAAACTGTTGCTCGCCGGGAGGGAGGTGCGTTATCGCGGAACTCTATGAAATTCAGACCGCTCCGCCGGCGCATCTTCAGGGGTCGCGGATTACCACGCTTCCCATCCTGCTGGTCAATATTCACAGCCAATGCAATTGCCGGTGTGTGATGTGCGACATCTGGAAGCGAAAGGACGGGCGCGAGTTCCATGCTGCCGATCTCGAACGGCATCGGGAATCGATACAAACACTAGGAGTGAAGCAGGTTGTGCTGACCGGAGGCGAGCCTCTGCTCAATCGTGAGTTGGACGCGATTTGCTTGTTCTTTCGCGATCTCGGACTTCGCGTCACGCTCCTCACCACTGGCCTGTTGCTGCGGAAGAGGGCAGCTACTGTCGCGAATGGCTTCGACGACATCATTCTCTCTATTGATGGTCCGCCGGACGTCCATGACCGAATTCGCAGCGTTCCGGGCGCCTTTCGCTCGATTCAGCAGGGCGTGTTCGCCGTGCGTGAGCGCCAGCCACAGATCCCGATATCCTGCCGGACTACGGTGCAGAAGCTGAACCATACACACCTGCGCGCCACGGTCGCCGCCGCCAAATCTCTTGGACTTACAAGTATCTCTTTCCTCGCGGCCGACATCTCGTCAGCCGCTTTTAACCGGGAGGAACGCTGGGCCCCCGAACGCCAGAGCGAGATTGCACTTAACCGAACCGAGCTCGTCGAACTGGAAGAAGAGATCGAGCTTCTGATCCAGATGCATCAGGAAGACATCGAGCGGGGGTTCATCGCGGAAAGCAATGCGAAGTTGCGCAGGATTGGAGCTCGCTTTCGTGAACACGTCGAAGGCACGACACCAAAAGCTCCTATCTGCAACGCTCCATGGGTCTCTGCCGTGATCGAAGTGGATGGCAGTGTCAGGCCCTGCTTCTTCCATCCTGCCGTCGGCAACGCACATCAACACACATTACAAGAGGCGATCAATACTGAGAGTGCCCTCTCGTTTAGAAGCCGCCTTAAGATTGCCAGCAATCCCACCTGCCAGCGTTGCGTTTGCTCCCTGAACTACCCTCGATAATCTCACTCGCCCGGGACAGCACAAGCCGACGCGATGGATTGGCATTCGTGGAGAAAAGACAGAAGCGTCCGTAAGGCGCGTGTGACCACGCCAGTAGCGCTTGTCAGGCCGATTTCTCTATCTTTGGAGCGAACTCGATGATCTTCCCGCGCTTTTCGGGGGGAACCCATTTCGCGCTTATTCGGAAGTTGTTCGGTACGTAAATCTCGATTACTTTTGCCACAGTCTTCCCTGCCTTCTTCCCCTAAGACTCCCGGACGGTGTTTACAGGATGCAGCGGCTTGCGATTCGTGTGACCCTGCCACTTTCACCGGCACTGAGCACGCACGAAATCGCTTCGTCTCCGCTGTTTCATCAGGGGCTAACAGGTGCGCTTGACCTGATTTACTTCGCTGCTTTCCAGCACCCTTCAACGAAAGCCGTTTTCAAGTCCTCTGAAGTATTGGACTCGCGCGAGTCGAGTTGGGATTCGCACATTGTCCAATGGTTGCCAAACGATAGTTCGCCAGGTTTAGCAAACGGATTCACATCCGCAGGACGCCAGAATCGACAAGGCTTACCTCTCGATGCTCTTGGCAAAACTGGGTGTCTCTTCTGCGCTATGAGCGTCGATAACGCGTTGCATTGTATCGTTTACTTGCTCAAGGGAGGCCCCGCTCTTTTCCACGAACGCCAGATACTCATCAGTCTCGAAACCGCTCTCAGACAGTGGTTTCACAGCTAAGTCCCAGCTGAGCTGCACTTTGATACGCTCTTGCCGAACGAACATATCGGACAGCAAAAGCAGCCGGTAATGCTGCTTCTCCGCAATGTCTTCTGTCCAGTGCTGTACCATCAGTCCGGGTCCGACCATCTCAACATCGATCGAAATGCGTTTACGTCGGCGTCCGGCTTGCTCCACCGGCAATATGTGCGGTGAGCTCGCGCCTAGGTCTAGGAACCTTCGCTGCTTCCACCTAGACTCGTTCAATTTAATTGTTTCGTTGCTTAGAATTCGGCATGCGCAGACCGTGGGCGATTTGAAGGTTATGACTCGCCCAGTTTTCTACGACCGTTCAAGGAAATTGCATCAGATAAAACTAGAGCCGCCTCTAATTTGTATGCGGAGAATGGTGCGTAGACTCAAGTATGTTGCGCTGGCAGCTCTCGCTGGCCTTGCCTTCTTCGCGACCTCTCCCGAAACCATTGCCCAGATCAGCGTCAACATCGGGCAGCCACCTGTCTGCCCTTACGGCTACTATGACATTCCGCCTTACGCCTGTGCTCCGTACGGATACTATGGCCCAGAGTGGTTCTCAGGAGCCGTCTTTATCGGTGCTGGTCCCTGGTTCCGCGGGCGTGACCATTTCTACGGTCACGTGGACAATCACTTTCATCCTGATCACGGATATCATGGCCCAATGCCAGGGCGCGGCGAAGCGCCCCGAGCAGGATGGAATGGCCACGTCGATCACTTCCATGGCAATGAGGTCCGCGATGGCCATGGTCACGTAGGCGGCGGCAGACACTAAAACGTCTCCCCCAAAGCTTTAAGGTGTGTGTCAATCATGCCAATGATTGACACATCTCCCAATCTGCGGGGCAGCGAGATAGCTTAAGATGCGCAACCAGAAGGGATGAGAATGGGAAAGCCCTCGACAAAGAGCTTCCGCGGTTCCCTTGTGAGTTGCAGAGTGTGGTTGGTCGACTTTGAGCCCCTTCAGCAGGCCGTGAATGGCAGCACGCGCTAAGGCGGGGGTCATCCATAACGGCACCGTGGGGCCGTCTTAGCCTTTCATGCGCTGGTGTCGAGTTTGGTTGGCAAGGTGAAATAGAAGGTTGCGCCGCGCGGAGTGTTGCCGGCAGCCCACAATCGGCCACCATGCGATTCGACGATGGAGCGGCTGATACGAAGCCCCATACCGGTCCCATGGGGCTTGGTGGTAAAGAAGGCGTTGAAGATCTTCTCCGTGTGCTGTGGCGGCAGCCCCACGCCGCTATCGGTGACAGAGACCGCAACTTCCTCGTTTTCCGCTCGCCGAGACTTGATGGTTAGCTCGCGCGCCCCATGCACGTCCTTCATTGCATCGATGCCGTTCATCATGAGGTTCATCAACACCTGCTGCAATTGCACTCGGTCCCCCATGACTTGCGGAAGATCTGTGGCCAGTTCCGTCCGGACCGATATGGAGTATCTTGTTGCCTCGGCGCGCAGCAGGACGATCATTTCTCCGATGACTTCGTTTACATCAAGCAACTTGTGTTGAGGAGTACCCTTCTGGAAGAGCTGGCGAATGCGGCGGACGATTTCCCCAGCAAGCGTTCCGTCTTTCACAATTCTCATGGCAGCCGCCCGCGCCTGTTCCAGATCGGGCTGATCGCGTGTAAGCCAGAGCAGGCAGGTATTTGCGTTCGTGACGGCAGCCGTAATCGGTTGATTCACTTCATGCGCCAGCGAGGCAGTCAGCTCTCCCATGGTGGTCACACGGTTGACGTGTGCGAGATCCGACAGTGCCTGACGTAACGCTTCTTCGGCTTGCTTGCGTTTACCGATGTCTACCATCACGCCACGCAAGCGGGTTGGGCGATCATTTTCCACCACAACTGTTACTAAGTCGCGTAGTAAAACAACGCTTCCGTCGGCGGCGACCATGCGGTACTCAAAATCGTGGTCGCGTTTCTCAGCTGTTGCGGATTGGCAGAACTCGAGAGCCCACTCCCGGTCTTCTGGGTGAAGGTGGTCCATCCAGAATGTCGGTTCGGACAACCAGCGTTCCACCGGGTAGCCTAGGACGCGCTCGGCCTGCTTACTGATGAACGAAAACTGGAAACTTGGCACATCCGCTTCCCAAACAATGCCTTCGACCGAATTAACCAGGTCTCGGAAGCGCTGCTGCGCAGCTACCGCTTCGGCGAAGGCCGCTCGTTCACTTGCCAGCAATCTTTCGCGCTCTTCATCGGCCTGCTTCCGTTCGGTCACATCTATAACCGTAGCAATGTACTCAACAACCGCCCCGGCATCATCGAGAATCGGGCGGGCAACACTGTGGACGTGCCTTATCGATCCGTCGGGAAGAAGAATTCGGTAGTTGGACTCCCAATTGGTCTTTTCGCTTAAGGCCTTGGCAGCTCTCTGTTCGTTAATTGCCAGATCCTCAGGATGAACCCTTCGTCGAAACATTTCCAATGTCGGTTTGTCTTCGCCAGGATCGTAACCAAAGATTCGGAGCAACTCGGGCGAGGCGAAAACAGTCTCCGAGGGAAGCTTGCGTGCCCAACTCCCTGTACGGCCCAGTCTCTGAGCCTCATGCAAATACGCTTCGCTTTGCAGCAGCATTTGTTCTGCTTGCTTGCGCTCGATAGCGATACTGGCAAGATGGGTGATTTGGCTTATGAGGCTTTGGTCTTGCCCAGTAGGGCTGCGCGGTTCGCGATAATAAATTGCAAAAGTTCCCAACACCTTGCCTGCTGAGGAGAGTATCGGGGTGGACCAGCACGCTCGCAGCCCGTATGTCAGGGCCAGGTCGCGGAAATCAGCCCACCGCGGATCGGTGGCGATATCGGAGACGATCACTGGCTCCGCACGGTAAGCGGCCGTTCCACAAGAGCCCACCGACGGGCCGATGAACATGCCATCGATTGCCTGGTTGTACGGGGTTGGCAGATGGGGCGCCGCTCCGTGCCGAAGACGGTTGCCACTCGGATCCAGCAAAAGGATCGAAGAGAGAGAGCCGCTGGCGAGTTCTTCAACGAGCCGGCATAGCTTATCAAGGATGACAGCGCAAGAATCACCCCCGGCTATCATCTCGAGAAGCCGCTTCTCAGTAGCCAGCAATGTCTCCGCCCGCTTGCGATCCTCGATGTCGAAGGCGGATGTATACCATTTGACCAGTTTCCCTGTTTCGTCATGCAGAGGCACGGCGCGAAACAAGAGCCAGCGATACTCACCGTCGAACCGGCGTGCGCGTGCTTCGTGCTCGCCCGGTTCTCCGGACACCAGCATCGATATCCAATGAGCCCTAAACCCTGGCAGATCTTCGGGATGGATTACCGGCTGCCGGTCCGAACCGTTGGTATCCGACGCCGAAGGCATGGGCATCTTCATCACGTCAGCCCGGTCCAGTGCCGTCTCCAAAGAAAACCCGAAATAATCCAGCCAACCTTTATTCACGTAATCAAGGTAACCGTCAGGACCACAAGTGTTTATCAGCGCGGGAGTTGTGTCCACCACAAGCCGAAGACGCTGTTCGGCAAGAGCTTCGCTTCGCCGGAGTTCCTCTTCTGCACGCTTACGGTCGCTGAAGTCCATTACCGCTCCGACAAACTCGAGGTCACCCGATTCATCGTTTAAGGGGCGGCCCATAACGCGGACATATTTGACGCGCCCATCCTGCATCAGCAATCGAAATTCAAGATCAAAATCCTTACCTTCCCGTGCCACGCGTTCGATTGTCTGTTTCACGCGTGCCAGGTCTTCCGGATGAGTCCGTTGGAGAGCAAGTTCGACGCTCGGTGTCGTCGTTCGGTCGTATTGGAAGATGCGAAAAGTTTCCTCTGACCAGAAGATCTCGCCGGTGGAGGGCAGCCAGCCGAAGCTGCCCGTGTGGCTGATCCTTTGGGCCTCCGCCAAGTACGCCTCGTTTCGCCGCTCGGCACGCTGACGAGCGATAAGAATGCTGCCTGCATTCTGCAGTGCAACCGATCGCAGTAGCTCATCGTGATCCCTCGGCGTCATTGGTGACCTCCAATAAGTTTCTCCGCGAGTTTCGTGCCAAGCACGCGTGCCTTGATCTTGGCAAAGGCAGTATCACGGCTAGTTGAAGTGTCATCACTGAAAGGCGAGAATCCGCAGTCATCGGTAGTACCCAGTTGCTCAATTGGAATGTACTCAGAGGCTTCAAGTACACGGTCGCGAACTTCTTCCGGAGTCTCGATGTGGGGGTCAACCGGAGCTGTTACTCCCACGAAAACCCGCTGATCCGGTTTCCGGTATTTGCGAATGACTCTGAAAGCGTGGCGACGGTCCCGTTCACCCGCAAGCGCGATGTAGAAATTGCACGCCTTGAGCTCAAACAAGCTTGGCAACAACTCTGCGTAATCAACATCCGCGCTGTGCGTCGAATCATTGTCATTCCCCGGGCAAGTATGAACCCCGATGCGCCTACGCTCCTCCGGCGAGAACCGCGAGAGCGCGAGATTATTTAGGTCGATGAAGCTATTAAGGAGGTAACCGGAGGGATCGATCTTCACGGCCAGCCGTCCTTCAGTGAAATCGATTTGAACTTTATGCGCGCCCTTGTTCAAACAGCGCCGTATCTCGGTTTCATGCTCACCCAGCAGATCGTGGATGAATTGCTCGCGCGGATAATTGGGAATGCTCTCGGCTGGGTACATCAGACTCAACGCCGAGGGCGATATCACCGCCTGCTTGACCGGCACACGCGCATAGCGCAGGGCGACATCCAGGTAACCGTCTGCGTACCGCATGTAACGGAAAGGGCCGCGTGTGAGCCGCGACAGGCGGCGCGAATGACCGTCTGAGAACGCGATTTCGAAACCATCCGGGGCCGTGTTCGGAAGCCCATGGATGCAATACGTCGCAAAATTGTGATACTTCCTTTGCTCCCCATCCGTAACGACAGGAGAGCCTACGGCTTCAAACCGCTCAATAGTATCTCGAATCGCATCTTCATAGAGAGCGGCGAGGTCAGGATCCTCACTGTTGGCTTTTGCGACTCTCTCGATGAGATCAAGAGGTCGGGGGATACTGCCAATGGGCTCGGTGGGTATCGCGATGGGCGCTGACTTGGCCATACCTACTGCCTTGCTCGAAGTATAATTGACCTCGCCCTTTCAGACGAATCCCGACGAAGATGCGGATGCTCTCCTGATGGATCCCGGATCGAAGATAATACAGGAGTAATCTGGCATTGTCGCTTGCAAAATTGGCCTTGTATTTCACGCGATGGCTGGGCTTGACCGTTAGTCCGGGAAGCACTCCTGCACCGGATCAGTCGTGCTCGCCTACCAGGCGGTAGGAATGAACATGCCAGGCTTCGAGCTTTATGCCGCCTCTGTTCTCGCGGTGTCGTCCCGACCTCGCAAGGCCGTTGGATTAAACTCCCCTCCAGGCGTCAACAACATACTCGAAAGTGGTCCAAGCGCAACAGAGAGCTTTCGGTGGCGGCGGAGTCTAAGGGCAGGTATCTGAATCTGATGTTCAAGCCAAAGAGATATCGCTTCAACGTTCTCAGCAGGGCACCAATTAGTGTGGCGGATTCAAGGGTAACATTCGTTTCCACCGATCGAAGCTGGACAAAGCGTTAGAACAACAATACTCATCACATACCTTCGTCGTTCCGTTCTGGTAGGCTGGTAGGCGCTTTCGGAAGACTCTGGAATTGGAGGTTGTCAATGCCTAGAGGACTGATCGCAGCGTGTTGTGCATTGTGGGTGTGGTCGCTCGCGGCGACGGCGCAAATGGGCCCGAGCAGCACAGCATCCGGGTCTGAAACCGGAACCATCACCGCGCCCTCAAACGCGTTCGATCCGTTGCTGAGCCTCATTGAGAAGCAGATGATGGGAGCGGTCAATGCGATGCCGGCTGAAAAGTACGGATTTGCACCCAGTGCGACGATGTTTGTACCGGGGCAGACAACCGAGTTCGCGAAGGTCCGGACATTTGCCCAGCAGCCAACCCATGTGGCACAAGCCAACTATTTCTTCTACGGCCTCATCAGCGGAATTAAGCCGATCGGAATGTACCAGGAATCGGAAAGCTAACCAAAAAGGAAGACATAGTTGCCGCGTTGGGAGGTTCATTCGCCTTTGCCCATAAGGCCATTGAGCGAACGCTTTTGAGGTGGTGAAATCGCCGGAGCCAGGCCTGCAGACGCGCGCGACCGTTGCGGCGTTCGGCATCGCGCATGGTTTCGATCACTACGGGCAAATGGTTGAGTACCTACGATGAATGGGATTGTGCCCCCTGCAACCGCGAAGTAGTTCTTCTACTGTTGTGCATTGCAGAGGATGCTCAGCCCGCATCCCGTGCTCAGCCTAGGATGAGATACCACTAACGGGAGCGATCAGCGTGACGTTTTTTGCCAACCGGAACGGCCTGGACATCGGGTCGGCGGGTCCCGACGCAGCCGCACTCTGCATCGATCGTGTATAGGATTGCTTGGCTTATGGCTCGTACGAGTCGCCTAGCTCCCTCTTCAGTGCAGCCGTGAGAGGCTTCCGGGCTAACGCGCGGATGAAAGGCTGCCCCAACCGCAAAAACTGCCGGAAGAGCCAAGAGGGTATTAGATCTATCAAATACGGGACGAGAACTTTGTAGCGTCTCAGGACGAGTGTGACTATGATGTCGAGATTTGCGCGCTTGATCCTGGCTCGATTCGCGCGAGGCACCTCTTCTGAGACGAGCTCCGAACAAAGTGGAATGATCGGAATCCAGAGGTCGCCCTCCTCCCTCTGAGCCTCTGGAAGAGCCGCTTTGTTCTGCTGAAGATCTGCGGCAGTTTGGGCGTAAGTTCCGGGTGCCGAACATCTGTACTTTGTTACTACGATGTCACGAGTTCTAGTATCCATGCACTCGAGTCCTGCCTTAATAGTTGGATTCTCTGCAGGCAGAACGAACGAGTCCTTGAGAAATTTTTGACAATTGCGGCGACCAAGAGCGTAATCATGGGCGCGGAATTCGCGCTCGAAAAATCCGCCAAAGGCACCTAGCGCGGCGCACTGTAGGGCTGGAGGCGGGATGGAAACATCGGTATTCAGGTGTTCGCGAGTCAAGTCGTAATCGGATGGGGCAATGATGAAACGGTCAAAGGTGGTTCCCGTCATGATTTCGCTCAGAGATTCCCCGAAGAACCGTGACTGAGAGATCAATGCCGAGACAAGCTTTGGTAGAGCGGAAAGAATAGATGCAGCTCTTTTTGGATCGAATTTGGGATCGAACGGTTCAGTCGTTGGGAAAGGAGCAATCGTGATTACTGCCCTGTCCACGTGTGACGGCCTCCCAAGGCGCTGTTCCTCTGTCAGCGGGGGGTTGAGACCGGCGAGAAAGTCGTGGGCGTAGTTGAAAGGGTCGTTGTTGGTGACACCTCCGTCGACATTGAGCGTTGGAAATGCTTCTGGGAAGTCCTTTGGAAAGTTCGGAGTGATGGATGGTGTATTCGAGATATCAGAGATTACAGATTTCCAGTGTGGTGGCACATATTCGCAGGCGGACCGCTCGAGAGTGCCGGGGGCGAGGAAGATGGGAAAGGCGCCAGTCGAAATTGCAGCCGATTGAAGAACAGACCAACCGCCCTTCTCGCCCGGCGTAAGAAGGTCAAGTGTTCGGGTAGAGCCTATCAACTGAGCCCCGGTCCCGGAACTCGTCGTCTGAAAACGAATGCGATCCCCATAGAAGAAGGTCGTCTCTTCGATCGAGCCGGGTGCGGCCGCATTCAGCGAATAAGGTACACCTCGCAAATTTGTTAGCGATAGGAATAAGTTCAGAACGGGCGAAACGTAGGGGCGGGTTACTCGTGAGCTGGCAGGCGTGAGCGCGTATTCCGCGATCTGGCGAATTACAGTTGAGTCAAGCAAAGATACGACCGAACGTGCGTTCTTGAGATCTTCGGTCTGGAGCAGTTCTTTGATATCGATCTTGTTTACCCAACTCTCGTAAAAGCGGTTCGTAGTATCGCGTTTCGTTGTATCGTGAATATGCTCGAAGTTCTCCTGCAGCATCACGGCGGAGATGGCTGCGCACATTCCTCCGGCGGAGGCGCCCGAGAACACTTCGATCGAGACGTCGTGCATTGGTACGGGTTTCCCCTCTTGCTTGGCTCTGTACCATTCGTCGAGTGCCTCGGTCAGAAAATCCAGCACACCCGCAGTGTAGGCACCCGCTGAGATTGCGCCCGCCATGTTGATGCCGATCTTGAAAACTGCCATCGACTCATCACCTCGGAACTTAAACGAACAGGCAGATCTAAGGGCCTGAAGAATAGATCAAAATCTTCTCTCCGGGAAGTGATAAAGAGGGGACTCTCACTGTTCCGTCCCTGGAGTAAGACAGGAGCGACTGTCGATCCTGCGCGACGCGGTAGCCCACGTACAACAAGTTCGACCGGTATCCCCTTTCTCGGAATAGTAGTCCTTGCAGAATTTGAAGAAATCCGTGATTGCTGCAGGATACTCGTCTTCTGGAAATGCGAAGAGGCTGAACGTGTAGCGGCTGTCATTCGACACAGGCGGATATTCGATGATCTGGTCACTGGGGATTGTGTTATCGCTGCAGACGATAGTCTCCCATTGCAAGCACCACGCTGCATTTAAATGCATCGATGATCCCGTATCGAATCGTGGGATTTGAGACTAGCGTCTGGGTTTCGTAGCCGAACTTTGGTCCAGAAGTGCCCCATCTGTGGTTCCTGAGGGCCCAAGCGGCACGATTCGGTTCACCGGTCGCGCCCGGATTGTACTTGCGGAACTCGATGGTGATCTTGTCATCGAATGGAAAGATATAGAGCATCATCGACTCGTTTCGAGCCTTGAGATCTGGCAAAGCGCTGATGAAATCCTCAAGCTGAAAGTTCTATGATGTACCGCCATCGGAAGCAACGGCCGGACCTTGTAGGTCACTTCGTAAATAACGCCGAAAAGACCGTAGCTGCAGCGAACTTTCTGCATCAGATCGGCTTCCGTACTTTCATCGACCGCTAGAAGATCGCCGTTCGGCAGAACCATCTTGACCGCCGTTATATAGGACCCGGTGCAGTAGGCCCAATGCTGACGCCGAACTACCCTAACTGGTTTCTGAACGTTAGTGTGCCGGCCGGACAGACCATTCAGTTCAAGTTCATCAAAGTTGCCGCGGACGGCACCGTCACCTGGGAAGGCGGCTCGAACCACTCCTACACAGTCCCCGCGAGTGGTACCGGCTCGGTGAATGTGAACTGGCAGAACTGAGTCGATAGTTTTCTTGGCGAGAGCTTCAAAAAGTCTGGGGGCCAGATTCCTTATGCTCTCTAGTTCCTGAATTGATTCGTTTTCTGTTTTCGTGGCATGAGCCCAGCCTTCAGGCTTTCAAATGACGGTCTTGATACGACCTTCACTTCCAAATCTCGCGATAGAGTTGCTCAATCTCGGCAGCGGACGGGATGCGCGGATTATTTTGCGGTGAGCCAGAGGCCAGCGCTTGCGTGGTCATGGTCGGAATGACTTCAAAGTATCGTTCCTCGGAAATACCGAAGGTCATCGGCGATGGCACTCCTAATTCCGCATTTCTGCGAAACAAGGCTTCCACGAGGTTGCTCACCGCCACATGTTCGGACTCATCTTTCGTGGCAACTCCCATGGCGCGGGCACACTGAGCATACCGTGCAGGCGCGGCTTCGGCGGAGAACTTCGTGACTGCCGGCAACAACATGGCATTGGAAAGCCCATGCGGTACATGGAAGAAGACTCCCATTGGCCGGCTCATGCCGTGAACCAGGGCTACGCTTGCATTTGAAAACGCGATCCCAGCAAGTGTGGCAGCGAGCATCATTCCCTCTCGTGCGGCACGGTTCCCCGGCTCACAAAACGCGACCGGTAGTTCTGCCCAGATAGTCTTCATCGCAGCGAGTGCAAGAGTATCCGTGAAGGGGTTCGCTTTGCGGCTTACATATGCCTCAATCGCGTGTGTCAAAGAATCGGTGCCGGTATCTGCGGTAAGTCGTTGCGGCATCGACATGGTTAGCTCATAGTCGACGACAGCAGCCGAGGGTAACAGTGAGCTCCCGGTGATCAGCATCTTCTCTTGATTTATCGAATCAGAGATGACGGCAAAGCGGGTTACCTCCGAGCCAGTTCCTGCAGTGGTGGGAATCGCAATGTGGGGAGATCCAGCCTTCGGAATTGGATTAGGAACTTTGTAATCCCTGGCGCGACCACCATTCGCAGCAAGCAGCCCGATCGCCTTAGCGGTGTCGATCGGACTCCCGCCCCCAAGACTAACCAGACTATCGTGCCGCCCCGTGAGAAAGGCCTGTACCCCTCGATCGACTGAATCGCTGGTTGGGTCAGATACAGTGCCCGAGAAAACTTCGCAGGGCATCCCGGCCTGAAGAATCTGATCCTTCAATTTGCCTGCAAGGCCGGAACTCTCAAGAAAGCTATCTGTGACGATCAGTGGGCGGCCGCAGTTCAGACGGACAAGAATGGGCGCGACCTCAGAAAAAGCACCCGCACCAATCTTCATGATCGCGGGAATCTGAACCTCTGCTGTCATCTCTCGTTCTCCCAACGCAATTCGCTCCGGCAGACGTTGCACCTTGAGGCTGCCGCACTGGACACGGTGTCGAAGAATCTCCTTCCCTTATGCGCTGGGAAGGACCAGCAGAGAGAGCCTACCACGTTGGGCTACTGGAACACAGATGGAAGCCAGCAAGTCGGCAGAAGAAGCCGAACTACGCTTCGCCAATCGGCCCAGATGTAGGCGAAAGCAATTCATCGCGGTCACAGTTCCAGCGAGAGTTGCGAGACCGCCGCAGCCGCAGCCGATTTCTGGGACTTTCAGTACTTTGCCTTCGCTGCGTTATGTGGACATTCGTTTCGGGAGGGAAGACAGTGAGCCTCCGACAACCGCAGACTGGTTTTAGGTCAGCGGATGGCGCCGCTGCGTCACTTGAGACGCCGAGGACCTGACTTACGACTTACTAAGAGGGATTGGAGTTCCAAGAGTGAAGAGAGAACTTCGATACCGCTCTATGGGCTCAAGAATATCCAGACGTAAGGATACTCTCGAGCACCATTTCTGATATGCGTAGGATCTGATTACCGGTCAGTTTCCGCCTGCAGTGGAGTCCCCCGCGGTATTTGCTACAGCAAACTCAAGTTCCGTTCCATCCTGAAGGTGTACATTCTTTCCGTCCGCCTTCAGGACACCAGAGTTAGAACCCCGAACATCGCTGGTTAGGGTGTAACCATGCGCGCTGGAAGGATCTTGAGTCACCTGTAACTGGGGATTTAGATCTGGCGGCAGCACGACGGTGCCATTGGGATAGACACCGACGATTGTTGTTTTAATAGCGATCGGCTGGCCATTCTTCGGTTGCGCTTTGTCAAATGTAAGGACGATCGTAGAAACGCCCTTGTTCTCCGCAGGTTCCACTTGATCGATGTGCCCGATCAGCAGCGTGTTGCGGTGAAGTTCCTCGCCGCCAGGGATGCGAACAGACTGAGTGAGTCTGGCCGTGACAACATCACCTGCTTTCGCGTTTTTGGCGTCGATATTGGTCTGTAGATTAGCGTTTGCTGCTACTAGTTGGCCTGCATCCGTGCTAGGCTGCACATTCTTTGCCATAGCGGAGAAAGAAATTGCCAAGGCTCCTGCAATACCCAAATATGTTGCAAATCTCATTACGAAAAGACTCCTGGATTAAAAAGTTGGACTGATTGGCCATGCCGGATGCGATTGTCATCCTGTTCCTTGGCTCAGACGTTGTTTGTCGCAAGGCAGCCCACACGTATCTGATGTTCGCATCGGGCATTGGTCGCAGAGCTCGCCCGCGGCCAAACCAACTTTTTTTAAAAAAAGCGGAGCAATTCACAATGCGAACGTCAAAGAAAATGAATCCGGGCGAGGCGCTGTGCAATGGAGAGGCTTATGTAATTTGTCCTCAAAGCTTCCGAGCTTGAGGTCTATGTCGAGCGGGATACATTCGACGAGGTAAAGCCCTCCCAGCTTCACACATTGGTCGGGGTCGACCGTGAGGGAATCATGGCCGCGTGACTACGAGAATAGCGGCGGACGAGAAACACCTGCGAGCCTGCCCATTCCTAGAATTTTGGGATTCTCATTTTCGGTTCGACATGGCAATCATTGATTACGAGCGGGATTCGGACCGGAACTTGGAGCGGACGGCTATCTCCGGATCGTCACCGCTGCCAGCAGCGCATTTGCGGCTAGTGCAGGCGAGCATGCGAATCTTCAAACTGTCGCCGGAGCCGAACTGATTCACGCACACCTCTCTGCCTGCGGCATCCTGGGATCACACTCGAAAAAATAAGTGCGATCCTTGTGGCCTTCATGTAGCTTCGTCAAGTATTGTCTTTCGTGGGCGGTAGTGTGGCCGCAGCCGGACGGAGCCTTAAGCTGGTTGCGTACTTTTCATCGCGAGCAGAGCCGGAGTCCGGCCGGTTCGGTACGATGGTTCGCTTTAAACATGGATTACAGCTTATGGCAATGACCTCATATCTCTTGAAAAGTACGATCGTCGGAGCACTGGGCGGCCTTCTGTTTGGGTTCGACACGGCTGTCATTGCGGGCACAACCCAGCAATTGACTGCCGTCTACCACCTTACACCTTTTACTCTCGGTCTCACGGTTTTTGCCGGACTCGTCGGGACAGTGATCGGAGCAATGAGCGCTGGAGTGCTCGGACAGCGCATCGGTGGCCGCGAGGCGCTACGCATCATGGCGATCCTCTACACCATCTCCGCGCTGGGCTGTGCCTTCGCATGGAGCTGGGGGGCCCTGCTGGTCTTCCGCTTGATTGGCGGATTGGGAATCGGCGGATCTTCCGTTCTTGGTCCCGTGTACATCGCTGAGCTTGCGCCGGCGAAATGGCGCGGCAGGATGGTGGGCCTCTTCCAGATCAATGTTGTTTCGGGCATCTTGCTTGCGTATCTCTCCAATTACCTGATCTCACTACTCCATCTCGGACAGCTCCAATGGCGCTGGCAGCTCGGTGTCGCAGCGATACCCTCGTTGCTTTTCCTGATCATGCTCTATGGCATACCCCGCAGTTCACGGTGGCTAGTGACAAAGAACAGAATCGATGAGGCACGGAACGTGCTTAATATGATGGGTTCACCAGACTCCGAAACGGAGCTACGAGAGATCATAGACTCGATCCATTTGGAACGGGGCATGGCGGCTGAGCCACTCTTCAAACGCAGCTACCGCCTGCCTATCTTTCTTGCCATTTCGATTGGTCTCTTCAATCAGCTCTCGGGCATCAACGCCATCCTTTATTACTCCAATTACATATTCGCATCGGCCGGCTTTAGCCAATTGTCCAGCTCCTTTCAAACCGTTCTCATTGGGTTAATGAATCTGCTTGCAACCCTACTCGGAATGTCGCTTATCGATAAACTTGGGCGCAAGACTCTGCTTCTGATCGGGAGCGTCGGAATGACCGTTTGCCTCACAGGTGTCGCGGCGGTGTTCTTCACGCAAACCCACGCCGGAGCTCTTGTCTGGCTGCTGGTCGCATATATTGCATTTTTCTCGATCTCGCAAGGCGCCGTGATCTGGGTTTACATCGCAGAGGTTTTTCCCAACCGCGTCCGCGCGAAAGGCCAGAGCCTTGGTTCTTCCTCGCACTGGATCATGAACGCACTCATCTCGCTTCTTTTCCCTGTCCTTGCAAAATTTTCTGGCGGTGTCCCGTTCGCGTTTTTCGCCTTGATGATGACGCTGCAGTTCTTTGTTGTGCTGTTCCTCTTTCCGGAGACAAAGGGAATTACGCTCGAGCATCTACAACGTAAACTCGGCATCGCGTAGCCGGGCATCGATAGTTGTCACTGCCGGGAATGGATCGCCGATCGCAGCACCGAGTCTCGCGTCTACGCTTGGGGAACAAGCCACAGAGTTCCTTACCGGAGCACCAATTGGGTTGACCTCATGAAGTAGCACGCGGCGCGTTCGGGAAGCGGAACGGTTCTGGAGGCGGGCATCCAGGGCAGATGCGTGCTGCGAAGCTGATTATGGGAAGCTTCCTCCAGCAAGTGGCTCCTGGGGATGAAGTACTTGGCGGCCCCAGCGACCGGCGGCAAGGTGATGTCGGCGAAACCGGCAAGGTAATTCTTTGAGCAGTCCAGTCCCGGTCTCCAGTTTCTACAGAGAATCATGCAGCGATTCAGCCGCGGAGTTATCAGCCAAGGCGCTCATCCCATGGAATCAACCTGCCAATCACTTGAAATGAAGTTGCTGCGAGCATCGCCGAGTGCGAGATCTCAGGACAATCTTCCAGCTTCGGTTGGACGGTTTTCGTGCAATGAAAGTCCTGGCCCAGCCTACCTACGAGACAACTCTTTTTGTAATGTGACCATCTTTGACAGTAACGACCCTTACGATGAGCCGGAGCGGAAATCGCGCGACGAAGGGTTCCGAATTTGCGGTAGGAACTGTGTGAGCCGGACCGAATAGACGCGTGCTCCTCCGACGAACTCTGCTGTCACCTTGTTGGGCCCCAAGAAAAAGCCAGTGCAAGTGAATTTGCAAGGAAGGACGCTTCGTCCGATCTTGCAACCTTCAACACACCCGGGTTGAAGTTGCCGAATGTCGAGCTGTCGCACCCTCTGCAACTTAGCGTTTCATGAGCTACGGGTAACAACCTCAGTAGTGAAATGGCCGGACTGAGCATGAGTGACCTGCGGCACGCTACATCAACGCCAAGTAACGGAGAGACTAACGTCCCGGAGGACCCCCTCGCTCGGAGAGCTAGCCGGCCCCAGAAAGTCTGGGACTACGTCTCTCGATCTCCTTTGGGCTGTCTCTGGAACCTCGATGGAGTTACCCCACGCGTAATCGCAAAGAATACTTGGCAATCTTTATTCGCTGACAACCTCTTGGGCCGCTCGGCTGAGCTCGGCTTCTATTTTCTCTTCGCTCTCTTCCCCACTCTGCTTACGGCTTGTTCGATACTCGGCCTAGCTGCCCGTTCCGCTTCAAGGATCTACGACAGTCTTCTCTTGTACCTGTCGATTGTCGTGCCATCTTCTGCCCTCGGCACTGTTGTGGCAACCTTCAATCAGACCGCCGCCTCTGCAACAAGTGGCAAGGTGACCTTTGGTCTGGTAGCCGCGATTTGGTCGGCGTCCGTGGGCTTTTCTGCCATTCAGGACAGTCTCAACACCGTTTACCGGGTGAAGGAAGAACGGCCCTATTGGAAGGCTAGGTTGTCTGCGATCGGCGTGACAATCCTCCTTTCGATGCTCGTCACGCTCATTCTAGCTTCGCTGCTGTGCGGGGACTTCTTCGCACATCTTGCTAAATACCATATCCATCATCGGTACTTAGGAGATGCCGCCACTATTCTCTCGAGGTTGGTAGCGTGGTTCGTCGCGATAGCGCTCCTCTCGCTCCTGTTCGCAATGATCTACTACTTCGGACCAGACGTTAAATCAAAACGCTGGCATTGGCTTACGCCTGGTTCTGCCATAGGCATTTTGGGCTGGATCCTGGCCTCCCTCGGTTTTCGTGTATACGTTCACTTCTTCAACACCTACTCGGCGAGCTATGGATCTCTCGGAGCGGTCATCATTCTTTTGACTTGGTTTTACATCAGCGGCCTGATGCTCCTGCTTGGTGGTGAGATCAACAGCGAAATCGAAGCTGCCGTAAAGGAGAAACGCCACATGACGGCAGGCGTTCCCAGCTCCAGGGGTCTTTCGGCCGTCCCCAATCGCCCAGTCCCCTAGAGCAGGCTGTTGAAAAACTAGTCTGCGGCGAACGAACCGGCAGCCTGCTAGACCGCAGTTCGCTGTCGCCACCGCGCGCGGGGACACCACATGGATGCGACGAACTCGTCGCTCCGGCACAAACAAACCGAGTGCCGCTTGCTTCGCATCCAAACACCTTCAAGGGATGGACAACGGTTGAGCTACGTAAAGGACATCTCGACAACGGTTCAATCACGTGTCGTCCGAGCCAGCGGCATGTGCACTCGCTTCAAGACATTCTTCGCCATCTTGTTCCTGATCGTTTGTTGTTCCATTTTCGGCCAGACGAAGCGCTCCGCCGAACAGAATCCGGCGACATCCCCGCAGACGGAGAGACTGTTGTACTCATACGAAGGCCAGAAAGTCACTTCGATCGAGCTTGCCGGGCGGCCAGAATTGAACGCAAATCAGTTCACGCCGTTATTTGCCCAGCATGCAGGCGAGCCATTCTCCCGAGAGAAGGTCGAGCAGACGGTCCGAGCTCTTAAAGAAAAGGGAAAGTTCGACGAAGTGCAGGTTCAGGTTGACCCTCAGGCGGACGGAGTTCGGATTCTGTTGGTTTTGGAACCCGCGGTCTATTTCGGCCTCTTCGAGTTTCCCGGTGCAGAACGCTTCGCTTATTCACGACTGGTACAAGTGGCGAACTATCCTCCGCAAGCGCCTTTCAATGCAGATGAGATCGTACAGGACCAAAACAGCCTAATCAATTTTTTTAGAGAGCAGGGTTATTTTGAGGCAGAAGTTCGTCCCGAAGTTAAGGTGGACCAAGAGCATGGTCTGGCAAATGTGATTTTTCACGTCAGTTTGAGCCGTCGTGCGAGATTCGGGACGATCGAGGTCGTCGGCATTCCCGCGGAACAAGCCGCAAGCTTAGGCCACAGCCTTCAAAGTTTCATGGCGAGGGCTCGAGGGGCGGCGATCCGGTCGGGAAAGACTTACAACAGGACGACCCTCAGCAATGCCACGAAGTATCTGCAGAGCAAGCTCGAGAAGAACGGGCGTCTGGCTGCGCAGGTGCAGCTTGCAGGGGCTGAGTACCACGCCCCCACAAACCGCGCGGACATTCATTTTGAAGTACACCCGGGTCCGTTGATTCACGTCGAGATTAAGGGTGCTCATTTATGGAGTTGGACTCGCAAGTCCCTGCTTCCTATCTATCAAGGTGTCGGCGTCGATCCCGAATTGGTGCAAGAAGGACGCCAAGCCCTGCTCTCGTATTTTCAGGGGAAAGGTTACTTCGACGTTAAAGTCGATTCGGATTTTCGAACCGAGGACTCGACCGATATCATCGTCTATCAAATCTCAAAAGAGAAAAAACACAAAGTGACGGATGTCACTCTCTCTGGAAACAGTCAACTCAATAGTTCGGATTTGATGTCCCATATTGCAGTTGAAAAGAAACATCTGTTTTCTCCGGGAAAGTTTAGTGAAGCACTCGTCCGTACGAGCGTAAAGAATCTCGAGGCTGTCTATAAATCCAACGGCTTCAGTAGCGTCAAAGTCACCTCGACCGTAGTCAATGGTGGCGCCGACATACGAGTCATATTTCACGTCGACGAAGGCCCGCGAGATGAAGTAGCAGCATTGCGGATCGAAGGCGCCGATACTCTACCGCAGTCTATGTTTGCGCCTGGAGGGCTGAAACTCGGACCGGGCCGTCCGTACTCGCAGCAGTTGGTGCAAGAGGATCGCACGAATATAACCGCTCACTATTTGCAGTCGGGGTATCTGACTGCGCGTTTTCGGGAGACTGCATCGCCGGTCTCCAAGAGCGATCCCCACCATATCAATGTCGTCTACCACATTTATGAAGGGCCTCGGGTGTACACGGCAAACGTGGTAACTCTGGGGCGGCAGCACATACAGCAGCGACTGATCGATCGGGATGTGGGTTCGATCAAACCGGGGCAGCCACTTACCGAAACCCAGCTTCTCACCGCCGAAAGCAAACTCTATGACCACACCGGTGTGTTTGACTGGGCAGAGGTCGACCCGAGGAGACAAATTACAACTCAGACCAAGGAAGACGTCTTGGTCAAGGTACACGAAAGCAGGAAGAATCAGATCACCTATGGCTTTGGATTTGAAATCATCAACCGCGGGGGCAGTGTACCGAGCGGCACTGTCGCCCTGCCCAATCTCCCACCGATCGGCCTACCCTCGACCTTTACGACGAGCCAAAAGACTTTCTATGGACCGCGAGGCACGTTCCAATATACGCGCAATAACGTACGCGGGAAGGGAGAATCGATCTCCTTTACGGCGTTTGCCGGACGGCTCGACCAACGGGGTGCAGCCTATTACATCGATCCGAACTTAAGGTGGACGAGATGGTCCGCGACTGGCTCACTCTCCATCGAAAAGAATGAAGAGAACCCGGTCTACTCCTCCCGGGTGGGACTTGGCAGCTATCAAATTCAGAGATTCCTGGGTAATGGCAAGGCCAACGTCCTTTTCCTCCGCTACAGCTTCAGCAAAACGGATCTGACCAGGATTGAGATACCCCAACTCGTCTTACCGCAAGATCAGCATGTCCGGCTATCTACAATCGCGGCTAACATTACACGCGATACACGTGATAACCCTCTGGATGCGCATAAGGGTCTACTTGAGAGCGTCGAGCTAAATTTCAACACCACCAAACTGGGTTCAAGCGTGAACTTTGCCAAACTTACCTCGCAGGCTGCTTATTACAAGCAGATCCCTCATGACATTGTATGGGCAAACAGCATTCGTATCGGCCTGGCCCAACCCTTCGCTGGTAGCCGCGTACCGCTCAGCGAAGCATTCTTTACGGGTGGTGGCAACACGTTGCGGGGCTTTCCGTTGGATGGTGCAGGCCCCCAGCGGCAGGTACCAGTCTGCAGTGGCGGGTCATCCACGAACTGCACTTTGATTCAGGTCCCGAGCGGTGGAAATGAATTGCTCATTCTGAACTCCGAACTACGCATCCCGTTACCGATCAAGAAGGGTTTGGGTATCGTCACCTTTTATGACGGAGGGAATGTCTTTCCCAAAGTAGGTTTCCACGATTTCACTTCGCTCTATTCCAACAACGTAGGCGTTGGCCTACGCTACGCGACACCTGTCGGCCCAGTAAGAATCGATGTAGGCCGCAACCTCAATCCGATACCAGGAATCAAGGCGACACAGTACTTCGTCAGTATCGGACAAGCATTTTGAGCGAGAACACATGAACATTGCAGTTTTACGATCCGCTCCGAAACTCCAGCCGAAGATCCACCGGCCGAAACACCCCGGCTTCAGAATCGCCGGCTGGATTGCGGCGGGTTTGGCCGTTCTGATCCTACTGGTCGCGACCACCACCGCAATCGTGCTGCACACCACATGGTTTCACAATTATGTACTCCTCGAAGTACAGAAGCAGGCTAGCAAACAGCTGGATACGAAGGTGGAGTTACAAAACTTCACTTTGCATCTTTCGAAACTTAGCCTCGATCTCTACGGATTGACAGTCCACGGGGCAGCGCCTTACGCGAACCCTCCGTTGCTCCAGGTGGAGCACCTGGAAGTTGGTGTCCAGATCGTTTCTGTCTTGCACAAGAAGTGGTATCTAAGCAGTTTGCGCATCGATCGCCCGGTTGCGAAAGTGTTCACTGACGCACACGGCATCTCCAATATTCCTAAACTGAAAAGCAGTGGAAGCGGTAGCAGCACCAGCGTGTTCGATCTGGGTGTCCGCCACGCCGTGCTTGCGAACGGAGAGGTTTATTTCAACGATAAACAAAGCGTCATCAGCGCGGACTTGCATGACCTTGAGTTCCGCGCTGCATTCGACAGGGTGCCCCAGAAGTATTCAGGAGAACTGAGCTATTCGGACGGACATCTTTCCGCCGGTTCCTTCGCCCCTCTTCAACACAACTTCGATGCTCAATTCGAGGCGACGCCGACCACCTTTCATCTCACGCAAGCTAAGTTGAGCAGTGGCCAGTCACAAGTGGTTCTCACGGCGGTCATAGAGAACTATAACCAGCCGCATCTCCAAGCGCATTACGAAGCGATATTGGATGGCGCGCAGGCCCGCCAAATTGTCCATGATCCAAGTGTGCCGACTGGCCTACTCCGCGCCAGCGGTTCAGTGCAGTACCAAGCAAGTGCCAATCGTCCCCTGCTCGAGGCTCTTGTGCTGAATGGGACCCTGAGCAGCAGGCGGCTAGACGTTCAGACGCCGCAGTTTGGAACTCGTATTGATGACCTAGCCGCCGATTACACGCTTGCGCATGGAAATGCGAGAGTCCGCGGTTTCCATGCACGACTATTCGGCGGTGAGCTGAACGGGACAGCGACAATGATCGATGTGGCCGGCAACTCACACTCGAGCCTCGACGCATCGCTTCACGGAGTATCGCTTGCGGATTTGAGGCGCGCAGTTCGTGCGTCCTCCATGCCGCGAAATGTATTTGTTGCCGGAGTATTGAATGCGGATGCGAATGCCACTTGGGGTAAGACCTTCGATAACCTAGAGGTACAAGCCAATACCGTGTTGAAGGGGCAGGTCTCGAAGGTAAGCAATGCTGCCCCTTCTTCCGCGGTAATACCGGTGAACAGCGCGATCCATGCCACTTATCTCGCTTCGAGCAAGAAAGTATCTGTGCTACAGAGCTTTGTCCGTACGCCACAAACAAGCTTGACCATGAATGGCGTGGTGAGTAACCGTTCGAGCTTAGCAGTGCGATTTCGATCCAACGATCTGAGCGAGCTTGAAACGGCGGCAGATATATTCCGCACGTCGGCCAATCCTGCCCAGGCCCTCGGTCTCGCCGGAACCGCGTCATTCGACGGACTGGTTCACGGCTCTACGAGTTCACCGCAGTTAGAGGGACAGTTGGTCGCCTCAAATGTGCATCTCAACGGAACCGAGTGGCGGTCCCTGAGTACGAAGGTGACCGCCAGTCCGTCATTGGTCAGCTTGCAAAACGCAGATCTAAAGCCAGTTTCTCAGGGACGGATCATGCTGAATGCGAGCGCCGGACTCAAAGAATGGTCCTTCACGAAATCCAGCTCCGTCCAGATCCAGCTCGGGGCATCCCAGCTTGACATTTCAAACCTGGCGAAGGCTGCGGGATTGCAAATGCCTGTCACTGGCATTCTGGGCGCGGACGTACGAGTCCATGGGACCGCTCTGCGTCCGGTGGGACAAGGGAATGTATCGCTAACGCGGAGCAAAGTGTACGGCGAGCCTGTTCAGTCGGCGGAGTTGACCTTCGCAGGCATAGGAGACGAGGTGCGGGGGAATCTCGCAGTTCGTCTTCCGGCTGGCAACCTACAAAGCAAGGTCACAGTCCGGCCGCAACAGAAGAGCTATTCCGCCCAACTCGTCGCGGATGGGATTCGTCTGGAGCAGCTGCAGACAGTCAGCTCCCACAATATCGACGTGAAGGGTGCAGTCAATTTGCATGCGAGTGGCGAGGGAACGTTCGAGAATCCTGAACTCCAAGCGACTCTGCAGAGCTCCCGGCTGGACGTGCAGAAGGCGACGGTCACGGGACTTAATCTGCAACTCAACGTTGCGAACCATGTGGGCACGGCAGTGTTGGCCTCGGAAGCCATGAATTCCTCCATCCGGGGGAATGCGAAGGTGAATCTTACTGGCGATTATGCTGCCGAAACCACGCTGGATACTCAGACAATTCCTTTGCAGCCGATATTGGCCATCTATGCACCTTCACAGGCAGCCGATCTCCGAGGAGAGACCGAACTGCATGCTACTTTGCGTGGGCCCCTCAAGAACACGAAACTACTCGAAGCTCATCTCACGATTCCCAAACTGACTCTGGCTTACAGCAATACGGTCAATCTTGCCGCAGCCTCACCCATTCACGTGGATTACAAAGACGGAACGATCACGGTTCAGCGTGCAGCGATTCGCGGGACGGATACCGATTTGCAGTTCCAGGGATCGGTTCCTACGAGCGGAAATGCTCGTATGTCTCTCCTTCTTCTCGGTACGGTGAATCTGCAGCTTGCACAGCTATTCGATCCAGATGTAAGGAGCTCTGGTGAACTGAAGTTCAACATCAATTCGTATGGTGCCACAAAAGATCCCAATGTCCAGGGCCAGATCGAGATTGTAGATGTGAACTTCGCCAGCGAAGATCTGCCGCTCGCTTTACAACATGGCAACGGCGTGCTTAGCTTAACGAAGGATCGCCTCAACATCACAACGTTTCAAGGCAATCTTGGGGGTGGCACCCTCAGCGCTCAGGGCGGCGTCGCCTACCGACCAGCCGTTCAGTTCGCTCTCGGAGTATCGGCCAAAGGCGTTCGTATGCTTTACCCGCAGGGCATGCGCGAAGGAGTCAATGCTGATCTCAGACTCTCCGGCACAACGGAGAATGCGATGCTCGGAGGGCAGGTTCAAATCACGGACCTGTCTTTTACTCCAGCCTTCGACCTGAGTAACTTCATGAATCAGCTTTCAGGCGGAGTAGCCGCACCACCTACGCAGGGATTTAGCCAGAACGTACAGCTGAACTTGGCTGTGCATTCTGTGAGCAATTTGAATCTTGTGAGCAGAACTCTGAGCGTCGGCGGCAGTGCAAACCTGCAGGTCCGCGGCACAGCCGCACAGCCTGTCATTCTCGGCCGTGTCAATCTTAACGATGGAGATATCATCCTCAATGGCAACAGGTTTGTCCTGAACGGTGGGACCATTCAGTTCGTCAACCCTGTCCAGACGGAGCCAGTTGTGAATCTTGCGGTCAGCACCGCGATCCAGCAATACAACATCTCAATGCGATTCAACGGACCTATCGATCAATTGCGTACCTCCTATTCTTCTGATCCGTCTTTGCCGGCTGCCGACATCATCAATTTGTTGGCATTCGGTCAGACGACGGAAGCAAATGCCGCGAATCCCGTCACCCCGGCAAACCAGGCGGCAGAATCACTTCTTGCCTCGCAAGTGAGCAGCCAGATCACCAGCCGCGTGTCCAAAATTGCCGGTATCTCGCAGCTCTCTATCAACCCGGTGCTGGCAGGAGGGAGCACTCAAGGCCCGCCCGGTGCGAATATCACGATTCAGCAAAGAGTTACAGGAAACCTCTTCATCACTTTCTCGAGCAATGTAGCCTCGACACAAAATCAAGTGATCTCGGGCCAATATCAGTTATCTCCGCGTGTGGCGGTGAGCGCCACAAAGGACCAAAATGGCGGGTTCGGGTTCGACACACTGATCAAGAAGACCTGGTAAAGCGCCGTAAAGCGGATTCCAGATCTCTCGCGCGACAGTCTGAGAGAGGAGGTCTATTCTGGAATCCAGGTCTGTTCTGGAATCCAATGACCGGCGGCATCAGTATGAGTCCGTGAAAAACAGGCGAGGCATTTGTGCTGATTGCGCTGCAACTTTGCGCTTGTCACTGCCCTTCTCGCCTTATCTACGAACTCAGGTGGTTTGCATAATACGTGGGAGATACTAATGAAAGCAGTGGTGCTACATGAGTACGGCGGTCCTGAAGAGCTGAAGTTTGAGGACAACGTGCCTGATCCGCAAGTCAGCGGAGATACTGTACTGATCGCGTCGGCCGCTGCGAGCGTGAATCCGATCGACTGGAAGATTCGGTCGGGTATGAGGAAGAAGGATCTTCCGTTGTCGCTTCCGGCCATCCTTGGACGGGACGTGAGCGGCGTCGTTCGCGCGGTGGGCACGAATGTGAAGCACTTCAGGCCCGGTGACCGCGTGCTCGCCTTTGCCAATTCAACCTATGCCGAACTGGTAGCCGTGGACGATTCCATTGTGACCCATCTTCCCGATGGCGTGGATTTGGTGGATGCAGCGGCGATTCCTCTCATTGCCTTAACGGGGGATCAACTCGTTCGCCGTGCTGCCAAGATACAAAAGGGACAGACCGTATTGATCACGGGAGCTCTGGGCAGTGTGGGACGGGCTGCGGTTCACACCGCGAGGAAAATTGGTGCTCGGGTGATTGCGGGCGTTCGCAAGACGCAACTCGAGAAGGTAACCTCGCTCGGAACTGCCGGCGCATTGGCAATTGATGACCAGGATGCGATTGCGAATATGGGATTTGTGGATGCAATCGCCGATACGGTTGGAGGCGATGTTGCGGCGAGGCTAATCGTCAAGGTGAAAGAGGGCGGTACCCTGGGCTATGCCTCTGTTTTGCCGGAGGGCACGTCGGCACTGAATCCGACAGTAACGGTCACGCGCGTATCTGCGCAGCCTGATCCTTCCAAAGTTCGCGAATTTGCGGACGATATACGGGATGGCAAGTTCAATTTACCGATCGGACGCCGAGTCCCCTTGCGCGATGCGAGTGAAGCGCACAGGCTCGCTGAGAGGGACGGCATTGGGAAGATTATCCTGCGCGCCGCGGAAGGTTCGTAACAACCGTGGCGATACTTCCACAGCAGCTCAAGATAGCGAGGCAATCCCCTGTTCCTCTGTCATCGGCAGGGGATGGCCGCGGCCGAACCCTGAAGAACTCACGAGCTCGTTGTCTTTACGACCTTCGGTCTTGTGAGCATCTAGACTATTCGCCTTATCTTCGCCTATCATAAACTCCATCGTGGAGAGGCGATCAGCCATCTGCGTGCAAAGTTCGAGAATTGTTGGCATACGCCTGAGCGCCAGAAGGGCTCGATGAGGGGAGTTGCAGGGAATGTCCAATGAGAATGGCTCCATTGAATTGCGGGTACGCCGCCGTGCATCGGATCTGCGTCGCGAACTGAGCGCAAGAAATCTTGAGCGAGCAAAGGTGCATGCACATGAGCTAACGTTCGGTGAAGTTCCCAGCATTGTGTACAGCAAAGCTGAGAGCGACGTACATGGCAATTTCCTTTCTGCGTCGTATCGACGCATTTGTGCGACTCCTCAATGGAGCAGGAGGCTTGAAAAGGTCTACACAGGGTCCAAACGGATCCCTTGGCATATGGACAGACGCCGACATGAGTTGGACTGCGCGACTAGCTCGGACGCCTTGCTCATGAATGTGTTTTGTTATCCGGGTGTGTTGAAGCGAATGTCGGTCTGCGCCATGCTGGGGGTTCAGAGGGATACGCAACCGGAATTTGGCTTTCGCCCTCGTACACCGCTCTTCAAGGGCAGAATCGATCGCACTGAGATTGACCTGAAGCTTGACGACCTGCTCATTGAATCAAAACTGACCGAGAACGATTTCCAAGCGGCACGTCCGGAATTGATTCGGCGGTACCGCGATTTCGATGAGGTATTTGACGTCGAGTCGCTGCCGATCGTTGATGGCGTTGTCCGGTCATATCAACTAGTCCGCAATGTACTCGCCGCCTATGCTCTCAAATGTTCGTTCTGTGTGCTGTGCGACGGAAGGCGCTCGGATCTAATCGAAGACTGGTATCGGATCATCAGCTCGGTGCGGCAAGCCGACCTGCGGTGCCAGCTTAGAACTCTCACATGGCAGGAGCTTGCAAGCACGCTCTCGCGAGTCCAGCAAAGCTTTCTTGAAGAGAAATACGGAATTGTTGCAATTTAGAAGTATTGCGCCACTTGCAGCCGACACTCGCTTCGGACATCGACGATTGCGCTGCCTTTTACACTGAAAGTGTAGAGACTGGCACACATACTATCCAGGTAGATTCTCCAACCCCGAGATTCGTTACCCTTCGGCGGACAAGAGAAATGTGACCGGCGAAAATCGGAGTTTCTGACGAACTCAATCTTTGTTCACCTGATCGTTGTCCAGTGGATTACGAGATCTGTGTTGGATGGCATTGGAGAGCCGGGGAACCCCGGCTCGGCGGAGGCTTTGAGTGCCGGAGCGCCTGGGAGCGGTGAAGATTGGAATTTCCGGATGGCGCTACAAAGGCTGGCGCGGGGTATTTTACCCCAGTGAGCTCCCCCAGCGGCGAGAGTTGGAGTTCGCGTCTCGCGAGTTCGACACCATCGAACTGAACGGGACTTTCTATTCCCTTCAACGACCACAGAGTTTCTTGCGGTGGTATGAAGAGACGCCGGACGACTTTGTCTTCTCAGTCAAGGGCTCACGCTTTATCACTCATATGCGCCGCCTCCGCGAAATCGAGCGGCCTCTGGCAAGGTTCTTCGCGCAGGGCATTCTGAATCTCGGGAAAAAATTAGGGCCCATTCTTTGGCAGTTCCCACCAAATTTCACATTCGATGCAGAGAGGTTCGCGAGCTTCTTCTCACTTTTACCGAATACACATGCCGAAGCGGCAACTCTGGTACACAGATATGCGGAGGACCTGGACTCAGAGGGTCGCTCGCCGGTTTTGGGCTCGACTCCCTTGAGGCATGCCATCGAGATCCGGAACGAGAGTTTTGTGACCGACCGATTCATAAAGCTTCTTAAGGCCTATCGAATCGCCTTGGTAGTCGCTGATACTGTGGAATGGCCGCTGCTGATGGACGCGACGACGGATTTCGTCTACTGCCGACTTCACGGAAGCGAACAGCTCTATGCAAGTGGCTACGAAGACCCGGCGTTGCAAATCTGGGCAGAACGTGCAACGACATGGGCTCGCGGCGGCGAAGTGATCGATGCAAGACGGGTGATGCCTCCTCCCAAGAGACAAGCGAGAGCGCGGAACGTCTTCGTGTACTTCGACAATGATGCGAAAGTTCGCGCGCCGTTCGACGCGCACAATCTCCGCAACCACGTGTCAAGACTGCTTCCTGAGCTTCCAGCAGTTCGGTCGAGGCCACATGCTGATGAGTCAAGCCCCTAGTGCTTGCAGATGCGCACGGACGCGCTGACAAGGACGCGCTGAGCTCGATGCCAATGCGAGTGATCTACCTCACTTCCCTTCCCGGCTCTCCCGGAATACTGCTGATATCCAGTCACGTGGAGCATGGCATCTCAATTCACCTTCCTCGAATGGTCATAGAACACTTTGAGGGAACGGCCGCCGAGAATGACCTTCCCGTCCGTTTCCCTTTCTTCAAAAGGCGCAGAGATTTCTTCTGTATTGATCAGTTGCCGCCATGGAGTTCCGTTGGGAATTGGCGGCAGTGTGAACTCGACGCCGTCACTCGAAGCGTTCACCAGCAGCAGGAAGCTGTCGTCGATGATTGGAACTCCATCTTCGTCTGAGACCTGCAGGGTTCTCCCGTTCAGCATCAGTCCGACGGAACGCACCCAATCGGAATTCCAAGCCTCATCGGACATCTCGTTGCCATCCGTCGAATACCAGGCGATATCTCGTATGACGGAATTGCGAATCGTCCTATCCTGGAAGAACTTCCTGCGATGCAGGTTCGGGTGCGAGCGCCGAAGGTGAACCAACGCGGCTGTGAACTCTAACAGCCGTTTGCGTCGTTCGTCGAGATTCCAGTCATACCAAGTCAGCTCGTTATCATGGCAGTAGGCGTTGTTATTGCCTCTCTGCGATCGCGCTATCTCGTCCCCTCCAGAAATCATGGGGACGCCTTGACTCAAAAGCAGCGTAGCAAGAAAGTTCCGGATTTGGCGTTCCCGCATTTCATTGATCGCAGGATCAGCCGTTGGCCCCTCCACTCCCATGTTCCATGAGTCATTGTCGTTCGCACCATCCGCATTGTCATCGCCATTCGCTTCGTTGTGTTTTTGGTTATAACTCACTAAATCGCACAAGGTAAAGCCATCATGAGCCGTAATAAAGTTAATGCTTGCGTAAGGCTTACGGCCGTCATGTTGATAGAGATCGCTCGATCCCGTAAGCCGGTATGCGAAGTCTGAAAGCTGCCACGCATCTCCCTTCCAAAATCGCCGTACTGTGTCCCTATAGCGCCCATTCCATTCCGCCCAGAGGACAGGAAAATTACCGACTTGATACCCTCCTTCGCCTACGTCCCAGGGCTCAGCGATCAGCTTTACGTCGGCCAATGTTGGATCCTGGTGAATCGTGTCAAAGAATCCACTCAGCTTATCTACATCATGCAGTTCCCGGGCAAGCGTAGCAGCCAAGTCGAACCGAAAGCCATCGACATGCATCTCGGTGACCCAGTAGCGAAGACTGTCCATCAGCAACTTCAATACCTGAGGGTGCCGTACATTCAGGGTATTTCCTGTCCCGGTGTAATCCATGTAATACTGCGGGTTATCGGAAACAAGACGATAGTAGGTGGTGTTGCAAATGCCTTTGAAGCTGAGCATCGGGCCCAGGTGATTGCCCTCGCACGTGTGGTTGTAAACCACATCGAGAATGACCTCAATGCCGGCCGAGTGGAGGGCCTTCACCATTCCTTTAAACTCGTGGACCTGACCGCCGCAGTCACCACTCGAGCTGTAGCGAGCTTCTGGCGCGAAATATCCAAGCGTGTTGTAGCCCCAATAGTTGCTCAGGCCGCGTTCGACCAAGTGCTTATCGTCAATGAAGTGGTGGACCGGCAACAACTCTACCGCGGTGATCCCCAGTTTCTTTAAATAGTCGATGCTCGCTTGATGCGCCAAGCCTGCGTACGTTCCCCGCAAGTTCTCGGGAACATTCGGGTTCCGCTTAGAGAAGCCCTTCACATGGACCTCGTAGATTACGGAATCCGCCAGCGGGGTTTGTGGAGGAGAGTCGCCGCCCCAGTCAAAACTATGCTCCACGACAATGCTCTTCGGCATACCGCTTGCACTATCCTTGTCGCACCGTTGCAGGTCATCCCCACTCTCGAGGTTGTATGGGAATACAGGAGCTTTCCAGTCGACTTTGCCTGCGATCGCTTCCGTATAGGGATCGACTAAGAGTTTGGCGGGATTGAAACGGTCTCCCGCCTGCGGATTCCAAGGTCCTTCCACTCGATAGCCGTAGCGTTGGCCAGGGCCGATCCCGCGGACGAGGCCATGCCAGACGAACGCAGTCCGTTCTTTGAGCGAAATGCACTCCCTCTGCACGCCAGAGTCATCGAAAAGGCACACGGATACGCCCGTTGCGTGTTCTGAATAGAGAGCGAAGTTCGTTCCCTTTGAGTTAGCTTTAGCACCTAATGGGTATGGCTTTCCGGGCAGTAGAGTACGCTGCATCTCACCTCTTGACAGAAATGAAACTACTAAGTCTGTATGAGGAATGGATGCAGGCTCAATGCTTTACGATGTCTGAACAGGGTTTCCTACGAAGCCAGAAGTTGAATCCCTGAATGTGGCACACTGGCATTCCGTCGAATACAGGGAAGATCTCTTAACGATCGTTGAGTGCATCCAAAGTTTCAGATCGGCAACATCATGAAGCAGCAGTTCTTTAGTCACGAATTGGGCGCCAAAAGAGTAGACGCATGGCAACGACAAATAAAAAGCCAAGCCGGAAGAAAACCCCGTCGCCGCCGAAAAGCGCCTCGGATCTGATCGACGCGCAACTCGCCCGATACCGTGAGATGCGCGATTTTCACGTGACGTCAGAACCAAGCGGAGATGAGAGCGGAGACGGAAGCTCACGGCAACAGAGCCGCGGCGAACAATTTCCTTTCGTAGTACAGAAGCACCGTGCCACCCGGTTGCACTATGACTTTCGCTTGGGTCTGCATGGAGTGTTGAAGAGCTGGGCAGTCACCAAAGGACCGAGTTATGTTCCCGGAGACAAGCGACTCGCGGTTCAAGTTGAAGATCATCCTATGGAATATGGGGGGTTCGAAGGCACGATTCCGAAGGGCCAGTACGGCGGCGGGACCGTCATGCTATGGGACGACGGTACGTGGGAACCAGTCGGCGATCCTGACGCCGGCCTCGCCAAGGGGAATCTCAAATTCATCCTGCACGGCAAGAAACTCCGCGGCAAATGGGTATTGGTCAGAATGGGCGGCCGCGCTGCTCGAGAGGATAAGCCAAACTGGCTCCTCATTAAGGAACATGACGAGTACGAGCGCAAACCGGATGAGCCCTCCATTCTTGACGAAGAGCCGGACAGCGCGATCAGTGGACGGAGCCTTGACGCGATCGCCGGCGATGAAGACCACGTTTGGCAATCGAATCGTCCGGAGACAAAGAGCGGAGGCAACGGGACCACAGCAGCTCGGAAGAGCTCTCAACAGAAGCTCCAGCCTTTTCGTCCTCAAAACCTGCCCGGCGAGACCGAAAAGATTCCCGAATTCGTTCCACCCCTGCTCGCGAAACAGTCAGAGGTAGTTCCCGAAGGTAAGGATTGGATTCACGAGCTGAAGCTCGATGGATACCGAATCCAGGCGCACTTAGAGTCCCACGGCTCGCAGTTGAAGGTTACGCTCTTCTCACGCAATGGGCTCGATTGGACGCACAGAATGGCGACCATTGCACGTGAGGTGAAGCGGTTCCCAGTCGAAGGCGCCATCCTGGATGGTGAAGTCGTGGTGCTCAACAGCTCAGGGCAGACAAGTTTTGCTGATCTTCAGGCGGCTTTCGACGAAAACAAACCCCAGGCCCTCTCCTATTTCATTTTCGACCTGCTTCATCTGAACGGGCACAATTTGCGCAATCTGCCCTTGATCGATCGCAAGCAACTGCTATTCGAGCTCATTGCAACACTCGGTCAAAACGAAATCATCCGCTTTAGCGAGCACCTGGTAGGTAACGGCAAGCAGATGTTTTCGGAGGCGTGCCGTTTGGGTGCCGAGGGGATCATTTCAAAGTTGATCTCAGCTCCCTATACCTCAGGGCGCAGCTCATCGTGGATCAAGATCAAGTGCGTTCGAGAACAAGAGTTCGTGATCGGCGGATTCACGCAGCCGTCTGATGGGTCGCACGGGATTGGCGCTCTCTTGCTCGGCTATTACGAGGACGGCCGGCTCGAATACGCCGGACGCACCGGCACCGGCTTTACACGCACGAGCTCTCGGGCCTTGCGCGACCGGCTGGAGAAACTTCGTACCGCGACATCCCCTTTCGCCGAGGTTCCGGCGGATGGCCGGCGCGGCGCGATCTGGGTAAAGCCGGCTTTGGTAGCACAGGTCCAGTTCCGCACCTGGACCGGCGATCATCGGGTGCGGCAAGCGAGCTTCAAAGGCATTCGGGAGGATAAGGCTGCGTCCGAAGTGCACCGGGAAGAACCGGATGCAGAGCTGTCGAAAGACTCAGAGCGGCCGCAGAAGAAGAAAAGAGAGAAGTCGACCGACACCGGACACTCGTCCAGTGATGTGCATCCCAATGAATCAGCGCACACACCACAGCACACCGACGTTTCCATCAAGGCTAATCCGTCTGCCAAACAACGTAGGGAGCCGCAGCAATCGCCGGCGATTCGGGTGACTCACCCGGATAAGATCGTCGACCCGGAGACGCGGCTCACGAAACAAGCACTGGTCGACTACTATCTCGCGGTCGCAGAGCATATGCTGCCGCACATTGCGGGACGGCCGCTCTCGTTAGTCCGATGCCCCAATGGTGCAGGACAGCACTGCTTCTTTCAAAAGCACCTGGGTCAAGGTATGCCGCGCGGCGTGGAAGGAGTAGAGATTCCCCATAAGAATGGGAAAGGGAGCGAGAAGTACGTCACGCTCTCAACCGTCGAAGGTCTTGCCGGGCTTGCACAAATGAACGTAATGGAAGTTCACGCGTGGGGATCAACGAACGCGATGCTGGAAATTCCGGATCGTATCATCTTCGATCTGGATCCGGATGAAGGTGTAAGTTGGAAAACTCTGGCTGAAGCCGCTTTAGAGGTCCGGGAGCGGCTTCGCCAGCTTGGCCTCAAAAGCTTTCTCAAATCCACTGGAGGAAAGGGGCTCCACGTCGTGGCGCCAGTCCAGCCTGAGTACGACTGGGATATGGTCAAATCTTTCACTCACGCCTTTACTCTCCAAATGGAGAGCGACAACCCGCAACTTTATGTCAGCAAGATGACAAAGGCGGCGCGGAAGAACAAAATCTTCGTCGATTACATGCGAAACGAACGCGAAGCAACTGCCATCGCGCCGTACTCTTCCCGTGCTCGACTGGGCGTAGGCGCCGCCGTTCCACTGGAGTGGTCGGAGCTGGACTCTTCGGAGCGGCCGCGCTTTTCAGTCGCAGAGTTTGCCCAGTGGCAAGCGAGGTTGCGCAACGATCCTTGGAAAGATATGTTGAAGACGGAGCAACGAATCCCTGCCGAGCTTTTTCAGACCTAGCGTTGAGGGGCAACTCTGTTCTAACTAGGCGATTCCGCATCGCCTTTCCCCGGGGTGATGGCACACCTGCATGTTTGCGCGCGCGTATGGGAGCCGTTGATCGCGGCCTAACGAATCTCTAGCCGGGTCGCCGGAAATTCTCGTTCGTCTATCTCGTCAATGTGCAACCTTAAATGGTTTGGTCCTAATGCTTTTTGAAGTACTGTACTTCACGTTCGTGTTGCTTTGCTTTTTCGAGATTCGGAAATGTCCCCAGATTGCGCCGCTTGCCGGTCTTGGGATCCCTCTTTTTGGAATACAAACGAAATTCGCCGCTCGGAAGTTTGCGTATCATTGTTCCTCGACCTCGTTTATATCGGAACCCTCAAAGTATGGATGCACTCAAACTCATCGGAGTGGCCATTGCGTGGTGTTTGCTGGAGCGTGCCCGAGCTTACGCAGGCAGCTCAGCCGGAGAGGGAAACTCATGTTGTTGGCGCCCAAGGTCCCCGTCGTATTTGACCGTGCTTTTGAAAAGTTCGTAGCGACCGTCCTGAAATTGCTTTCCGTGGGCACGCAGCTCTTCAATTTGCTGCGCACTCAGAGGCTTGAAACTCTGCAGGATTCGTAGATTCTGATCAAGTACTTCCATCGAGTCGATGCCGCTGATTGTGGTGGAGACTCCAGGCAAACTCATGGCGTAGCAAAGTGCCTCCGCGGGCGTGAGCACACCGTTGACGATCATCTCTCCGGAACCGCCCATACTCTTCATGCCGAAGACGGCGAGGCCTCTGGCCGCTGCTACGGGCAGAACCTGCTGCTGGAAGCTGCGGTAGCTGTAATCCAACGGGTTCAAAGGCATTTGCACAGTATCGAAGGCATAGCCTCCATTCAACATGGCAAGGTGAATCGATGGATTCTTATGACCGGTAAACCCGACGAAGCGTGCTTTCCCCTCCTGCTTGGCCGCACTCAGAGCTTCCAGCACTCCGTCAGGCGCATAACATTTCTCCGGGTCGTTGTAGTAGACGACCTCATGAACCTGCCAGACATCGAGGTGGTCCGTCTGCAACCGGACCAGCGACTCTTCCAGCATGCGCATCGCTACGTCTTTTTTGCGTCCATGTGTGCACACCTTGGTCATAACGATCGCCTGATCGCGTTTGCCTTTGAGCGCCGTTCCAAGACGTTCTTCGCTCATGCCCTTGTAATATTCCCAGGCATTGTCGAAGAAGTTGATGCCGTGGTCCAACGCCTTCGCAATCATATTGTTTACTTCAGCCTGTCCGGCTGCCGTGCCCAGATGGTAGCCACCCATGCCCAATATCGAGACTTGGACGCCGGTCTTGCCCATTGGGCGGCGCAGGGATTGAAACTGTGGAACTGGCGTCCCGTACTCCCCAGGAAGATTTGGAACAGCCGGGTTGGATTGTTCAGGGTTTGATGCGCCCGGGTTTTGAGCCATAGAGGGAGATGAAATCATCGACGCTGCCCCGGTAAAAGCAGCGCTCTTTAGAAAGCCCCTGCGGCTGATCTCAGTCCCTACTTGTGTGTCCTCGCAGTTCACGCATAAACCTCCGCATGGTTTCTGGATTCCCTCGCTTCTGAACTATTCCGGGACTTGCGGGTACGGTCGCCCGGTGTTTTGGGTCGCATAGATCATTTGTTTTACTTCCACAGATTGCAGGTCGAGCGGAAAGTCATGGGCGATACGAGCCTCTGGATTATCGAACTTGATGGAGGTCTTGTAGAGCTCGAAATGGCCGTCGCCCGCATATGGCTTGGCGCGCTCGCGCAATGCATCCATTTGAGGGACCGACAGAGGAATAAAATCTTGCGCAATCCGCAGATTCTGCTCCAGAATCGAAAGCTCCGACACACCCGAAATCGTGGTGGCGACGGGAAGACACATCGCATACTTGAGTAATTCCTCCGCAGTAAAGACGCCATGCTGGACCGGTTCGCCATGCCCCCCGATTGGCTTCATACCGAGCGGAGCGATCCCGCGTTCGACGAGGACGGGAAGAACTTTGTGTTCGAATGAGAAGAAGTTGAAGTCGAAGGGATTCAGCGGCATCTGTACAGCATCGAAGTGGAAGCCCGTGTTCAGCATCGCGAGATGAATGTCAGGATCCTTGTGACCTGAGAATCCGACGAAACGTACCTTGCCCTGCTCTTTCGCTTTTGATAAAGCCTCGGCAGCGCCGTTCGCTCGAATGAACAGAGCCGGATCGTTCTGGAACGACACGCCATGAATCTGCCAAAGGTCGAGGTGGTCAGTCTGCAACCTGCGCAGTGACTGTTCCAACATCTGCATAGCCAGCGAAGCATCTCTGCCGTGCGTACATACCTTGGACATCAAAAACACGCGATCCCGCATTCCCTTTAGTCCTTTGCCAAGCCAGTCCTCAGATTTGCCGCGGTGATATTCCCAACAACAATCGAAGAAGGTTATCCCGCCATCGACGGCACGATGCACGATCTCGACCGCGGTAGTCTCGTCCTTGGCTGCGCCTAGATGATGGCCTCCCAATGCCAACGCCGAGACTTTCACATCCGTTCCGCCAAAATTGCGAAGGGGAATTGTTTTGCTCTGCTGCATACGGAGTTTGGATGCACGACTCTGGGGACTCGGTGTGCAGTCCTTGGAGCCTCGTCACCTTGGTATTGATCCAGTCACAGGCCAGCGAGTCAACGCAACCAGCTCGGTCGACTGAGAGGCGATGCAGTCTTCAATCATCTTGAATTTGGCCCTGAACGAAAGGGCTCTTCGATCTTTGGTGATCTCAACCGCAGCAAACCCCGCGTACGCTCACGCAGCACATGCAGTTCTATACTCCAGAAGGAATGCCAGCAATCGTCGCCCAGCTCGAAAAGGTCTCGCGGATGTTTGGGCGGTTTCCAGCATTGCGCCAGGTTTCCATCTCCTTCGAAGTGGGCCGCTGTTACGTTCTGCTGGGTGAAAATGGCGCGGGCAAATCGACTCTCCTGCGGATTCTGGCCGGTCTCCTGCAGCCCAGCTCGGGCGCGGTCCGCGTATTTTCCGAGGAGCTCGCGGGAGCCGAAATACAGCCCGAGTTGCGCGCCCGGGTGGGCTATATGAGCCACGCGCCTATGCTTTACGACGAACTCTCCGCAGTTGAGAACCTGCGTTATTTCGCGAGTCTCTACCGCACATCTGCGTGCCTGACTCCAGACGAGGCTTTGCGCTCCGTGGCGCTCGATCCAGCGCTCGACCGTCCGGTAGGGCAATATTCCCAAGGCATGCGCCAGCGGGCCTCTCTGGCTCGCGTGCTGCTCCCGCAGCCTGAGTTGGTGCTCCTCGATGAACCCTTCTCAAATATGGACGCGGCCAGTGCCCGTCAGATGGTCGCGTTACTGACCGGATGGCGGGCCGCCCGGCGAACTGTCGTACTCACGACCCATCAGCGCGAGATCGCCGCTCCCCTCGCCGATTACTTCCTCACTATGGAAGCTGGGCGGCTGGTCTCAGTGGAGACCGGACCGGCACACGCGCAGGACTCCTGGACAGAGGCGCGGCCGGTATGAAGAAGACGAATGCCGCCCGAATTCTCGATAACCTCGGCATCCACTATTCACTGCAAGAGTACGAGGTCGATCCGGTAGATCTCGCGGCGACTACGGTTGCCCGCAAAATTGGCCTGCCGCCTGAACAGGTTTTCAAAACGCTGCTGACCACGACCGGTCCGGGCGAATACGCGTTCGCGGTGATTCCCGGCAACGCGGAACTCGACTTCAAGAAGCTCGCGCGGGCGGCGGGTGTTCGCAAAACGGAAATGGTAAGCCTCAAGGATGTGCAGCCCCTGACCGGCTACGTTCGAGGCGGCGTGACGGTATTCGGCGCAGCCAAAAATTTTCCCACTTACGCCGATGAAACAATCGAGCTCTTCGATCGCATCTCCGTCTCGGCCGGACAACGCGGAACGCAGATTTTGCTGAGCCCGGGCGATTATCTCCGGGCCACCGAAGCCAAAGTTGCAGACCTCAGGAAAGAATCGGCGCATTCGTGAACCCACAAATCATCACTCAGCCCGCCCCTGCGCGGCCTTACCTGCTGATTCATCTCGCAAAGGATCTGCGAATCGAATGGCGCTCGAAAGACGCGCTCAACTCGATGCTCTTCTTCTCCCTGTTGGTGGTGGTTCTCTTCAGCCTGGCCTTTGATCCGACCGCTGCGGTCTCGCGGCAGATTTCCGGGGGTATCCTATGTGTTGCGACCCTCTTCGCTGCGGTCACGGCGCTGAATCAAGCCTGGACCCGAGAGCTGCGCCATCAGATGCTCGACGCCCAACGGATGGCGCCAGCACCCGCCTCCTCGCTTTTTTTGGCAAAAGTGGTGGCCAATTTCCTATTTGTTTCGGCAGTTCAGATCATTTTGGCGCCTCTATTTGCGATCTTCTACAACCTGCATCCGCTTGGTCAGAGCTGGCTGCTGGCCCTCATCCTACCGCTCGGGACTTGGGCACTCGTGGTCAACGGCACCTTTTTCGCGGCACTCTCCATCCGCACGCGAAACCGGGAGCTCTTGCTCCCTTTGCTACTTTTCCCTATCTTTATTCCGGCGCTTCTAGGGATGGTTCAGGCCTCGACGGCGGTCCTAACGGGGGAAGCAGACCCCGGACTTTGGATCAAGCTCCTGGCCGGATACGATGTAATCTTCACGACGGCGAGCATCCTGCTATTTGCCACAATTCTGCACGCCGAATAAGAACTCCGTACGGCCTCCCCGGAATGGTCTAAACTGAAAAATGGGAGTAGGCGTCATGAAGACCTTCCGCTGGATTTGGCTCGCGCTAACCATCGGCCTGCTTGGTTATGGCTTCTATCAAGCGATGTATGTCGTGCCCACCGAAGCAACGATGGGCGAGATTCAGCGTATCTTCTACTACCACCTGCCCTCGTGGTTTGCGATGTCGCTCTTTTTCGCCGTAAACCTCGGTGCCTCGATCACCTATCTGGCTTGCCGTCGGACCAACCCTCTTCGCGCGCTCAGTGCGGACGCTCTTGCGCTCGCCTCAGCCGAAATTGGCGTGGTTTTCTGCACGGTAGGATTGGTAACCGGTTCGCTCTGGGCGCGTCCCGTATGGGGTATCTGGTGGACCTGGGATGAGCGCCTGACCAGCACTTTGGTCTTGTGGCTCATTTACGTAAGCTACATCCTGCTTCGCCATTTCGCGGATGGCGAACAGATGCGGACGCTAGCCGCAGTGCTCGCAATTTTTGGCTATATCGACGTCCCGATCGTGTACTTCTCGACTCGATGGTGGCGCACGCAACATCCTGGACCCGTCATCGGTGGTGGCGGCCTCGATCCCAGCATGTGGCCTGGCATTTTATGGAACGCTGCTGCGTTTCTGGCCTGGGGTACCTTCGTCGTTGGCCTTCGCTACGGAATTGAGCGTCGCAGGCAGCTTGCCGAGCAGCGGGCCTCATTGCACGCATTGGAAGCCACGCTCGAGCTCACAAAATAGGAACAGCCATGGCTCACCGTCACCTTGTGCTCGCATATGTTGCCGCAATTACGATCCACCTCGGATATCTCGGTTGGATGGGCTTGAAGTATCGCGCACTGCGCAGGCTAGAGACAGAGTTTCCGGCGTATGCGCCAGACCCGGAGTAGAACAGCTCTGGCCTGGCCACTTAGCTAGGGAGCCTTGGCCTCTGCTTGGCGTAGGAGTTCTTCTTCCGGTTCGATATGAACCATCACGGCTGATACTTTCCCTACACGGTCGAGCACCCGATTTTCGACATCGTGAGCGATGCGATGTCCCTCTCGAACGGTCAAGTCGCCGCGTACCACTACATGCAAGTCAACGTAATAGCGGAATCCGACCTTGCGCACGAAGCACTTCTCCAGGCCGATCACCGATGGAACTGACTTCGCGACCCAGCGCACTCGCTGCTCAACGTCAGGCGCAGGGGCCGCATCGAGAAGCTCGGCCAATGGCTTCCTGAGCTGACGCCAGCCGCCGAAGAAGATGACCGGCGCGGCACACAGTGCGGCCCAATCATCGGCTGTAGGATCGCCTGTCAACACCGCTGCTGAAATCCCAATAAACGCGAAAGCGGAGGTGATCGCATCACTGAAGTGATGCAAAGCGTCGCCCATCAGAGCAGTGCTCTCGATCCTGCTGCTCACTCGCGAGACATAACGAGACAGCAGAGCCTTGATCGCGACCACGGAGATGAGCACCCACAACGTGTAAGTCTGGGGAAGTTTGTGAGGAGTGCGGATCAGCGCAATGCTCTCCGCGGCAATCGCCAAGCCTGCAGCCATCAGGGCCACACCCACGATCACGCCGGCGATCGGCTCTGCTTTGCCGTGCCCGTAAGGATGGTCCTTGTCTGGAGGTTTGATTGCGAAGCGTAGTCCCCAATAGACGACCGAGGAACTGATGACATCGGAGAAGGATTCGATTCCATCGGCTACCAGGGCAAAAGAATGTCCGATAATGCCGGCGAAGCACTTTAGTAAGGCTAAAAGCCCATTGGCCACGATGCCGACTAGTGAAGACCGTATCCCGCGCTGAACCATCTGTTCCGTTGTCGGCGCGCTTGTCATTGAATCTTTGTGCCCCCCAAGGTCTCTGTCATCCCTGGATTTGCTCATTCTAGAGCATTTCCCGAATCGGCTGTCGAGGCTCCAGTCGTCTGGGTCAAGTGCATGCCATATTCGTTTCCATACGCTACACGTCCGGAAGTCATGCTGGAGCAAGCTTCAGGGCGGTATCGGCGGCACACGACCTTGCCGCATTCTGCCGATTCTCAATAAACTTGGGTATGGAGGCGCAATTGCAGCGTTTTCTAAAGGTAGCTCTGGTCTTTGAGATTTCGGGCGTAATCTGGCTCTCAATCCTGATGGGAAATTTCTTTTACCGGGCCTACGACACCTCAAGCAACGAACATCTACCCGTAAGTTTCCTGGCAGCGCTGGTCATTCTTGTGCTCGGGATTCAACAGACGGCGATGTCTTTTCGCCGTGAGAAGCTACGGGCAGCCTCAAGTCTTGCTGGCCGACAGGATTCCTCGCTCCGGGTGCGCGTCGCACATACGACACTGATAGTGTTACTTTTGGTCGCCTTCTCTGTCCTTGCGATCATTCTCCAACACCGTCTTCGCTAAGCTGCTCGGCGGAAGCGCGTCACGGCGTCCGATCGATCGGTGCCCAAGCCGAAACAATCGATTCTTGCAAACTCTCACGACCGCTCTCCTGCTTGAGAGCAAAAAAACAACGAAGCCACCATTCCGGTGACCTCGTTGTCCGAGGAGGGTTGCTGCATTTTTGGTGGGTTCTTGACCCAGCAAAAAGAAGCAGGTAGTGCTTCCTTTCATGTAGACACCTTTCGCGACTGCAAAGTTTCGTGGTTTCGCAATTTCCTGCCGCAGCTCTCTCGCGCTGGACTTTGATGGCGCCGGTTTGCTGCCCTGCTATACAAGCCAGTACACTGAATTTCCAGGGCCTTGCAAGCCAGATTCTGCAAACGGGCCGGAAAATGAGTTCTAAGCATTAAGGAAACGGTTCCAGGAAGGGTCGTTTTTCATGTTAGTCGTTATGAAACCGCAGGCCACGCCTGAAGAGATCCGAGCAGTCTGCGAACAGATCGAACGGCTTGGCTTTCGCGCTCATCCGATGCCTGGCGCACAGCGCACCGCAGTCGGCATCACCGGGAACCAAGGCATCATCGAACAGGGCAATCTCGACGAATTGGCGGGCGTGGCTGAGGTCATCGAAGTTTCGAAGCCCTATAAACTTGTCAGCCGCGACTTGAAATCGGAAAACACTGTCATCGCCTTCCCTGGTACGAACGCAACGATCGGCGGACGGGACTTAGCCATTATCGCCGGCCCGTGCTCGATCGAATCCCGGGAGCAGGCCTTCGCTGTCGCGGAGCAAGTTGCTCGAGCCGGAGCCCAGTTTTTTCGGGGTGGCGCCTATAAGCCGCGCACCTCTCCTTATGCCTTCCAGGGTCTGGGAGAGGCCGGACTGAAAATCATGGCTGAGGTCCGAGAGGCGTTCGGCCTGCGCATTGTGACCGAGGCGCTGGATAACGAAAGTCTCGATCTCGTCGAACGCTACGCCGACGTGATTCAGATCGGCGCACGGAACATGCAGAACTTCTCTTTGCTGAAGCGGGCTGGCAAAACGCGGAAGCCGGTGCTGCTCAAGCGAGGGATGGCGGCCACGTTGGAGGAGCTGCTCATGGCCGCGGAATATGTCATGAGCGAAGGCAATTATCAGGTGGCTCTCTGCGAGCGCGGAGTGCGGACATTCGCCGACCACACACGGAATACACTCGACCTCAGCATCGTGCCCGCAGTTCAGCGGTTGAGCCATTTGCCGATCCTGGTCGATCCTAGCCACGGAACCGGCAAACGAAACAAGGTATTGCCTCTGGCTCGTGCAGCGGTTGCAGTGGGCGCGGATGGGCTAATCGTTGAGGTCCACCACCAGCCTGACAAGGCTCTTTCCGACGGCGCCCAGTCCATCTACCCTGAGCAATTTGTTCAACTCATGGACGAGGTCTCGCAAATCGCGGAGGTCGTGCATCGTCACGTTCTTCGCGGCATTACCGTGAACGAGCATGCCATGCGATGAAAGCGGCGCAGTTGCTCATGCTGACGGCTATGGCTGCCGGCATTGTGGGGTGCCAGCAGCGGGGCCTTCCTAGCTATCCAGCTGGTTACCGCGAATACGCCTACATTACGAATAGCGGAAGTAACACCGTTACGGTGCTCGATGTCGTCAATATGCGGCAGGATCGGGTCATCGCAGTGGGCAACGATCCGAGTGGCATCACTCCGAATCCTCCGAGGCGCGAGGTCTACGTCGTCAACTCCGGGAGCGGGACGGTGAGCGTCATCAACGCTGAGTCGAACACCGTGGCGGCTACAATTCGAGTCCATAAGCAGCCATACTTTATCGACGTGGATGCGCACGGGCGCCGTGGCTACGTCGCGAACTCCGGCTCCAATAATGTCTCCGTTCTAGAGCTGGCATCCCGCAAAGAAATCGCCGTGATTGGCGCCGGAGAGGCTCCGGGACTGGCACGGATCGCGCCTGGTGATCACGCTCTGGTCATCACCAATCGTGTGAGCGGTAGCGTGAGCATCGCCGATCCGCAGACGTTCAAGGTACGGAGCACTTTCGATCACTGTCCTGGCGCGACAGACGCTGTGATTCTGCCCGACTCTTCCAAGACCTTCATCGCCTGCTCAGGCGGCCACCAGATCATGGTAGTGGCACTGGCCCACGCTGGGGCCGACGGCGCGATTCCCGACCGTTTGCTGACATTCCTGGATGTTGGGAACAGTCCGGTACATCTCGCTCTCAAACCCGATGGAGGCGAGATCTTCGTTTCGAACTACGACAGCGACACAGTCTCAGAGATCGCTACGCAATCGAATGAGGTCGGCGGCGCATATCTGGTGGGCCCTCATCCCTCACACGGCGTCGTGACCGCAGACAATTCCCTGCTCTACTTCAGCAACTTCAGCACCAGTCGGGTCGGGATCTACAGCATCGATGACGGCAAGCTGGGAGATTCGGTGCGAGTCGGCGAGGGCCCGGACGCACTTGCTTTTTCCGCCGAAGGACATCTTCTCTTTGTGGCTGACGCGCTGTCCGGCGACATCGCCGTCATACGCACAGATGTTCCCCATCCATGGCTGCTGACGCTCTTCCCCGCAGGTCGGAAACCCTCCGACATCGCAATCGAAGCCTTCCACCTCTAGATAGTAGGATAGGGCAAAGCGGAGACTCTCACCGAGAGTGGGACCACTGGTATGACAGATACAAAAAAAGAAATCCTGGATTGCGAAGCAAGAATAAGATTAGCCGACGCCAGCCCGGAACCAGACACGAGTTCAATCCTCAATGATCTTCTCTCCGATGACGCAGTTCTTGTCGGACCTCAAGGACAAATTTTCACGAAATCTTTTATTCTCGATGCCCACCGTCCGCCTAACAAGGTGTTCTTCGACCATGTCGCGGTCACCGAAATGGTGGTTCGCGATCTGGGAACTGCCGCAGCCGTCAGCTGCCGCGCTGAGTTCCAGAGAGCGGGTCAAACTTTCTCTCTACGTTGCACTCGGGTCTGGCATAAAGAGAACGGGAGTTGGAGAATTGTTTTAGGTACTGTTACGGGCGTCACCTAGATGCCGCATTTACCGATTACGCTCTACCCAGGTCACGAAAACTCCTCTCATCGCTGGCGCGCCAAGACTAACGTAATGTCATCCGGTTGCTCCTGCTCTCCGATCCAAGCGCGAAGGGCCTGCAAGACCTGATCGGAAATCGTAGCGAGCGGAAGACGCCGGCTACGCCGGACTACATCGACCAACCGCTCTTCACCGAACTCCCCAAACTCATTTTCAGGCTCGGTAACGCCATCGCTGTAGGCGACGAGAAGGTCTCCCGGCTGCAAGCGGACGGAAGCCTCTTCATAGCGCACGTCATCGATCAGCCCAACCACCGTGCCACCACAATCGAGCCGCTGGATGGTGCCGTCCGCGCAGAGTACGAGAGGAGGAATTTGGCCGCCGTTCGAGTAGGTAAGCCGGCTGCTTTCCGAGTCGTAGTACGCGAGAAAAAGCGTGGCATATTTCTCTGGCTGCGTACTCCGGTAAAGATGCCGATTCAGGAGCTCCAGCATCTTGCCTGGCGTCTCGAAGAGAGTCGACCGGCCGCTCTCCAGGAGCTGAGTGCCGTAGCGCCTCGAGCCCGACGGCATCCTGGCATCTTCTAGTTCCTCCCCCGCGAACCGGTAGGCTCGCACAGCGGAGTGGAGGCTGGCCATGAGGAGCGCCGCGGAAATTCCTTTGCCGCTGATATCACCCATGGCCAATAACAGCTGAGTCTCGCTAAGGATTAGGAAATCGTAATAATCCCCACTCACCGTCCGGGCCGGACGGCATGCCCCATGCAGCTCCAAAGTCTTGAGGGACAGCTTGGCGTGGGGAAACAGATTGGCTTGGACCTCCTGGGCGATCGTCAGCTCGTTCTCGAGCCTTTGTTTTTCGCGTTGCTCGAGCAGCAAGCGAGCCAAGGAGGCGGCCATGCTATTAAAAGAACTGCTGAGCGCAGCGAGCTGATCGCGACGCTTCACGCCAATCCGGTGCAGGAAATTCCCTTTGTCAATCTCCGTGGTCGCAAGATAGAGATCATGGATCGATGCAGTGATCGTCTGGTTCAGGCGAACCGCCATCAGAAAGGCAATCAGCTCCAGAGCGCAGAAAAGAATGGCGACACCGATGAGGATCCGCTGAACGACCGTTCCCGTCTGCAACGATGTCGTAAACAGCTGCTGGTTAAAGAGCTGGTGGTAGAGAAGCCCCGGCCGCGAAGTCACGGCCAGCATGACGGATTGCGGCTTTCCGGTTCGCCAGTCTACGGTGTTGAGCGGCGCGAAGAACTCAACAGGAACATCCAGAAAGTTCTGCGCGGAAGGTAAGATTCCCCCGGAAATGGTTTCTAGATCTTCTGCGTCAGGATTCTCCGTATTCAGCTGACTTCGAGTCCCGGGGGGCGAAGAGCTCGCGTTCGTCGGGTTCCCGCCCGGATTCCCGTTTCCTTTGTAGGCCTGAAAATGGTTCGACAGAATGTGAATCGAGCCGACGCCAGAGGCCAACCGGTTTAGGGTTTCTTTCTTAAGAGGCAGACTCGCAACCACAGTAGCAGTTCGCCCATCAACCGTCTCACTTTCGACGGCGCGTAAAAATAAACGCGATCGGTCCAGGACGATTCCTTGAAACCCGCTCTTTACCCAAGTTGGCAAACCCTCTATGGCTTGCGCTCCCCGTCCCTGAGTTAGCTCCAGGCGCCTGCCGTTTTCAGAAGCAGACAGCTGGAGATGATCCTGTCCGTTGACCCTCGTCTGTTGTTCAAAATCAGGTAAGTCGATGGGTCCAATCTTGGAACGGGCCGCCAGGGCATGCGCGACGTGAAGAGCGAACTCTCGATCCTCTCCGCCCAAACGGACAAGCTCGTTGTGAAGGGCTGACGTCGCCGCGAGGGTAGCGAACTGCCCGGAAAAAAGATAGGCCACCAGAAGCGTCAACACCGCGAAGAGGACCAAGGGCGCGAGTCCCATCAGCAAGTACGTCACAATCAACCGATTTCGCAGCTTCCACAAAAGCTGGCCGAAAACCCACCGGAAAAACAAAATGGACGCGAAGCAAAGAAGAGGAACAAGAGTGAACCAGCGGAGGATCTGAAACAAGATTCCCGTCTCGCCAGGGAGCAAACCTACGGTGCAGAACAGCAGATAACTCAAAAACAACCAGAAAGCGCCCCGATGGACGATGCCGCTTGGCGGCTCACGCCGGAAGACGCGGAACACTCGGGTTTCGAAGTTCTGAAGAGCGCTGCTCATGGCACGCACAAAGTGTATCGCGGGAAGGAAAGCTGATCGCAGCTTGATGTTTAGGGCCTGTTAACACTAATAGGGTGAATTGCGAAGCGAGCCTGGGAAGGGCGAGCGGAGCAAGAGGGCGAGAGCGGCAGTACCGCGCAGCCCTGGAATATTAAGACGGCAGCGACGGGAGCAGATTTTGCTGAGTACGAGAGCGAGGAGAGACGAATACCGTGTGTATGTTAGCGACGAGTGACAAGCAATCGGGAAAATCTTCCCCGTCCCTGCGGGTTGCGGTCAAAAGCGGGCCATCCTTCGTTGAAATCCTTGACTGGGGACCTGCCACAGCCTTCGGATTCCGCCTCGTCTGGCCCGATTTTCCCTCGCAACGCTTTCCGCCCTATTCGTGTTAACGGGCCCTAGTCTCGGATTGGGAGAATCTGGACCTGCAGGGGAAAGCTATTGCCGCTCGAGCTTCGCTTTCGGGGGCCTGATCTGTTCCTGATGAGCCAATCGGAGCGTGTACCGGGTTGCAGAGTGATGTGCTCCGCCCAGCAGCAACAGTCCGGTGAGGAATGCCCACATCATCAAGCTGACTGCAATCGAAAAGGGGCCATACACAGAGCGAAAATCAAGCCACGGCAACACACTGATGTACGCCATCTTAGCGATCTCCCAGAGAAGCCCGATGAAGATCGCCGTCGGCAGAACGGCGCGGGCTGGCAGCTTGCGGTTAGGAAGAATCCAGTAGATGAGGAAGAAGAGCAGAACGCTGATGAATGTCGCGGTGATTTGCAGAATCCAGTGCGTGAGAAAGGTATAAACAGCGTTATCCGTGTGACCCAGGAAAAGCAAACCTAAAAGCGAGTGCTGCATGGCCGTGAGCGCGACGCTGAGCATTGCTAACGTTCCGATCGCGAGTGCCAATCCGAACGAAATCACCTGATTCATCAGGTAGGTACGGTTCTCTCGAACTCCCCACACCCGATTGAGCGCCGTCTCCAGCGGCAGGAAAACTCCGGTTGAGGAAACCACCAACATCACGAGAGAAGCAACCTGGACACCGTGACGAGCGTGCGCGACTTTCGAGAGATTCTTCACAACGAAGTCCTGACCGGCAGGCAAAAAATACCGGATCATTTCGCCAATGACCTTTTCCATGGCGTGCGAATGAAACACCTCCCGAGCTACCGTGAACATCATCACGATAAACGGGCACAGCGACAGGATGGCGTTGGCGGCCACGCTAAAGGCGTAAGTATGTACTTCGGTTTGCGTCAGATAGCGCGCGAGCGAGAGCGCTTGGCCCCAAAAACTTACAGGAGCCACGGTGGCAATTGCAGGGCTCACAGCCGTGATGGGACTGGCCTCGAGGCTCTCTTCGCTGACCGGCAAAACGGGAGTTGTTGTCATTGGGGGGAAGTGTCATCGTAGCAGAGCACGGTGCTTGCCAAATCCCTCGGTCGTTACAGAACAGTGTCAGCTGAAGGATTGACACTAGACTTTAGTAACCAGCGTCGTACCCCAACAAAAGCCAGAATCTATACGAAATTTTTTCTTGCGCTCGTAAAGATTTCCTGCCATAACAGGAGGACGGTAGCCAAAAGTGACTATCGCGAGCGTTTCCTGGGAAGGCCGTTTTTTTGATGTATGGTTACCGTAGTTTCAAATCATTCAGTTTTCTCAAGAGCTGCCAGAGCGTATTTCCTTTTGACGCGCAATGGCGGCTCGTGGTGTTTCTGAACACTTGGGAAGCTACCGCAGGAAGTATGGAGAGGAGTTCACGTGAGGGAAAGTGGCGTTGTGAAATGGTTCAACGGAGCAAAGGGTTACGGATTCATTCAGAGGTCGACGGGGGAGGATGTCTTCGTTCACTTTTCTGCAATCCAAGAAAATGGATACCGTACCTTGAACGAAGGTGAAGCCGTGGAGTTTGAGTGCCAGCAGGGGCCTAAAGGCCTAAACGCAGCAAATGTGATTCGTAACGCCTGACCCTCATACGAGGTGCGGATGCGGACGGCCTCTCAGGATGCGCCTAGAGGCCGTTTTCTATTTAGACGGAGCTCTGCCGTACGGCGACGTCTATTCGGTGGCGCTGTGGGGGCCCTCAAGCCCGATCGGAGTTTTCTGCGCCCTTGATTTGGCGGATGGCCCAAGTTGCCGCGTCGGCCAGCACGGGATCTTCGCTTGTCGACCACTCGTGCAGCTTCGGGATGAAACGATCGAGGCGGCTGTTTCCCATGGCGATTGCGACATTGCGCAGAAGTCCAGGCAGCTTCGCGCGGCTCATTGGGGAATGGCGAAACAAGCGGCGAAAGCTTGCTGTATCAAGCTCCGCCATCCAATCCAGCGCCGGATTGACTAGCTCGGGGCGTAGAGCCAGCTCTGCATCCTCACTGATGGGTGCCCGGCGATTCCAGGGACAGACGTCCTGGCAGATATCGCATCCGAACACTTGCCTCCCGATCCGGGACCGCAGTTCCTCAGGAATTGCTCCGCGCTTTTCGATCGTGAGGTAGGCGATGCAACGGCTCGCGTCCATCTGGTGCGGCGCGATCAATGCGTCCGTTGGACAGGCGTCGATGCATCGTGTGCAGCTGCCGCACCGATCTGCCGCGACCGTGAGACCGCTCCTCCCGGTCACCTGCGGCAATTCGAGCGCAGTCAAGATTACGCCGAGAAAGAACCAGGAGCCGAGTTCCTGGTTGATCATGCAGGTGTTCTTGCCAATCCAACCGATGCCGGCATACTTCGCGTAAACGCGTTCCACCAAGGGCCCGGTATCGACGAAGCAGCGCGATTCAAAGCGCCCTAATTTGTTCTGGAGCTCCTGATCGAGCTTCTTCAGACGGCGCAACAAAACGTCATGATAGTCGCTCGCCTCCAGCGGCTCTGATCCACGGCCCTGTTGCTCCGCCACTGCTTGGCCGGCAGGTTTAGGGCCAGCAGATTTAGCAAACCCTGTCCATGCATAACGGGCCACCCAGCCCTTGTCCTCGGGCGCTGCGTCGGTGGATCGCACTGCATCCGCATGGTAGTTGGCGGCACAAACGATGACTGACCTCACCCAGGGAAAAGGCACACGCAGAGAGGATCTCAACAAGCGATTTTCTTGGTCACGCCGCTTTAGATATTCCATCTCGCCCGCGTGGCCGCGCTCGACCCAGCCGCCGACGTACTCCAGTTCCCGGTAACTGTCGTCCCCGGGCGGTGGGACGGGGGCGATCCCCGCTTTCGTAAAACCGGCCTCCTGCGCCTTGGCAGCGACGATCTGCTCAATGTTACCCAACAGGTTGGAAGTGGGAGTCGGAAGCATAGAAAGCCTCGGGCCAGGAATTCGCTTAGCCAACTCGCGGGGGCCGGACGCCAATTCCCTTTGAGGTAAAGTGTTACATGTATGCCGGGATTGCGCTCGGAGAACCCCCTCGTTAGCGTCGTCGTTCCTTGCTACAACGAGGAAGAGGTTCTCCCTGAGTGCCATACGCGGCTGAGAGAAGTGCTCGAGGGTTGCTGCGGCAGGGATTATGAGCTGATCTATGTCAACGACGGTTCGAGGGACCGCACAGAATCGATTCTTCGCGCCATCCATAACACCTCCTCCCAAACCCGCGCGATTATGTTGTCCAGGAACTTCGGCCACCAGGCTGCCGTGACTGCCGGGCTGACCGCGTCTTGCGGAAAATGCGTAGTAATCATCGATGCCGATCTACAGGATCCGCCGGAAGTCATCCCTCGAATGCTTGACCACTGGCGAGAGGGCTACGAGGTTGTGTATGGCGTGCGCGAATCACGTGCGGGAGAAAGCGGCTTTAAATTGTGGACGGCTCAGCTTTTCTACCGGTTGATCAACAGACTTTCTGACGTAGAGATTCCTCTGGACAGCGGAGATTTCCGTTTGCTTGATCGCCGGGCGGTCGATGCGATGTTGGCGATGCCGGAACGGCACCGCCTGCTGCGCGGCATGTCCAGTTGGATCGGCTTCCGCCAATACGGTGTCAAGTACGCGCGCGCGGCCCGTTTTGCCGGTTCAACCAAATATCCGGTGCGGAAGATGTTGAATCTGGCGCTGGACGGAATCTTCTCCTTCTCGACAGTTCCTTTGCGATTTGTAACCATCCTGGGTCTTCTCACGGCAGCTGTTGCCGCGATTGGAGTGCTCTATTCCCTCATCGTCCGCATCTTCACTCCCCACTGGGTAGCGGGATGGGCGACGCTCATCCTGGCAGTGCTCTTCATGGGCGGAGTCGAGATGTTTTGCTTTGGCATTGTAGGAGAGTACATCGGCCGGATCTACACCGAGATCAAACAGCGGCCCCTCTTCCTCGTGCGCGAAGTTCTTGAGACGGCACCGGCCAAAGACGAAATTAAGAAGCCGATGAGCAGCCTTGCCTGAGTCAGGCGAGCACGGCGCAGTTGAATCGCCTTCGTAGGATCGAATCCACAGAATGACCACAACAGGCCAGACAATTCCTCAAGCGGCGCAACGAACGCCAAAGCAAGCGGCCGGACCATCGGCGTGGACTTCACCCCTTTTTGCCTTCCTGCTGTTGCTTTTTTGCGGCTGGGCTCTTTCGCTGCCTCTTTTCCCTACGCAAGACGGGCCGATGCACAAGTATTACGTCCACGTCATTGCATCGCTGCTCTCGGGTTCCCATGTTTATGACGCTTATGTGATCCGGCATCCGCTCCCGCCCTATGCAATCCACTACGGACTGCTGCTCGGCCTAACCAAGTTCGTTTCGCTCGATATGGCGGAGAAGATCTTCGTCTGTCTCATCTTTATCGCGACCGCATACTGCTTTCGCTACTGCGCGCGCGCGCTCGGCCCAAGCGGCGATCTGCTTTCACTCTGTGTCGTGCCTCTCGTGCTGCACTGGGCCTTGGTAATGGGTTTTCTTAACTATTCCCTCGCCGTCGCCCTGTTCTTCTTGGCGGCCGGCCTTTGGATCCGAGGAGCAGCCGGTCGTACAGGGCTTTGGCTTCCGTTCTTTGCCGTCGTTGTTTTATTAACGCTGACGCATCCTGTACCGCTTCTGCTTTTGATTGCGTTCTGTGGACTCGATTTGGCGATCACGCTCATACAGGCGCGTGGTCGCGAGGGCTTCTCGCTCAAGAGTTATCGCTGGCAGCTTTTTGGGTTGATGGTCGCTTGCTTGAGCTTTCTTTATCCTCTCGCCGCAGCCGACCGTTCGCGTTCCGTTTCGAACCTCCACACCACAGCGCTGCACAGAGACACCATCATCAGCAGCTTGGTGCTCTTCGGCATCTCTCCCTTTGAAACCCGCTCGAAGAACGTGTTCATAGACGCCTACCGATTGGGCCTTTACGCAATCCTGATCGGAGGCATAATCCTTGCGGCGCGGGGCCTTGTCGCGCGATGGCGTTCAGGGCAACTGCGCCCCGCCGACACCATGCTCTTCGGGGCAATTGGTGTACTGATCGCCATTCCGATTCTGCCGCCTGCGATGAACGGTTCGGACTATTTCGCGCAACGATTGATGATTTTTGCGTGGCTGGGAGCGCTCGCCGCAGCCAGCGGCTTTGCCCATCCACAGCGTCTGCGCCGGCTCGCACCGGGGTTCGCAATCGTGATGACGGCCCTAGCCTTAATTCCCGCTGAGACCTTCTTCCGGCCCGTTGCGCGACAACTCTCAGCACTTGAGGCGCAAGTTTTGCCTATCCATACCCAAGGTCTAGCGATGCTCGATCCGGCCATGTTGCAAGCGGTGCGCAAGCGTGATCAGTTGGGGTTTAACCCTTATCTGTGGAGCGCTGCATTGCCCCTCATTCACTCTGACGATGTGATGCTCAACAGCCCGTGGCTCGATCTGACGATTATGCCGGTGAAAGCTGTTCCCGGCGCTGATCTGATGGTCAATGCGATGCCGACACCCTCCGAGGCTGAGCGCCTGATCAACGGCAACATCAACCTGTCCAATCTCTCGCCTGAAGTGCGGGAACGTCTGCTAGGGTCGACGAGATTTATCGTCCTGATTGCCACTCCGCAGGACATTACACAAGAGATATCGGACAAGGGAGCACCGCTGGTAGGGACACGACGGACGGCACAAGCCACATGCGCCAGCCACGAATGGTATCTGGTGTGCACCTTGTAGGTTTCCGCCTGCCCATGTAGTTTCCTAAGCAGAAAAAGGATGCGAATGCAAAGCGTTTTGAAGGTCCCGTCTCCATTTTCACGTAAACGTTTTCACCACTTCGCTTTTTACTTCGCAATCGCCGCTGTGTTTTTTGGATTGACCCTTCTCGGCCGCGCCCAGACACAACGTGTCGTTCTCGACCATGATGGGAGCACGATTGTTCTCGAGCCCTACGCGCCAAATATCATTCGCGTCACCATTAGCGTCTTGAAAGATCCGGCCTTGGCGCCGCCGGGTTACGGTTTCATTGCTTCTCCCTCCGCAACCGGTTGGGTCCACCAGCAGAGCGATGACGCAGACATCTACAAATCCGATCGCATGATGATTTCGGTTGCTGCGTATCATCCGCGCACAGCAACCAGCTCCGCCTCCAAATACTTTCTCAGCTCAAATCCTCCCGCTCGCATCACCTTCAGTACCCCTAATGGCCGAAGCTTCCTCGACATGAGGAACTGGTCCATGACAGTGCTCAACCATAAGGACAGCACTGCAAATCTGGTCTATGACAAACGGCCGTCAGACCCGGACTTTTACCGCGTTGGAGCTGGCTTCGGATCACCCGATGACGAACATTATTACGGGCTGGGCCAAAATCAGGAGGGCTTCTTCGATCACCGCGGGCATCGAGTCGAGTGCTGGCACGATTATCTGGCCACCGGCTCCCCGAGCTTCTGTGTTCCCTTCCTCGTCACCAACAAAGGCTACGGAGTGATTTGGGACAATCCCTCGAAAACAGTCTTCGAACCTGGCTTCAACGAACAGACAAGGTGGACCTCCGAGGTCGGGGACCGTGTCTCCTTCTTTGTGATTGCCGGCAAGAATACAGATGAGATTTACTCCGGCTACCGTCTGCTCACCGGCCCGACCCGCTTGTTGCCCAAGGGAGCCTACGGTTTCATCCAATGCAAGCAGCGTTACCGTACACAGGCCGAAGTGCTCGCCGTCGCGAAGGGCTACCGCGAGCGGCATCTCCCGCTCGACGTCATCGTGATCGACTGGTTTTACTACACCAAGATGGGACAGATGGACATGGATCCGCTCTACTGGCCGGATCCCACATCGATGAATCGCCAGCTTCACGATCAGAGCGTTGAAACCATGATCAGTGTCTGGCCTCGTTTCCAACCCGGTTCGCGCTATTACGATTTCATTCGCAAGAAGGGCTGGTTCGAGCACTTGGCCGATGGCACGCCAACCGACGGCTTACCCTACGATCTAGCCGGTTCCGACATCGACACCACAGATCCAGCAGCAGCACGCTGGTATTGGGACACGATCCGCGACAATCTGGTCAGCAAAGGCTTCGATTCTTTCTGGGCGGATGAGACGGAGCCTGACCTGCCGCCGAATGGCAGTTACTTCTCAATCGGGCCGGGCACACGCTACTACGACGTATATCCGCTCTTCCACACTGCCGCTTTCTATGACGGCTTCCGGCGGGATCTGCCTCATCGGGCGCTCATCCTCTCTCGCGACGCCTATCTAGGCGCGCAGCGCAATGGCACGATCTTTTGGTCTTCCGACATCTATCCCACCTGGGACACGCTCAAGCGCCAGATTCCTACGGGGCTCGATGTAACTGCCTCGGGCATTGCTTACTGGGGCAATGACATTGGCGGGTGGCAAGGTCTGCCTCCGGTGCATCACCCGGAGCACCCGCCGCTGATCGATCCTTCCGATGCGCGGGATAATGTGGGCGGCTATGACGACTATCCTGAACTCTATACTCGGTGGTTCGAGTATGGAGCTTTCGAACCCAACTTCCGTACGCACGGCAGCCGCAAATATAACGAGGTCTGGTCGTACGGTCAGCAGGCAGAGCCGATCCTTGAGAAGTACCTCCGGCTGCGCTATCAACTCATGCCCTATATCTACTCCCTGGGGTACTTCACTTTCCAAACAGGCGCTCCGTATATGCGGGGGCTCTTCATGGATTTCCCAGGCGATCCCAAAGTGTCTGATATAGGAGACGAATATATGTTCGGACCTGCGTTCCTTGTGGCGCCGGTCACGGAACAAGGTGCGACCAGCCGCATGGTTTACCTTCCTGCTGGTACGGACTGGTTCAATTATTGGAGCAATGAACGAATCAACGGCGGTCAGACAATCAAGGTTGACGCTCCGATCGATGCTCTCCCTCTCTTTGTTCGAGCGGGGTCAATCCTACCCTTGGGAAAACCGGTCGAGAATACGGGCGAAAGACAGGAACTGGCAAAAGTACGCATCTATCCCGGATCAAATGGAGACTTCACCCTGTACCAGGATGACGGCAAGACTTACGCATACGAGAAAGGTGAAAGCAGCGTGACGCATCTTCATTGGGACGACTCTACGGGCAGGCTCACACACGATGGAGCTCAGGCGTGGACTGGTTCCGACGCTGATGTGCTCGAGGTTATTGGCAGATGAGTTCCTGCAAAGTCTCGTTTCAGATACTTCGCTGGGTTCAAGGTGAAACCAAAGATGAAATTACCGGGAATGCCGTTTTGCGAGGATCAGACGGTTCGTTGGGTCGCTGCTAACTTCTGACAAGCCGACTTCGTTACCGATTGGGGCACAATCTGGACATTGGCATGAATGGTGACGCGCGCCAGATTCGGAGTCATCTCGATTGAATGTTCTGAATTTGGGATCAAAATGGCACGCTTTTCCATTCGTGTCTCCTACGTTCGACGTGCGCCTTCCGCGATTGTTGATTGGGTGTTAGGACCCGGCTGCTCTGGGCGCTAGCACCCAACTGGTGCGTGCCACCAAGCCTCAACCTGCGATCATGCCTCCGTCCACTGCCAAGGAAGCGCCGATGATGTAGGAAGCTTTGTCGGACCCGATGAAGACGATTGCATCTGCAATTTCTTCGGGCGTGCCGATGCGCTTGTTCGGAACTTGACTCTCGAGGAAGGCCGCTTTGTTCTCCGGAGTTTGCGTAAAACGGTTGAACATTCCCGTTTCAATAGGCCCAGGGCCAACGATGTTGATGCGAACGCCAGTGCCGGCGAGCTCGATGGCCGCCGACTTCGTAATTCCTTCGACTGCATGCTTGCTGCCCACGTAAATCGACGCCCCGGGACCGCCAATCTTGCCGTAAGCAGATGAGATATTAACGATGCTGCCTTTGCCTTGCGGAAGCATAGCCCGAATTTCGTACTTCATGCTCAAAACCACGCCAAGCACATTAGTGTCGAAGATAGCCTTATAGTTCTCGACCGTTACATCGCCAGCCGAACCGTTAACCCCTTCTGTGCCAGCGTTGTTGACACCGATGTCGAGGCGGCCGAAACGAGCGACGGTCTTGTCGACCAGATTCTTGACGTCCTCTTCATGACGCACATCGGCACGGACAAATTCCACTTTCGCTCCGGTGGCGCGCAGCTCGCGTATAAGCTCGGCGCCGACTTCTTCGTTGCGCCCTGAAACTACTACTTGCGCACCTTCCTTCGCGTAAGCAAATGCGGTTGCACGCCCAATTCCTGTAAGGGCACCGGTAATCAAAACAACTGGACTAGACATGTGAAGTTCTCCTTTTCAATCCGCTTCATATATGTGTAACGATTGTTATAGATGTCGCGCGGATTGCATCGGATTCAAGAAACCAGCCTCTAATGGAAAGGGTAGGGGCGGGATCATGAGGCAAAGCGGTAAAACACTGAAGAAGATGGGAAGGCCAAGGGGCTTCGACGAGGGAGCGGCGCTCGATGCGGCGATGAGGCTTTTCTGGGAGAGGGGCTACGAAGGTACTTCGATGGCGGATCTGACCAAGGCGATGGGCCTAAATCCTCCCAGCATCTACGCTGCCTTCGGCGATAAGAAGTCCCTCTTCACCTTGGCTGCTAAACGCTATGCTGAGGGTCCCGCCCAGTATCAAGCGAGAGCGCTGAGCGAACCAACCCTCCGGGAAGTCATTCTTGCACTTTTTCGAAACACGGTCGAATTCCTGACTGACTCAGGCCACCCGTCCGGTTGTATGACACTCACAGGGGCAATGGCGTGTGGCGTTGAAGCCAATTCCGCCAAGGAGTTCATGACCGAGATACGAAAACAAAATGAGGCCGGTCTGAAAAGCCGCCTGCAGCAGGCTCGCAAGAGCGGCGAGTTGGCTGCTGATGTCAACGTAGACGACTATGCTCGTTATCTCTCGACCCTTCTCGGAGGTTTGGCTATTCAGGCTGCGAACGGCGTATCAAGAAAAGAGATGAAGCGAATTGCGGATATAGCCGTTCGGCATATAGGATACTGACGACGGTTGAGCTGCTACGCGTTGGCAGGTTAGTTCGCAGTTGAATAGCGACGCAATCTTCGGCGGTCTCCGCTCCAACACTGATTACCGATTATCGACTCTACAGCCGCTGGCGTTTGCGGCGGATGCGGTGATCCACCTATGGGATTTCGATGTCTGCTGGACACGCCTTAATCACACGTTGCCCTTGCGTGCTTGAAACACGCTTCTCGGAAGTCACACTCGCTGACGAGAAGACTTCTCGTTACTCACCGATGAGCGTGCCGGTGATCGGGTCCGTTGGCGGTAGTGGGTCGGTTTGAATCAAACTCTGATTCATTCTTCACACCCACCCAATTTCAGCCACATAGGCCCAAAAGATGGCGAGCGAAGCCGCTGAGCTTTTCGGCACTAGGAGTTGAACAGCTTCCACTCTCCCTCGGAGACGACTTCGACGGTACCGTCGGTCACTTTGATGGCGGTCTGATCGTCAATCGCGTACGTCGGCACGGGTATGGTGGCGGCCAATTCTTCTAAGTTGGCCAGGGAATTCTCCGGGAATCTCTCGTGATCCAGGTGCGGAAGCACCGCAAAATCAACCAATCCCATCGCTCTATCGCTGTCGGTGGGCAGAGTATGGCCATCGTAGGTCGTGCCATAGGGGGTCACCACCATACTCCCGGCGCTCAGCCCCACGTAGATCGTCTTGCGCAGCAGCGACGGCAAGAGGCCTGCCAGTCCGGACTGTTGCATCCAGTAGCACAGGTACTGGCAATCGCCGCCTCCAACCAGCAGGGCGTCGGTCTGCCGGACCATGGAGACCCAATGTTCTTTTTTGATGCTGGGCAGCGCGGTAAGCTCCAGCACTCCTAACGACTTCCAACCCAATTCGCAGAAGGGAGCGCCGAGCGATCCGCAAATCACCCTCCGTGCGATGTCAGCACCGCCGGGCAAGGCGTAGATCGCGGTGGGAATGAAAAGGGCGCTCGCCTCGGCAACTGGTTTGCCCAACAGGTCGACCAGCGCGTCGTGGATGCTCGTGTTGCTGATACCAGCGGAAGTGAGAAGAAGCCTCATGATGCCCCCCCGCTCATGATATCGAGCCAGGACACTTGGAGCAGATCACTACCGGGATGCCAACTGGGAGTACTGATCTGCCCACTTCGAAGGTCTCGCGTAGGACCTATCGAGTTGGCCAATTCCACTTCGGAGTGTTGAATAGTGTCGCGCCGTCAAGCTTGGTCTCTCCGAAGTCTTTTTGAAGATTTAGGCGTGTACACATCGATACGGAAGCCAGTGCCTCGATTAAAACTTGCGCATGCGAAACCACAATGATTTGCGTCTGTGACGTTGCAGCCAAAATGAGTCTGGCGAGTGCGGGTAACAAGTCTGGATGAAGGCTGGTTTCAGGCTCGTTCATCACCATTAACTCCGGAGGGCGCGGCGTTAGCAGAGCTGCGGTCCAAAGCAGGTACCGCAGGGTTCCGTCCGAGAGTTCGGCGGCGGAGAGTGGACGCAGCAGGCCATGCTGCTGTAGCTGCAGCTCGAAGCGACCGTTTCGGTCTACCACATAGAGACGGCTGCCGGGGAAAGCGTCTTCAAGTGTGGCGGCGAGTGCTTCGTCAGAACGAATCTCTGAAATCGTTTGGAGGGCGGCGGCGAGATTGCTGCCGTCCTGATGCACGACTGGCGTAAAGGTGCCGATTTGGGCGACTCGCGCCGGTGATTCGGAGTCAGTACGGAAATGGTCGTAAAAACGCCATCCGCGGACGGCTTCCCGGACAGCCAACATCTCGGGAGCCCGCTGCGGGTCGGCGACGCTGGCGAGCATGCTGTCAGTGTCGGAGAGATGCTGTGTCAGCATTATCGGCTCTTCATCCTTTGTGGTCGAGAGCCAGACGAAATTGTTCCTCCGATCTACTAGGGCAGATGCTTTGCGGTACGTGGGACCCTGCCAGATGCACTCGCGTTTCACGCGCGGATCCAGCTCAAACATCGTTGCCGGAGGTGGTGGAGGAGGGTAGCCCAGGTCGATGCTGTAGCCATAGGTGTCGCCTCCGAAGCCCAGCTTGAGACTGGCGGCATTCCGCTTCGCGAGCCCTTCGACGGCATGAGTTCCTTGGCGCACGCTTCGAGCGATGGTTTCCGGCCCCGCCCAGAAAGTAGAAGCTAGGCCTCCCTCGCCGGCAAGGGAGGCAACAACAGCGTTCTGAGCAACGTCAGCGAGCAGGCGCAGAGAACGATATACGCTCGACTTGCCACTGCCATTTGCGCCCGTGATGACGCTCAATTGTCCGAGCGGAAGCACCACCTCGCGCAGAGATCGATATCCTTGGATAGCAACGGTGCGAATCACGAGTCACAGGATATCTTGGCTGATTGCAGGATCGTCCTCATAACGCGCCTGCGTTTACCCACTGAACCCGACACTCACCAGATCCTGGTCGAAGTTCCGGAAAGTTAGATTTAAGGAAACTTCGCCGGTACGAGCGGGGTTGGACCGAAGTTTCTAGAAACACGGTTTTGCGGGAACTACGACAACGATGGTCAGTTTTGGGCCGGGATGACTTCTGGTTAGGCGAGCATTCGGAAGTTAAGTACCAGATGAGGCAAACAGGGCCTCAAACTCGCCGATGAGTGGCTTGGCGATTTCCAAATATTTGGAAAAACCAGATCGCAGCTACGAGCACTCACCTCAATTGCCAGAGTGCGTGCCGAGGACAGGAGCGACTAACAGGTCACGTGGAGAATGGCGTTTGCGGCGGACTCCTTTTCTATTAGCCGAATCGCTTCACTGGTCGGTACGATGATCAATTCGACGTGGCGTCGTTCCGCCTCACGTTTGACTTCCTTCATAACTGGCAGACGGCCATACGCTCCGGTGCCGATCACAAGCCGATGGCATTTCCAGGGTATCTTCTCTTCGATGGACAGGGGCGTATGCCCAAACTCGTCACGGAATTTTTTCGAAGGTGTCTTCTTGCGTTTGCGGATATCTCCGCGGTCGATCACCACATCCTGCTCGTACGTGCTTCCGTCGATCTGGAGGGTACCGAAGGAAAATTTGTTGAAGAGCATATACGCTTCCTCCTGCTGCTGTGCTCAGGCACTCTTCTTCGAGGTGACGGCAGAGAAAGCAGACCAGCTCTGTTCTACCTCGCGACTGCCGCAGTGCGGGCAGCCGGTTTTCTCAACGTCATGGTCTTCAATCGTCAGTTTCTTCGAGAATGTTTTCTCACAGGCGTTGCAGAAGAACTCATAGTGGGGCATATAGACCTCCCACAATCTTTAACTGATTGCATCTGGATTCTAGACCCTCGACTGGAGCAGGTTCAACATTTCACTGTGCCCTCCGGAAAAGCAAATTCAACGTACACTGCTGGCCTATGGCGCCGACGATTGAAAAGATTTCTGCGATTACTTTTCGGGTTTTGAATATGAAGGCTTCGGTCCAGTTTTACCGAAATGTGCTGGGCATGGAGCTGCTCTACGGCGGGGAACGGGCGCGATTCTCTTCACTGCGGGCGAGCGATTCAGAATCTGCGATCCTTAACCTCGAACAAGGTGACAGTGTGTCGCAGTGGGGCCGGCTGATCTTTCACGTTGCGGATGTTGATGTGTTCTGGACACATCTGAAAGAGAAAGGATTTGATCCCGAAATTCCACGGGACGCGTCTTGGGGTGAACGCTATTTCCACATGCCCGATCCGGATGGCCACGAGCTGTCGTTTGCTCGGCCGCTGCAATGAGTTGGCCGAGAGAATGTGTTTAGGCAAGGTGTATATGGCGGTAACGGTCGATCAGCAGCGCCTCTCGCGATTGTGACGGGATCACGGGCTGCTCCTTCCATTTTGGCCCATTCGACGGGCGGCTGGGCCTGGCTTCAATAGGTAAATGGCTTGTTTGAGCCAAGCGGCATGTGGTCGCCGCTCTGGAGGCTATGAAATGCTGGAACGGATTTCGCGCATGAAAGCTGCTTATACCAGATACGGCCCGCCGGACGTTATCGAGGTCAGCGAGGTCGAAAAGCCTGTCCCCAGGGACAATGAAGTCTTGACAAAAGTTCGCGCGGCTTCCGTCAATCCACTTGACTGGAAAACCATGAGAGGCGGACCGTACATCGTTCGTCTACTTTTCGGGCAGCGCAAACCAAAGATCAAACCACTCGGCGTTGATGTGGCCGGCCAGGTAGAAGCGGTTGGCAAGAACGTAACGCAGTTCAAGCCAGGCGACGAGGTGTTCGGCACGTGCCGTGGCGCCTTTGCCGAGTATGCGTGTACTTGCGAGTCGGCGCGTGTCATGAAATCGACGTTGGTCATGAAACCGGATAACGTGACGTTTGAGCAAGCGGCTTCTGCACCTATCGCGGCGCTCACCGCATTGCAGGGTCTTCGCGACCAGGGACACATTAAGCGCGGGCAGAAGATCTTGATTAACGGTGCAGCGGGAGGCGTGGGTACGTTCGCCGTGCAGATCGCCAAGTCGTTTGCCACAGATGTGACCGGCGTATGCAGCACGAGAAATGTCGACCTGGTCCGATCCATCGGCGCAGATCGAGTCGTTGATTACACCCAGGAGGATTTCACCAAAAGCGGGCAACGTTACGACCTGCTTTTCGACTGCATGGGGAACCATTCGTTGTCAGCATGCAGGCGCGTTCTAAATCCCAGGGGCATCTTCATCATGGTCGGCGCACCAGCCGACGTTCGGGTGATCAGTCTTCTGGCTCGTTTGATCGGAGCGCTTGTGTTGTCACGGTTCGTGAGCCAAAAACTGGTCCCGTTCCTGGCGAGATCGAACAAAGAGGATCTGACCATAGTGGGCGAGCTCATGGCGACCGGAAAGGTAACACCGGTCATCGACAGGCGCTACAGATTGAGTGAGGTCCCTGAGGCTCTCCGGTATCTGGAAGAAGGACACGCTCGAGGAAAAGTAGTAGTGACCGTGTAAAGCAGCTAGGAAGCAAGCGCCAAGCTTTTCATTCCGAATGCCTTCTCCACGCAACACCCAGCCCATGCAAATGGATCCGATCCTCTTCCGTCACGATCCCCGAATAATGCACAATAGCCCAGGCGTAATATATCGCCGGCGACTCACTAACGCACCAGGATTCATGTCGAACTACGCCCTCGCAGTGCTCGCAAGCTTTAGCTACATTGTACTGATTCGTAATCTTTATTGTTTCACTCATCGGAGCCCAATTTCTTGCGATCCAGCGCTGCTCCTGCTGTGATCGATTTGTTTCCATGGAATCCGCGTTCCTCGTCAGGCCGTCGGAACTCTATCACCTTCGCAGCCTTTCCCGTTGAGGTCGACGAATTGACCAAATTGGCAGGAGGCACTGCTTTCATATGCGCCGGGAGCTCGAATTGGAGCACCTTGCATTTGGGTCGATCTTGTTGCAGGGAGTCTCCACTAGCCAGCATTTGCTCGATATCGACGCTGAAGTCCAGAAGCTCAGTGGAATCGATATCAGCAAGATCGAACACTTGCACATATCGCTCACCGGCGCCGCAGGTGCCGGCAATCTCACGACACTGTCTTGGCGTGCTCAAAGGGATTAGCTTGCTTTGCTCATGCGGGGCATCGTTGCTTATGAAATCGGTTTGAAAGCGTTTCTCGACGTCATGCTCAACATGGTGTTGCA
>DASYBJ010000190.1:0-5523 GCA_036500845.1 Acidobacteriaceae bacterium
CACCTTCGGTCTCAGTGACTCCTGGACTAATCGAATTCACTCGGATATTCGCAGGCCCGAGTTCTTTGGCTAATACATGGGTGATGGAGTCGAGAGCGCCCTTCGTAGCCGCATAAATTACTGTCATCGGAGTAGCTACGATACTGGCGACTGAACCGATATTGATAATGCTCCCACCATGTGGCGGGAAGTGTCTCACTGCTTCCTGGGTTACCAGAAGAGCACCAAGAACATTTGCGTTGAACTGCCGACGGAATTCATCCTCCGTAACGCTAGCCAGTGGGCCAAATTTGTAAACGCCAGCGTTATTGACAAGTACGTCCAACGATCCGAAAGTCTTTTGCGTTTCGGAAAACAGCCGCCGCACATCCACCGCGTTTGATATGTCACCTTGAATTGCGACCGCCTTACCACCACTCCCCACGATGTCGGCAACAACAAGGTCAGCGCCTTCTTTGCTCGAGAAGTAGTTCACGACGACTGCGGCACCCGCAGCGCCCATGCCCTTTGCGATGCCGGCACCGATGCCCTTTGACGCTCCTGTAACGATTGCTACCTTACCTGTCAGCTTCCCCATATTTACCTCTACAAGTACTTTGTGTTGCAGTTCAAATGGAATGTGGAATCACGATCAAACCTTCGAGAAGAACACCTCTAGCGAAGTGCGTCCTCAAAAAACTTCGTGGCCCTAGTCTCGTACTCCGACATTGCAATTGTCTCCGCTTGCGCGTGTCCAGAACCCGGCATCAGCCAAAGTTCTTCTGGCTGGCAAGCTGCGGCGAAGTTCCTCAGGCTATTGTCAACCGGTACGAAGGCATCCCCATGGCTCATGAATAATCAGCAGTGGCCGGGGGCTGACTTCTGTAATGACGTCCATAGGCCGCACGCGATTCACGTCGACATTCGCTCTGAAATCGGCGATGCCGATTGTTATAGGCGCGAATGGGAAGGGGGAAGATGAATGAAGTGTTCAAAGCCGGCAGCGATCACGCGTAGGGATCACTGAAACCGGAATCATCCCTACGGCACGGGGGCGTTTATCTTTTGCCGCTGCAAGAATGGCAGAAGCTCCGCCCATAGAGATGCCCAGTATGCCAATTCGGTTTGCGTCTAATCGGCCGACTAACAATGATCGCCGGGATAACGACGACCCTCAGTTCAGAGCAAACGTCGCAGCTAACGATCGTCTTGGTCGATTCCTTCGATGACACTGGTCCCGACTCCGCTCAAGTCACTCCGTGGCTGTCCTCGTGATGGAACTCGTCTTGAGCATTGATCGAAAGATAGAGCGCGCTCGGCCGAGATATGAATCGATATTCTCGACGGGACCAATTGTTCCTGTCAATTTGCTCATCCCATTTCTCCTGGGTGGTTACTTCGTCAGAACGGAGCGGACCGAGGATGCGCCCATAGGTGCGTCTTCTACCATGCAGAATCTTGAAATGGCGCAGTCTACCCGCCACTCTTACCTATAACAATAGGGATGCTGATGGCATACGTCTTCTGACATGGTGTGGTTTTTCTGAAATAGTGCTACACGATCTTGCTTGATGCGCCATGGAGCCGCTATAGCGGTTGCGAGAAAGACACGAGCGATTCTGGAGAGCGCCTCCGGGAAGGGTTGGGGTTGGTCGAGATCGAGCAAGCGACTCAGATAGAGTGATCGGAACAGGATTGTTTTCGGGCGTGCAGTTTGATCTTCCTTTACGCCAGACGCTAAGTTATCGGAACGGAATCGCTAGAAGACGCCTTCTAAATAAGTGAGTGCTTACCCGTTTGCCTCGAGAAGAGCGTGGCTGTTGCGCTGAAATACGCGAAATGCAAGGATGTTTACGGAAACTCGTGCTGAATCCGCTTGAAGATCCATTCCGTCGCATGCCGCTGCTTTTCGGTGTACCTACCTGCAAATCCCTTTTCAATGCCGACTCTCTATGGTGGCCTACGGGATGGATCGCCGATGAACTCCGACTTTATTGGCCGCTGACCTATCAATCCGCAGACTCGGTACTCTCTCCGGGTTTGCTCGAATAGTTGTACCTTGGGGAGTCTGCTGGTCGTGGGTAGAAACCCAGGGCGTATAGCGCCACTTGAAGTTCTCCGGAACGAGGTTTAGTCCCTGGCCAAAAACCCTCTCCAGAACGGCGCTTTGAACTGGATTGGCGTGAGTTTCTGATTGTCTCTCCATACTGGGCAAAAAGTACTGTTTATGGCCAGCTACATGCGTCTGTGAATCGTACCGAAAATCAGTTCTCAGAGCGAGAGCATTTGTGCCCACAGTGCATGAAACCGCATACCCGCGGTTGAAGAGCAGTTTCAGCCGTCGAGAACTGATCGATCTTTACACGCCGACTCAAGCTGAGGTAGAGCTGGCAGGTCGTGTTTCGAGGGGCGAGCCGTCGCCCAAATCTGCACCAATGTTTCAAGAGAAAAGTTCAGAAGCCGCCCCTCACTTGTGTGGAATTTGATGATCAATTTTGAGCCCAGCTTAGAGTAGGTTTTCGCACTCAGGAGGCCCGCTGGACCCTCGCTTGCTGGGCGCGAAGTCCGCTGAAGCCCGAGAATTGTCCCCTGAGTTCGCATATTCTGCCCGTCCGCCTTTCCGCGCGTGCATAGACTCACGACATAGGCGAACATATAAGATTGAATTGCATCTCTTGTCCATCGCCGTCTGCCGGATGCGATGCGCTCGGTTGCACATCGTTGCGTCATCATGAATCCTGTCCGCCATTCAGAGCTTCTCCACACTTTAATCGCTCTCTTCATTGTCAGCGGTGCATCTGTAGTTGGATCGATCAGCTTTGCTCTAGGCAAGCGGCTCCAGGCGGCGCTTCCTTACCTGGTAGGTGCAGCGGCTGGTGCACTCCTCGGGACGGCTATCACGCATATGCTGCCGGAAGCGATGGAACGGGTTGGAGCCGGAAACCGATTGAGCTTGCTTCTGATAACGGGCTTTCTGATTTCCTTCTTTTTGGAGAGGCTGCTGTGGATTCTCTTCCTGAAGGGAAACGGCGCCGATCATTCGGGGCATGTACATCTCGAAGGCGAGCCCTTCCATCACGACCACGAGCGCCGCCGCCAAGGCAACGTGGGGCTTAGCGCCAATATCTTGCTCGGCGGAGCTGTTCACAGCTTTATGGATGGAATTGCAATCGCGACTTCCTTTGTCATCGGGCATAACATCGGCGTGGCAACCACGATTGCGGTCCTCTTGCATGAAGTTCCACACCACATCGCAGATGTCGGCGTGCTCGTCTACAGCGGATTGACGCGCCGCCGGGCGGTGATCCTGAACACGCTGGCGACATTTGGTTGCGCCCTGGGAGGGGTTCTCGTCCTCGTTTTCGGCAGCGCTGTGAATCTTGCGAATAGTCTGCTTCCTATTGCCGCTGCGAATTTCCTATACATAGCCGTAGGCATTCTGCTGCCCGAGTTACAGCGTGAGCAAAGCGGGCGGCGATCCCTGATTCAAATCGCCTGCCTGGTGTTCACCCTTGTGTTGATCGGCACAATGTCGAATTTTGCATCGGAAGAAAAAGTGTCCCAAATATTTCTCGCCTTAAAACACCTGCACAGTTGATGAAGTGATGATATATCGAAAGAAAGAGTCGACTTTCAAGAGATTTTCATCTTAATATTTGCACAGTTGATGAAGTGATGATTATTGAGGAAGTGGCAAAGTCCTTGATAGGCAAATGTGATACACCTCACCCGTTCCCGGGCGCCGCTCAACCGCTTCCGTCGGCGGCATCAATCGAGCGCGCGGCCAATCTCTTCCGGGCTTTAGGGGAATCATCCCGGCTGCGGCTATTGAGCCGGCTGATCGACGAGCATCGTTGTGTTGGTGAACTCGCTGATGCGGAGAAAGAGGCGATGTCGACCATTTCGCAGCGCCTCCGGGTTCTGCGTGCGGAAAACATAGTGGTGCGGCGCCGGCAGGGGAAACACATTCTCTACAGCCTGGTGGATCGCCATGTTGCTGAGCTTATCCTGAATGCGCTGGCGCATGCGGAAGAAACTCCGGAGATTGAACCAAAACAGGATAAATAGAAAAGAGAAACAAGAATGGGCGCGGAAAACACAAAGACAGCTCTCACCAAGAAAAGTATCAAAGCAATCGCCGACGAGGTGGAACTGCGATTGAAGCAGGATTCGATCAAGCCAGCCTCCGCCGAAATCACTACCCCTGCCGAAAGAGCCGGTCACGTCAGCAAGAAAGTGTTCTTCTTGGGTGCGGCATCAGGCCTTGCACTTGCTGTGACCGCGCCGCTTCTCGGCAAACAGGCTCGTCCTGCTATGCGCGGAGCCATTAAAGGCGGATTGCTGGCCAGCCGCTATTTTCAACGCGTCGCGTCCAGCGTCAAGGAAGATGTGCAGGATCTGACGGAAGAGGCAAAGTCCGATCTCGATGTGGAAAAGCAGAAGAGCGATTCGGCTGGAACGCCGAAACGCGGCACAGAACCTATACAGTAGCCGGATAAGAGCATATGCACCTGATTATTGGCAGCTTGATTGCCGGGGCGTTCGCCGGTGAAGGAGCCCGTAAGATTTCTTGGCGGCCGCTGCTGCGAGCGGCCATTCGCGAAAGCGTACGCGCACAGCGCAGTGTTGTTGCATTCGGCGGGAGGGTCCGTGCGGAAGCCAAACAATTGGTAGCGGAAGCGAAGGACGAGTTAGACCGCTCAGAGCGCCGGTCGGATTCCACTCCCTAATTCAGTTTCTTCAGCTCACTTCGTTAGGATTTCTACCCATGACTCTTACTCTAGCCCGCGAGGCCGAGTTTTCTCTGTTATCCAATATTCCCGGCCGGCAAAGATGGTCCGTGCCCGCAATCTTGAATCGCCCTCGCTATGCGCTGGCGGTCCAACTGCGGTTGGAGCAAGTCTTTGGCAGTGGAAGGGTGCAAGCCAACGCTACAACCGGGCGTATTCTCCTGGAAGGTGAAAGTGTTCAAAACGATGCAAGTTCGGAGCACATCCTCGCCCGAGCCCTTTTGGCGAAGCCCGTTAGCCAGGCTGTGGCGCTTGCAAAACAGAACGAGATACAGCGACCCGGGAAAGCAAGAAAGCTCCTGAGCAAATTGGTGATCGGCGGAACAAAGTTACTTTTGATTTTTGTCAATCGCTTGGTTTGGGGTTCGATTGCCGCTTCGCCGGTTGGGTTGCCGCTGACAATCCTCTCCGTTGCCGGAACCTTTATTACGGGCTACGATTTTTTACGTGCCTTGACGCGGACGATCACCGGCCGCAGCCCCATCACTACCGGAACACTAGTGGGAGCCGCAACGATATCGAGCGTCATGCTGCGGGAGAATGTGACCGCGCTGATTGTGCTCTGGCTGCTGAACCTTGGTGAATATCTCGAAATTCTGACACTACGGCGCACGCGAAAGGCGATCCGTCAGCTCCTTTCTACGGAAGACGATGAGGTTTGGCTTGTACGCGACGGGATTGAAGTAAGTATGCGCCTGGACGAAGTACAGGTGGACGATCTAGTCGTGGTCCGCGCGGGCCGGCGTATTGCAGT
>DASYBJ010000191.1:0-7359 GCA_036500845.1 Acidobacteriaceae bacterium
CGTTGCACGGCGACTCGATACGACTCGTCATCATCGATAACGGCAACCATTTTCCCCGTCATCTCTCTATCCATACAGGTACAGGATCAATCTGCTCGCCGCAAAACCACAATTATGGCTTGTTATAAGGTCGCTAATATGTATGTATAAGGTACCTTTAATGGGTCATGGGAGGGGTTTGCGTCGGCGACCGGCGGTCCAAGTCAGACGATTGCCGGCAGCTTAAGCTTTTCTGCCATCCTTCCCAGTTCAGCAGGAGAGTTGGCCTGCATTTTGCGCATCACCTGTCCACGGTGCACGGTGACAGTGATCTCGGTGGTGCCAAGTGCCGAGGCAATCTGCTTCGTGAGCATGCCAGAAACGATAAGAAGCATTACCTCGCGCTCTCGCGCAGTCAACGTCGCGTAGCGGTCCTTCAATTCTGCTATCTCGCTTTGCTGTCGCCTCGTTTCGCTGTCACGCTTCAAGGCCTGCTGAATCGCATCTATGAGATCCTGGCCCCGGAAAGGCTTTGTCAGGAATTCCACTGCTCCTGACTTCATCGCTTTCACAGTCAATGGGATGTCTGCGTGGCCGGTGATGAAAACGATAGGGATTTGCACTTCCATCTCAATTAATTTTCTTTGGACCTCCAGCCCGCTCATTCCAGGAAGTCGCACATCCAGGACGAGGCAACTGGGACCATCGGGACGCTTATACCGTAGAAAGTCCTCCGGAGTAGCAAACGACTCAGAATGCAGACCTACCGTCTTCAACAGGCGCTGCGTCGCCGCACGCATGCGGGTATCATCGTCGACGATAAAGACAATAGGTGAGTCAGCGGAGGTCATCTGCCAGCAGCCTCACTCATGGGCAACGTAAATTGAAACGTTGCTCCTGGTCCAGAGTTCGCGTTGGCCCAGATACGGCCGCCATGCGACTCCACAATGGAGCGAGTGATCGCCAGTCCCATACCGGTGCCTTGCGCCTTGGTGGTAAAGAACGCGTTAAAGATCTGGTCGGCGTTTCCAGTGGGCAGCCCCACGCCGGTATCGCTGATCGAGATCAGCACTTGACCATCTTCGCCCAACTGCGACCTGATGCTGAGCTCACCGGGCGGCTCCCCCATCGCCTCAATCCCATTGATCATGAGATTCATCATTGCCTGTTGTAACTGCACACGATCCGCCATCACTTTGGGAAGCCCGTCGGTGAGATCGGTATGCATCGTAACCGAATGCCGGTTCGCATCTTTCTGGAGCATCACGGCCATCTCTCGGATGACTTCGTTTACGTCAACGATCTCCTGGGGTGAAGAACCCTTTCGGTACAAGGATCGGACATGCTCGATGATGTCGGCTGCACGTCTGGCGTCTTTGATCACTTCCAGCGCAGCTTCTCGCGCCTCCGGCAGGTCAGGCTCACTGCGATCGATTAGTCGTATGCATGCTTCCGCATTTGTGACGGCTGCTCCAATCGGTTGTTTGATTTCGTGCGCCAGAGAGGCGGTCAGTTCGTCCATGGTGCTCACTCGGTTTATTTGCGCAAGCTCAGTCTGGGTCCGGCGCAATTTCTCCGTATGCTCGGCCTCGCGCTTTTTCTGCTGCTGGTGGTAGATGTAGATGGTCACCAGGATCAGAAGAAGCGCTGCGATATAGGTAGCCCGGAACCACGAGCTGTTCCACCATGCGGGCAGAATGTCGATGCGCAGCCGCACACCGGGCTCGCTCCAGGGGCCACGGCTCGTTGCACCTTGGACGCGAAACGTGTATTCCCTGGATGGGAGGGTGGTGTAGGTAGCCAGACGCTCGTCGCTCCGGACTTCGTGCCAAGTGTCGTCCAATCCTTCAAGCATGTATCGATACCGGTTGGTGCCCGGGCTCAAAAAGCTGAGTGTCGAAAATGCTAACGAGAATATGCGTTGGTCATGAGAGAGCGTCAACTGCGGCGTATAGGTGATGGATTTGCTCAGTGGCGAACCTTCTCCGATATCAACGGGGCTGCCCGAAAGGCGAAGTTCTGTAAGGACAACTTGAGGCGTGTTCGACGGGTCCACAACACTATCGGGGTGGAAGGCTGTGGCTCCGTTAAAGCCACCGAAAAACATTTCTCCTGTTCGATTCTTGAAACACGCGCCCCAGCCGGTCAGGTCCGGACCGGGCAATCCTTCTGCAGTTGAATAACTCCTGATTGCCGTGCTCTTCGGATCGAATCTTACAATTCCATTGTTGGTGCTCATCCAAAGGATGCCATGCGCATCTTCCAACACGCAGCCCACTGCGTTGCCGGGCAGACCATCGCGACGTGTATAGGCGGTAAACGTACCTGTCTTTGAGTCAAATTTGTTTAGGCCATTCTGGGTGCCCACCCACATGGTGCCAGTGCGATCAAAGTGCACAGAGTTCACCCGGTTGTCGCTCAGGGTCAAGGGATGATCAATGTCGTGTTCATACGTAGTGAACTGACCCGTAGCCGGATTGAACCGTTCCAGGCCGGAGGAGTCCGTGCCCAGCCATAGCATTCCTTGCCGATCCTCGACCATAGCGAGATACTGGACGATTTTCCGCGGGTCAGCTTTGAAAACTGTGAAGTGTCCGGTCGCCGGATCGAATCGATTCAGACCGTCGTCGGTGGCGACCCAGAACGATCCACTATGGTCGACAAGAAGGCGTGTTACGACGTCGTTGCTTAGACTGTACCGATCAGCAGGGTTGTGACGGTAGATCTGGAAATGCCCCGTCTTTCGGTCAAGGCGGAGCAGCCCGTGATCATAGGTCCCAGCCCAGAGGTTACCGGAATTGTCTTCGTTGATCGCGATCACGTCGGTATTGACTGCTGGACCGGGCGTCCCGCGATAAGAAGTGTGCTGCCCCGTCTTGCGATCGATACTGTTGAGTGCTTCGGGCGTTCCGATCCACAGGATTCCGTGAGGATCCTCGTATATTGCGCCAACGAAGGGTTGGGCCATGCCCTCAGAACTGGTGAGATGAGGAATTGTCTTGAAGGGCATTGGGATGGTCGAGAAATGGATTACCCCCATTCTGCCAAGGGCAGCCCAGACACTCCCTTCTCGATCTGCAAACAGCCTTTCGAGATCATTCTGAGGCAGGCTGTTCGGATCGCTGGGGCTATTGCGGTAACGAATTAATCGTTGGTGCTCGCGGTCAAACTCGAGCAAGCCAGCACCGTGTGTTGCGAGCCACAGATTTCCGTCCCGGTCTTCGGTCACATCCATGACGACCGTTAAGGCAGTGGCGCATGAATCCGGCTCGTGAAACGAATAGTTACTTAGTGTGCTCGTCTTCCTGTCAAACACAGATAACGCGTTCGGAGAGTTGTGAAAAATCCAGAATACGCCGAAGCGGTCCTCGTAGAATCGAAATGCTGACGAAAGGGGTATCGAAATGTCCCGAGTTACCTTGCCGGTTTTGCGGTCGAACTCGTCCAAATGCCCTCTCGTCGCAACCCAAAAACTGCCTTCCTTGTCTTCGCCGCTTGATATGACCTGGTTAGTACTCAAGCTCGACGGGTCATTTGAATTGTGAGAGTAGTGCCGGATAGATCCAGTCTTCGGATCTAGACTATATAGACCGTTGACTGTCGCCAACCACAATATCCCAGTGCTCTCTTGACTGATGTCGGTGACGAACGGAACCGGGTACCGTGTAAACGTTTCTGTCTCTCGATTGAATTTATTGAGGAATTGATCGCATCCTACCCAGAGGACGCCGTCGCGATCTTTGAATAGACCGTCAACCTCGACTCCGCTGAGGCTGTTGGGGTTCTTTGGATCGTGAACGAACACTTTGAAAGTGTAGCCGTCGTATCGATTCAGCCCATACTGCGTGCCGAACCACATAAACCCCTGATCGTCTTGAATAATTTGATATACCTTCGTTTGGGATAATCCTTCATCCGTTGAGAGTCGGGTGAATCGGATACCCTTCTCGTCGACGATAGGCAAGGCAATTGTGTGAGGATTCACGCGCACCTGCGGCGCGGATACAATGCTGTTCGTCTGATGCTCGGGGCGACCGGGCCGGTTTTGGGCCAAACCGAAATTCACGTTCCAAAGGAGGGCGCCAAGCACGCACCAAACAGCGAAAGATTTCCATGCAGGCGACTTCCAGAGACTCTCTAGCGCATGCGGAGCTGTCCAGCCAGCAGCAGAGTTGTGCAACGCGAAAGGATGGTCCCAGCGAGCCGCAGGTACCTTGCGAGCACGCATCGACAGGGACGACAGCGGTTGACCTGATCCCGGCGCGCGCTTCTGATGGGTTTCCGATTTCACCACCGGCACTTCCCTCAAAGATCGACTCAATAGATGCTCTATTTTGCTTTTAGGCTAGGCCACTATGGCTGGCAAGGTGAAGCCAATGTTACGTCACGACCTCCATTGCCGTCCGCCCAAATCCGGCCACTGATCATCCTGCGCGAAGGGTCCTACGTTTGATATAGATGGCCCTTCGATGCCGTAAAATCGGGCAAACCGCACACATACCCGTCAATGATGGGTAGGCGAGTTAGCCGAGGCATTATTGTCGCTTCGGGGAGTGTACGATCGCCAAGCTGTCGATCAGCGGCGAAAACGTTCTTGGCTGCGCCGGACCAGAAGCTCATGCATAGAACGAGTACGACCACGCTTTGAAGACCAGGCAGATTGCGTCGTTGACGTGAAACAAGCACAGGCGTCAATCTCCTCGTCATGGTGTCCTCCCTCCACGAGATATGCGACACTGGTGTCCCATGGCATCTGAAGAGATCAGAATTAAAGCTTTGCGGTCACACTACCAATACACGACCATCGTGCGATCGAAACCATCCTAAATGGTGGAGGCCACAACGCTAATCGTCTCAATGATATCCGGTGATTCCAGACCACTTAGTTAGCTTGCTAGGCGGCCCTGAAAAGGCCAGCGTCGGCAGTTCGATCCTGTCTGTGGCCACTATTTAGAATGAATAACTTAGAAGCGTTCAATCATAAGCCTCCCGAATGGGAGGCTTATATGCGTTTTGGCAAAATACCCTGTTTTGAGCAACATGGTATTTTGCGGCTGTGGTCGTGTATTGGTCGTGCGGTGCGATGCCTTGCCGATGAGCAGCAGCGTTCCAACTTTTTGAAATTTGCGAGATGCGAAGGTATTAGAACGGCTGACGTCAGCCTTCAAGGCGACCCCCTTGTTGATTGGTCGTGTCCTGCGAACCAGGGCGAAGAAACAATCACGTATCGGGCATGCTCGTGACGGACTCTCTTTGAGGTCATGGCTAGGTCCCGCCCGCCCTCGATGAGTGACAAGCCCTCTTTTCGCTAGTTGAGGTCGTTCATTCTCGTGGATAAGTAAACACCATCTGATTGTTTGAACGTCTCTGGGCGAAATTCGAAGCCGTCAACCATCCCGGTGTCGTGAAGCCATTGCCACACCAGCACCATCCCTGCCAGCGGTTCCCTGTACGATCAGGCTCCCTACGATCTTCAGTCGGTTGCCGATCAGGGCTTCGACCACCCAATTCTCTAACGCCGCTGGACGTCTATCACCGTGATTCGCGATGCGTGTTGCCGTATGAAAAGGTCGGCCACCCCACACTGCGGATGATTCAGACTTTCTTGAGTCGGTGTGTTGCCTTCTCAATTCTAGGCCCTCCTGTCGACGCGCCGGTAAGGACGGCGCTGCTCGAGTCAGTGATGGTCCGCGCAGTGAAGTGTTTGCAGTTTGAGCAAACGTGAGTGCAGTCAAGGAAAGCACGTACAGTAGAACGCTGAGTACGTGTGGCTTGGTCACAGATTCCTCCAAGAAATGCAGTAAGACGGCGCTCGCCGACCCATGCGGTTCCAATATGGGATCAGCGACCGGGTAAAGAGAAAACTCAGGTTGGCCAGAGCATGCCGTGACTTACCTGTTCGATCATCGCCCCTCCGGTTCAGCTTCTGTCCCTTACGCGGGATGGACCATCTCGCGGGCGTATGCGAGACCCATACCGTAGCCACCGCCGTTCTCCACAACGATGGCGCGAGCCGCTTCGTACGTTTCATGGCGTGTCCAGTCACGCTGAAACTCGAGCAGGACCTGAATCCAACTGGTAAGTTGCGCTCCGGCTTGCTCCAATCTCCGTAGGGCGAGTTCGTGGCTTGCAGGAGTCAATCCACCGCAGGTATCCCCCACGACAAAAACCTCATATGCTTCGTTAAGCGCTGAAAGCACGGGAAATGAGACACAGGCCTCAGTCAAGAGTCCGGCTACGAGCAAGCGCTTGCGGCCGGTCGCCTGCACAGCTCCACGCGCGGCGTTATCTTCCCAGGCATTAATGTTGCGGCGCTCGATCGCTTTTACATCTGGTAGCGCAGACTGGAGCTGCGGAAACAGGGGTCCGCTGTAGACCTTGGAGGCTGAGGTTGTCGCAACGACTGGCACGCCGAAGGTAGTGGCTGTCTTGGCGAGAGCAATGGCATTGTTCATCAGGACCTGTCTGGGCATCGACTCAACGCCGTAACCTAACCCTGCCTGCAGATCTACTAGCAACAGGGCACATTCCGATGGGTTCAAGAGCGTTTTACTTCCGTTCATGGGACTCTCCTCATTTCCTGGATTCAGATCTCGACGTAGTATTTCGCGCCAAACGGGCAGTATTCCTCGTCATTGAACTCATTTCACACTGCTCCCGGCAAAGGTCCGATCACGTGTTGGAACTTTAAGATCAAGCACCATGACGGTGATGATGACGGCAATCACACCGTCAGAGAATGTGGCCATGCGTTCGGGTGTGAGAATAGATTTGCCAGCACCTCGCGATACGATTCAAATGCTGTATCAGGCGCCGGAGTAGGACAATCGTCCTGCGGCGTCTCCGAGAGCAATTTTGAACGTACCTCTTCTACCATTACCTCGAGGTATATCTCTTCTACACTTGCACGTTCCTCGTAGTAAGAGTCGTTATATGTCAGAATGACTTCGTCGTTATCGTTTTCGGTTGCCATTGCGTTCCTCTCTTCATGCACGTTGGCTGCAATCAGGCCGCCCAGTTCCAGTTCCGAATCGCCGGCGGATCAATCCCGTTCTCATGTGCGTAGTTCACGTGTTCAACAATCTGATTCTTCAACCAGTCTTTCACGTGTCCTCCCACGCCCTGCAACCGCGGCACGCGATCAATTACGTCAATCGCGAGATCGAACCTGTCGATCTGATTTAGAATCGCCAGCTCCAGCGGAGTATTGATACTCCCGCGCTCCTTATATCCGCGCACATGCATGTTGTTGTGATTCGTTCGCCGATACGCCAGCTTGTGGACCAGCGACGGATACGCGTGGAAGTTGAAGATCACTGGCTTGTCCTTTGTAAAGATCGAGTCGAAGTCTCGATCCGACAATCCATGCGGATGCTCCGT
>DASYBJ010000192.1:0-11276 GCA_036500845.1 Acidobacteriaceae bacterium
AGTAATCTCTGATTGTCCTTATAAAGGTGGAAGCAGACGCCGTTCTCGGGGCCGCTCTGGTCGTCGCAGATGATCGAATACACCTGTTCGACAATTGGCGAACTCGACGGTTTCCAGCCGAGCGGAAGATAATCGACGCTACGCGCCATGACATCCGCGCGATTCGCCCGCACACCGATTCGTACTCCATAGGCGATAAAGGAAAGACCTGCGCTCCATGCCAGGGTATCGAGTTTAGACTGCGAGCTGGCCCTGCGCCTCATCTGGGGAATCGGTCCCAGGTTCGGGAATGTGTCGCGGCCTAGAGAGTTATGGGCAGACAAATTGAGCCATCCTGTCGATCAAGGATTCGAATGATGCTACTTCTGACGTCACGAACGCGGAACCTCCGCCATCTGCAAGGTGCCTTAAGCACAAAAGCCAAACCAACTCTGCGGTTCCATGAACCTTTCATCGGCCGCCGATCGGAGAAAGGCCACGTCACCGTTTAACCGCTTAGTTCCGAAACAGTCCTCAAACGCTTTCAGCGCGGTCCGCTGTTACCACCGGAACTGGGACAGCTACTCCCATTCCCATTTTCTTAAGTAAGGCGCGTCGGGTCATTCCGGCGGAGAGCGTCGACATCTCGAGCAGGCCATCTTTCGCTAGCACATCAAGGGCGTACCAGATGAGTTGCACATGCACTGGCCTTCCTATCACTTGTCCCATCAGCTCCGCCAGCTCTGCGACAGTCCTCTTTCCATCGGCGTGCTTCCAGACAAAAGCCGTCGTCTGGTTGAGACAGTACGCCTTGTTCCGCTTTCGGTCGTAGATCATCAATTCGCCCGGCAACTCCTCCAAAATGAGATCGCCGGTCTCTATATGCCTCGGCTTGTCTTCCCCCGCATAGGTCATTACGTGTCCACTCCTTGCAAGAGCATGGATGGTATCGGCCCGACCGTCCCCACAAGGCATTCGAAACTGAATATCAGTGCAGCAGGAAGGGATCGGCGTATCTTGCGCTCAAATGTTCTTCGTGAAGCTCAGGGGACAAGAACAGTTCGATAAATCAAATGGGGAATTAGGAGGGAGATGATCTCCGGCTCTTGGCTGGACAATCACTCCTCGAACTCTATACCCTGCTAGAACTTTGGTCAACAAAGTTGAACGAAAAACCCTGGCTGCTTAGTAACTTACCGACACAATGTTGGATGGGCCACTCTATGGCATAGAGCCGCAGTTTAGAACCCAACGCATCACGATGCGCCCACAGGGACTGGGTGTAGTTCTAAGTGTTTAGGACAGCCCGAAGCGAACGCAGCATCGATTTGCCACTCCGAAAGCTGCCAGATAAATCACCGGCCCCGCGGGCTACGGCGTTTCACAATTGGTGTAGTCCAGGAATTGGAGTCCGAACGCGGCTTTTCATCAAGAAAAGCTGCACATAACCAACTCTGGCCAGATCACAGTAATTGTGAAAACGCAATAAACGGCGGAGCCGGATCCAAATCACCGAATTGCCACGTTCCGCTTAGAGCGTGTTTCACAATCTCGGAGCGCTCATAGGCTACGTGTGAGCCCCGCCAGCAAGCTTGCTTGCAGGGGGTGGAAAGTGGGGCTCGTGCAGCATTCCGGAGCCACAAGCCCACACATGAAACACGCTCTAGAACAGGTCTTCCAGCCACTTCCAAAAACCGCCGCCTTTACCCTGCGAAGCTGCCGTCGGCAGCTCTTTCGGACCCTCGGTTGGCGCAACGCTCGAGGCATGAGCCTTTGCGGGTGATACGAACAGAGCCGTGACCACCGGGATGGCCATCGCGCCGACCCCCATTTTCTGAAGCATATCCCGCCGGGTAACACCCTGCGCTGTTCGAGGCAGCGGCGTAGCAGGTGCCAGCAGGCCATCCTTGAACAGCACGTCGAGAGCAAACAGAACTACTTGCTCGTCAGCCGGCTTCTTAAGCTCCTCCTCCATCCGCTTTGCCATTTCAGCCACTGTGGTTTTGCCATCGGCGTGCCTCCAGACATAAGCGGCGGTTTGGTTTAGGCAGAACGCTTTGTTGCGTTCCGGATCGTAGATCATCAGCTCGTCGCGAACATCTTCGAGGATGAGGTTGGCGGATTGCAGGCGTAGAGGGGTCTTTTCACTTACATGAGTCATGGTCTTAGCTCCCAGGGTTGAAACAATTTTTGTTGCTTTTTGATACACCACGGTTGTCTGAATGAGTTCACCATCGATACTCCGACCGCCCAATCAAACAGCCAATGGACGCATGCGACCACTTCGGGTGCGTAGAGACACCAAGAAGCAAAGTGGGAAACAGAAAGAAATACAGGCTGCATAGTTGGCATCTACAAGGTGCTAGCGAAGCAGTCGGATAAGCTGCAGCAGACACTGTGCCATTTAAGATCACCGTGGGGAGAGATGATCCCTAAACCACCTAAAGCCGAAGCGTAGAGAAAACCGTAAAGCACAGTCAACAAAATTCTGTGGCGCTCCAAAGCCCGTAGTAACTTACTGGTATAGTAACTTACTTACAACGTTCAATGTTACCCAAGCGACGTGCCCGACTTCACCTCATGTTTACGTCGCTTCGCCGCGGCGAACGTATCTCCAAAGAAGCGTCTATCGGGCCCCTCTTTAGCTACACATCCGCAAAATAGAAGACGCAAAGTTTAACGAACAGGTTGCCAACCCGTTCTCAGGGAAAGAGAAATTACGCAATCGTAGGGAGCCGGTTTGCCAGCGCGGTTGCCAGACAGCTCACATTCCGCTCGAGGTCGTAAAGTTCGACCACTCTTAGCCGGCCCGAACGAGCTAGCGTTTGCCGAAGCTCCGGATTGACAAGCAACCGCTCTAGAGCGTAGGCGAGCGACTCGTGAGATGAAGCCGGCACCAGCAGTCCTTCAACACCATCTCTGATCAGTTCAGGGATCGCGCCGACATATGTACTAACACATGGGATTTGCATTGCCATGGCTTCCATGAGAGCCACTGGCAATCCTTCGGCGAAACTGGCCAGCGCGAAAATATCGGCGCCGCCCAATAATCGCCTCGTCGATTCGTGATTGCGTGCCCCTTCGAGCACGACGGCGTTGCCTAGCCCATTCTCTACGATGAATCTTTCCAGGCGAGGTCGATCAGCGCCCTCGCCTATCAGGCGGAGCCGTACTGGATAGCCTTTCCTCAGCAATTCGGAGAAGGCCCGTAGAAGGATTAGCTGTCCCTTGGTTGGTACTAAACGGCCGACACAGACGATCTCGACCACCGAATCATTTCTTGGCGAAAGGTCAGGCACGAACACCTTGGGATCAACTCCAAGCCGCAGGACATGCAGCTTGTCCCAATGCGAGGGGGAGCAGATCTTCATTACCTGACTTCGGCAATAATCGCTGATGCAGAAGACAAACACCGCCTTTTCCACTTTCTTACGCAGGTAAGTCTGGTCGACATCATAAAATTCATCAGGACCATGGATCATGATCGAATAGGGGATTCCCCAAGCTGCCGTCACAAGCATGGCTACGGTAGCCACCGCGCCGCCGAAGTGAACGTGCAGATGTTTGTGGCTTCGCTGCCGCATCCAATCGCCAACGAGGAGCGCCTCAATCAGGTAGAAAAGCGCATAAAGGCTCGCCTGAAGGTTGTAAGGATCGAGCCTGAGCGCTGCGCATAACCCGCGCCACACAACGACCGGTTGCGTGAACAGAACCTTTAAAACCACGCGCAAGATCTGCGCGCGCTTCATCGATTTGACATAGAAGGTATTCTTCAGCTCCTGAGCTTCCCGCGCCGTCATGCCGTCGGATGCTCGATCCGGAGTATTGATGGAAGCAACTTCAATGGCAAAACCAAGCTTTCTAAGCTCGCATATCTCGTTCAAGAAAAATGTGTGGGAGACAGCCGGATAGACGCTCAGTAAGTAGGCTAGCTTTCGTCCAGGCATGCTGCGAGGCGCTTTCGTCACATCAACCACAGGGATCGGTATGTTCTTAGCAGCCACTGGGACGTAAGCTTCCTTGTGTGTCAGATCCTAGCATCCGGATATCCTCGTCCCGGGGCTTGCGAAGTGAGAGTCGACCTTTTAGGACCGTCGCGGGTCGACCCAATTCGGAGGTATTTGTCGTCCCGCCGCCTGCAGTCCTCTCGATCTGGTTTGGCACCCCCAGCCACCCAAGCGGATATCACCCGTCCCGAACTCTGTGGCGCGATCCCCAACACGAGTTGCAGTTCCCGGCGGTGAGCCGATCTTCCGTTCCTCCTCTTGGCTATTTCACTCGTGCAGCCATCTGTTTGCTCAGATGCCGAGCAGTGAAATCCGAGCCGTAGGCGAACCGAAGCATGGGACCAAACATGTTCGCGGCCGCGAGCCCGACAAAATATAGGCCGGGAACCGAAGACTCGAATCCCGAGGAAAGAACCGGAGTATTTTCCAATGTATTTACTTGTGATCGAATCTCCTCGCTGAGGAACGTCAACTTGCTCAGGTCTGCCTTGTAGCCAGTCGCCGCAATGATGTGCTCGGTCGTATGCTGCTTGGTCGTCCCGTCCGCCGTGCGCAGGGTGATATGAATGCAATTTGCGTGCGCTTCAGCGGATTCGATAGAGCAACCCAAGAGCAGACGAACCTTCCCGAGGAAGCGCTCCTTCATTGGCCAACCCGCGGACGGGCCAAGATGGGTACGAACGATTTTAAGGCGTAAATCGCCCGGCAGACAGCGGAACAGCAGCGGAGCGCTCGTGTAGAAACGGGATCGCAACCCGGGGCCAATCCCGGTTTGCGGGCGCCGAAGCCGTTGCCAAAGCGGACGGGGTTTGTCTCCGGGGGCGTCGTGAAATCGGACCTGGGGTCTTCTCGCGATCAAGGTAACGTCCGCGCCAACCTCGTACAAAAGTGCACCTAAATCCAGTGCAGAGGCGCCCGCTCCAAGCACGGTCACTTTGTGACCGCTGAACGCTTCAAGATCGTGATGAGCGGAGCTATGGGAGAGAAGTCTTGGCGGCAGATGACGAAGCTCAGGCGGCGTATTCGAAAAATGTGTGATACCCACGGCGAGAATGACTCGATCGGCGCGTAAACTTTCACCGCTGTCAAGGCTTATCAGAAATCCCTGGGGATCGCGCTCGATTTCCTTTACCTGTTTCTCTTCCAGTTCGGGCACGAACCGGCGCTGAAACTCAAGGCCGTAGGCTGTGAAGGTCTCAAGCGAAACCGGAATTCTCGTGTCGTCATACCCTATCCCTTCCTGCTCACAATACTGCTTCAGGGTGAAGGAAGACTGCGGATCCGAGAGGCTGGATGCGAAGCCGTCCGACTTCAGGTACATTCCCTTTGGCATTTGCTCGCGCCAAGTGCTCATCGGACTGCCAAAAATGCGTAAGCGAGCGCCAGCTGCTTTCAAGTGAGCAGCGATCGACAGCCCATAGGGGCCGGCGCCTACGATGACAACTTGGGGACGATCTCGCACTGCTCTGTCCTTCCGCACTCTGCTTCTCGGAATCAAAGGAACAACAACTAGAATGGCAAATTTTCCAAATATGGCAAAGCACCGAAGTAAGCCACCGTGGTAAGGTGCCTAAAATGCCGCGTTGGTCGAAAATAGTGTTAACAGGTTTTAAAGTATTCCTGTTTGAGAATGTATGTTCCCCTACAGTTCCAAAAGACGTTCATGAAACCCAAAGTCCTTCTGGTCACAACCTGCCGATGGTTTGCGACTGCCCGACTCGCCATGGCACTGAAGAACGCCGGTTTCGATGTAGAACTCGTCTGCCCGGCAGGGCATCCGGCCTCGAACGTGAGTGCTGTTGCTCGCACTCATGCCTATCACGCTCTATTCCCGCTGACTTCCGTACGTGCAGCTTTTTTGGAAGCTCACGCGGATCTCGCGATTCCTTGTGACGACCTCGCCACTGGACATTTTCACGCGCTGCATCGGAGCGTCGAGAAGAGGGGAGCTTCCGAGGCGTGGATCGCGGCACTCCTCGAGCGTTCGCTCGGTGACCCGTCGAGCTTCGCGATTGCGGCTGCACGCAGCAGCCTCGTCGCCTTGGCGGAAAACGAAGGAATACTCGTCCCTAAGACTACTACCGTGAGAGATGTGGACCAGCTGGACGCCTGGTTGGCAGCCTACGGTTTACCAGCTGTCCTCAAGACAGACGGTACCTCGGGCGGCGTAGGCGTCAAGATCGTAGACACTCTAGACGAAGCGCACCGTGCCTTCGGGGATCTAAATATTCCGCCGCCTGTCACGCGAGTTGCCAAGCGGTCGATTATCGACCGAGATATCAATCTGCTCGTTCCATGTCTCTTCCGGCGTCGTCCCCTCATTAATATCCAATCCTTCATTCGCGGACACGACGCGACCAGCGCTGTCGCGTGCTGGCAAGGCAAGGTTTTGGCTGCAATCCGTTTTGAAGTTCTTCATACCTGGAAGCCGAAGGGGCCAGCCTCGGTCCTGCGCGTCATCGAGAATCGTCAAATGTGCATCGCGGCCGCCAAAATTGTGGAGAAATTAAAGCTATCGGGACTCTACGGGTTCGACTTCATGCTGGAGCAGGAAACCGGAGAGGCCTACCTCATCGAAATGAACCCACGGGCAACCCAAACGTGTCATCTCCCTTTGGGAACAGGACGTGATTTGCCAGCGGCGTTGTGGTCCATTCTTTCCGGAGAACGCCTTTCCGAGACGAAGAGTATCACCGCTTTGAAGGAAATCGCGCTTTTTCCTCAGGAGTGGCAACGAAATCCGGCGAGCCGCTTTCTTTCCACCGCCTACCACGATGTTCCGTGGGGCGAGCCTCAACTAATGCGTGCCTGCATTCGCAGCAATCCCGAAGGCAGCGTCCTTTCGTACGAGGCGCTCACCCAGGCGTACGCCAGGATGCCCTGGCGCCACTGAATCTCGAACTTTTTCGCTCGCTTCAGCGACGGTTATATCCCCCTTTGAAGACCGCAGCGAAGTTCGTCGACGACGGGCAAAACCCGGCTTCCAAGTAGCAGCGAGAGCCGCTTCTACCTTGCGAGCTACGACGTGAACGCAGAGATGTTGACGGCTTCACTTCAGACGATCAGCAGCACTGCCAAGCGCCTCATTACGCTCTTAGAGCCAGATAGGACACCTCGAATAGGTGCTGAGAGCGTTTCCTAGTTCCAAGTTAGTGATCCGAGCGCTCTGGTGAGTGACCAAACCAAGGAAAAGCCGGCGAGGGAAACAGTCGATATCGTAAGCGGTTTACCGATTCGAAAGGCGTCGGGGAGCAGCCCAGAAATTGCAGTGAATAAGAATGATCCGGCAGCGAAGCTCAAGAACACCATGACCAGCGTTGGGGAAATTGAGAACAGATGGCCAGCAATCAACCCACCAAGGATAGGAGCCAGAGCGTCAAGAGCGAGAAATCCGTAATCCTTCCATTCTGGATTTCTTCCGCCGGTAGATAGGAGGACGGTATTCAATCCGTCACAAATGTCATGGGCCACAATTCCCAGACCGATGATCAAGCCCATCTGCAGGGAAATCGTCGTTGCCGCGAAGATAGCAGTTCCATCGAGCGCGCTATGCAGGATGAGAAGGGCGGCGCTGATTCTCCCTGCTGTGCGGTCTCCATCGCCGCGTGTCGAGTAGCGATCCGCCGTCCGTTTCATGCAGAAAAACACCGCTGCGCCCAAAACTGCACATTCGAAGACAATTCTCCTTGGCCAGTCATGAATGGATGCAGTTGAAAGTGCTGCTGGAATCAAGTCCAGGCACGCTGCACCGACGAGCACGCCACCGCCGAAGGCCATGAGCAGGTGAATCCTGCGACGCAACAGAACTGCACAATAACCACCTACGGAGGTGGAAACGGCGGCCATCGAAGTGAGTACAAGCGCGTTCATCTAAGTCCGGTCTGTCAAATTGTTTGGGAAACAGTTTAATCCAAACACCACCAACAACAACCATCAAAGCGCGCAAAGCCACAACAATGAGGGCAACGAGGTCCAAGACGTTATCCGAGAATGCGACCACGTCACCGGAGGAGACGCGCTAATGATGAAAGTGTTGGTTCGATCGATCGAGGAGCTCGAGGATTTGATCATGAGGTTTTCAACCATGGTGTGTCAACGACTAGCGTCGTCCTTTCCCTCACTCTTGTCCGGACCTCCTTCAACCTTTAGGCCTCAAGGCAGAAAAAGGCAGCTTTGAGAACCCCTCGATAATCGAGAGTTGGACAGGAAACAGGAGGCAATTGTCGGGACAGGGGTACTAGCCACATCCGATCGGTATTCCGTTAACGGCATACCGGTTGAATGTGGCTACCATCCCAATATCGTTGAAAGATCTACGACAAATAATTTCACAAGCTACCACGTTTGTGGCAGTATTGATGGCCAAGGAGGTACCTATGGCACAACAACAAACCACTTACCTGCTGTTGCCGGATGTGGAAGCTGCTATCAGTGCGAAGGATAGAGAAGCCGTCGAAATACTCGACCAGAAAAACGAAATCCACAAGACGAGGAAGCAAATGAAGACGAACATGAAAACAAATTCTTGTCTGCTATCAATAGCGATCCTTTTGACACTGTCGCTCGCCCGGCTCGCAGCGGCACAAACGCAAGTACCCTTCAGCGGGTCGCTACAAGGACAGGAAACCGATACGACGCAGGGCAATCCACCTCAGCAAATCCTGGTCGACGGGACCGTCAAGGGCTTTGGAGGCGGCTTCATCGAAGGGCAGACGGGCGTTGCTCCCCGCGTCGGTCGATTTACATTGCACTATAAAGTCACGGTGAGCCTCCCGGCAGGCTCTGCTACCGGCTCGGCTCAGTTAACCGCAAATAACGGAGATATGATTACCACCACCGTTGTCGGGCAGGGTGAGCCCGTGGCAGGTATATCCGGCCTCAACCGGATTGTGGAAATCAACACAATCACCGGGGGAACGGGGCGGTTCGCGGGAGCCACCGGGGGCTTCACGGTGGAGCGCCTGGTCCAATTAAGTGCACAGCCGGCGCCTACTTCTGGTTCGTTCCATGGAGTGATCACTGTGCCGGATACAGCGCAGTAGCGATTTCCCTCAGAGGAATACGCGACGCCAAGGTGTCGGGACCCGTTCTTCACAAGGAGCGTGGGATCGCGTAATTAACGTTAAGAAGTGCTCAAATCTTCTCTGCGCGTTCCGTACGAAGCGAACCGAGCAGGTCAGCCTTCGTGTGATCCTGAACTTTGACTTGTACCTCAGAGGTTGCGGACGTCCAAGTGCTCATGCCTCCAATGACCAGAAGCAAAGGCAAAATGATTGAACTGTTCAGGAGATTGTCGATCGCAGACATAAGAATGGCAGCCGCGAGAGCGTGTCGGAGATTGAATGCCTGAATGTCGGATCGCGCCAAAGGGAACCACACGACGCGCGCTACGGGAAGCAACTGGAGGCATTCAAGGGAGATCAGTCCAACTGCTCCGTACATGCCGAAGGTAAGCAGCCACAGGCTCCACGGGCGCCCTCTGCCGTTGCGCCACCAGTCCCACTCGCCAGAACCGAGAACGGGACTGGCCAAGGCGACGCCAACATGCCGTTCGTCCTGCTCCAATCGCCATCCCAGCGATCCCCGTTTGATCTTCTTCAGGAATTGAGCCGTCGCGTGTGCAACCCGGTTCTGGTTCACAAGCGCTCGCAGGGAGAGCCGGTTATTCAGCCGGATACCCGCGAATGCGAGGATTCCTATCACCATCACCACGACGACGACTCGAGGTAAATACCTCTGGCTGACGAAAACGAACGACAAAAACCCCAGCAGTAGAAGAATGCTCCCGCTCGATTGGCATAGCAGCGTGACAGTAAATAACACGACTGCCACCCATCCGATCGGGATAAGGAAGATACGATCGACGGAACGGCGTCTCCACAACCAGGCGGCGATTAGGGCTGAGGTTGCCATCCAAATTCCCAGCTGATTCCCGTCTTCAAGAAACCCGATAGGCCGAAAACCTACATAACGTTCAGCGCCATTCCATCGAAAAGGCTGATACCCGTAAATATGGGTATAGAGCTGAGGCCCTGTAAATATCTCGACTAGGCAAATAGGAACGTAGGTCAGCCCAGCGATCACAAATGCCTTTGCTGCCAGACGAAGAGAATCGGTATCAGAGAAATAGAGACGTCCCAAGAAATACGGCACACCCCAGGCGAGAAACTGATAAATTCCGCCACGCAATACGTAGCCGATGACCTGACTGTTCGCGATACCGGAGAAGATCGGTACGGCACACCACATCACCATCGGAAGGTCCCAAAATGTAAGCTCGAATCGCCGATAGAATTGCCGGTCGATAAACTTAACGCCCAGCAGCGCGGCGATCGAGGGAATTGTTGCTTTGGTCAAGAAGTGAACCGTAGGCAGGCTCACGGGAAGTATCCAGTAGGGAAATGGAGCGGTGCTCACAGCATAACGCGCCGACGGAAGGATCGCCCATCCGCCCACGAAATTGAGCAAAAGGGCAACACGAATTGGAAAACGCCAGAAAAGGTAAAGACTGATCGGAATCCACGCCAAGAAAGCGAACAGGGGCGGAATCATGGCGCCATCTTAACATTGAAGAACTGGAGATCTATTTACGATGACGTTCCCAATGATAGCAATTGCTGAGCTGCTGGCGCCGACCCCTTTGAGCGGAATGGCGGCATCAGGGGTTGCGGTCCTCTCTTGCGGCGTGGCTTGGGCCTTGATGGAACGCGCAAATGTGAGCCCAAGACTGGCGGTCATCCTCGCCTTTATCGAAGCGAGCCTCTTTCTAGCCGATTCCCCACGATGGCTACTCGGGCCCAAGGCGAAGGTTCAGGCATGGCTCGATGCCTTCAACCGCGCCGATCGCGCCAAGATCGAAACCTACACTAAGACAATCGACCACAACCAGTCGGTGGACGGAATGCTGCGGTTCCGCAATGGAACCGGGGGGTTGGATCTCGTGTCGATCGAAAGCAGCGAACCGCTGCATATTCGTTTCCGCGTTAAGGAGAAGAACAGCGCAACCACCGCACTGGGTAGCCTGATCGTCAAGGATGGCTAGCCTCCCACCGTCGAAACCTTCGGCCTACGGGCGCTTCCGCCGGGTGTTGTGCCCGTGAACATAGTCGTTAACGCAGCGCTGCGACAGAGGGTCGTCGAGGGGATCGTCTCGAATCTGAATGAGTTTTATGTGGACGGACTGTTGGCTAAACAGATGGGCGATGCCATCACGGCGCACTTGAGGTCGGGCGGTTACGACAAGATCACGGATGGCGACGAATTCGCCGCGCGGCTGCGCAAGGACCTCGA
>DASYBJ010000193.1:0-15626 GCA_036500845.1 Acidobacteriaceae bacterium
CAGCGTAGAACGGAGCCGTTCTTTGAATAGGGGCGGCTTCGCTTCTACAACAATCAAACCTCGATACGAAGCGCCTTGAAACTGCGGGTCAAAGGTCCTCCCGAAGTTGTTATCAAGCAGTTACCTAGACCCTTTTTCATCGAGGGTGAGGCCGTCAGGGTCGTCGCGCGCGACAGGCGTCGAACTCGTTCTTGCAGATTTGCCATGCCCGAAATGGCTGGCGTTGAGCTCGCGAATCGATCCACACCACACGTCCCGAGTTGCCAATCATCCTCGTCACGGGCGACGGCAATCACGAGATTCTCAAAGAATCTGGCGAAGCCCGAATGCTTCAATAGCCCCATTCGGACGACGAACTGATGGAAAAAGATTGCGAAGCTGTTGAATTAAAGCAGCGTCCATCAAGGTTCTGATTAACTACGGCCAGTATCGGGCTCATGCAAACAGCTTTGACTTCCGCTCGGCAGCCCGTCAGACGGCCTCGGCGCTGAAATGAATATCCTGCCCCGCCATCTCAAGGATCGAGTCCCTTAAAAGCCTTGTCACGTCCGCGGCGGTGAACTCGCAGTTCTGCACAATGTAGCTTCTCAGGTGAGTGACGAATCATGCGGCACATCTATAACATGTGCTGTCCCGGTTAACTTTCGCACGCCAAAGCCAAAAAAATCAGCGGCTCAATAGCCCGCGCTCGGACTTCCACGCGGAGCCAATTTTGATTGTCAAGCTTTCAGCTTCGCGTATTGTTCAGCGGATAAATCCAGCCAAACACCACCCCGCCCGGTTTCGATGCCACGATTGACGGAATGACGGGACTCCAGGTCCTTGAACGCTCCCACGCGTTCGGCCAGTTCACGTACCTTGTCTGCTGAGGCAAAGTTCAGCTTGCGGGGTAGAGCCGTTTTTAGATCTACTTCAAGGAATTGGCAGTACCAGCCATCACGGTGCATGAACGACATGTACACGCGAGGCATAAGGAAGAGTATAGCGAATGAAAGGCGAAGATTATCCACAGATCTGGACCGGCACGGAGCTCGCAGAGTGCGTCCGGTCTCAGAATTCACGAAGTTTGTGGCTCGATGTGTGCCCGGCGGATACTCAATGTTTATCAACACGGACCGCCACTTGGTATCGACCCCGCCGAACTTCGGGTCATCATAAACGGTAAGAAGGCACCACCCCCGCAGGTGTTGCAGGGACTGGCGAAGGAGCTAGACGTGGACCTCAGGTATCTGGAAAAGCTAGCCGAAGAGCTCAGGGACGGGAGACCGTCAGATCATAAAGAAAAGTGTGACCGAGTGGATTCTTTCGAAGAGTTCCAAAAAGCAAACCCCGACGCCGACTGCGTTTGTCGCCATTCGGCCTCGATGCACACGCCCGGGAGCTGGTGCACCCAGCCGAACTGCGGCTGCACGAGGTTCATGACGCAGGGAGAGACGGAGGAGTTTCTCCTGTATTGTTTTGGGCCGCCCGGACAGCAAGCAGTGCGGCCCTTGTCAAGAGGTCGCTCTCTCTCGCGGCGACGCCCTCACTAAAGAACCCAGAATCGGTTTTGAGTGGTAAGGCTAGCTGAATCCGGGCACGGCCGCGGCTTCTTCTTCGGTGAGTTAGTGTAGTCATTCGCTGCGATGCGTTTCGTGCGATAGCTCCCGAGATATGCGAGAGTATCGCGAGATATGGAGCATGTGCTCGTTATGGAGGACCGTTGCACGGACTGAGGACCAGTATCGTTTTGTTGTTCTTAGCTCGTACGCCCTACTTGACCGCGGTTTCGATCGGCTTTTCGGCAGCCTTAAGCGCCTCATTCTTCTTTGCGAGGTCCGCATTCTGGGCCTCAACCCCCTTTTTCTCGGCATTGAACGCTTGGTTTTTGGCCTCAAGCTTCTTGTTTTTGGCAGCGAGCTTCTTCTTTTTGTCGTCGAGCTTCTTAGCCTCCTTCATGAGCTCCTGATTCTTTTTGAGGATGTTTCGCTGCGTTTCGATCTGATTTTGGATGACCTTGCTCTGCCGCGAAATGTCCGCACTCAACGCGTCGGAGCTAACAACAGGATCGGAGGCTTCTGCGGGCTGAGCGGCCGCGGTGCTAGGTGATACGGTGCCTCCAGGTGATACGAGGTTTGACTTAGAACTACTCTGGCAAGTCGCAGGAAGCGCCGCGCAAGCCACCAACAGGGAAATGAAGGGGGGGAGGAGCCGCATTGTTCACCTCATGGTCGGAAAAGTTAGAAGATTCGCGGCCATCGATCAGAATCCTCTGCCGGGCGAACTTCTAATTCCTGCTATGCTACTGTGCCAATCACGGATTTGGACCGAAAACTTACACCCTACGTAATGACACTTTTCGGTTAGATGGAAGGGCACCGGCCATGCAGTCCGTCCCGCTGAAAGTTCAACCATTTCGCTAAGCCGCCATACATTGCGTCGCTTGGCAGGCTGCGGAAAAACGCGCCGAAGCAACGAGCGAGGCGCAAGAATGTATCACCCGATTCCGAGCACCCCAAGGAATAGACGGTCGATTCCCCGCAAACCAGTTTTCCCGCAGCTTGCCAGTGTCCAGTGACAATGGTACTCGGAGAATTACGGACGTAATAACACCGACGATGTACGCGTAGATATGATCCGGACAGCAGCATAGGGAGCTAAAACATGGACACCAAATATGAAGGAGAGTTTGATTCCGACCCCGATGCAAACAGCCTAAAGCGTCAAGCACTGGCTCAACAAGTCATGGAAGTAAGGGAGTACCTCCGGAAGAAAGCTACTCAGACAAAGAGCCCTATGGAGAGTATACGAATCACGGAGAGATTCCATCCTAAGGTTGCGGCGCATGAGAACGCCGGTTCAATCAGCTGTGGTTCACTTTCTTCCACGAAGCAGCCCAAATCCTAATGCACTCCCCAAAAAGATATCGGATGACGATCAAAAATTTCTAGGGCCTGTGAGCAGGCCCTAGGGACCTACTACTTGCCCGGTGGTCGGATCGAGAACGAGCTTGCGGCTTTCCTCTCTGCGGTCGTCTCCATGCTTGTCGTCAAAATCGAACATTCCCAAGAGCGTGCCGCTAGCCAGCACGTCGAACGATTGAGGGTCTCCGATCGTCCCAAGGCCCCAGTTGTACTCTATAAAGCGCAGGATGGAGGTCGTATCGTTAAGGCTGTGATCCACATAGTTCCGCTTGGCATACGGCGAAACGAGCAAAAACGGGAGCCGCACGCCAAATCCGCAGCGATCTTGAATGGCTACGTCGACGCCAGGGCCCGGCTTTCCGCACGCCCCGGTTGAAGTCGCAGGATTGCCCGAAATGGCGTCATTATCCGGGTCCTGCGAGAAGTTGACGATGGGTCCCGCGGCGTGGTCATACCAGCCGCCGGAATCGTCGTAGGTGATCATGATCGCCGTGTCCCGCCAGAACGGACTCTGCTCGATCGCATTGATCGCGTTCACGATTGAGGTCTGTTCCAACAGCGGTGTCGAATCGGCCGCGTGTCCAGTGTCGGTCTCCGAAAACTTCAGATAGGTCACGGCCGGAAGGTTTCCGTTGCTGAGCGCCTGAAAGAAATAGCTCAGGTCGTAGTTGTGATTGGCGCACATCTGATCGATGCAGGTGTCTGTTCCGATCGCAGCGAGAGAGCTGGGAGGAATGTGGTGCGGATTGGACGTGTCTTGATAGTAATCAAACGGGGCGTAGTGGCTGTTGTAGATCGCCGTGCAGGTCGCCTTGGGCACGCCTCCGAGCGAAGTGATGGAAACGGCCCCGAAATCGCCGTAGAACCAGCCCCAGCTGACGCCGGCCGCATTGAGCAAATCGCCGACGTTCTTTCCCGTCATGACGACATTTGGCGTCACTCCGGCCGCGCAATCATCATAGTAGGGCTGCACGTTCGCGATAATGCTGCCGTTGGAAATCACGGTGGGACTGACAGGAGACCCGGCCTTGACGATAAGCCCGTTGGTCTGGCCGGACAGCAAGTTCATGTGGCCCATCACCGTGACACCGAATAGAGTATCGAAGAAATTGTCGCTCATCGAAAAGTGCTGCGCGTAGTTCCACAGCGCCGTCACGGTGTTCCCGTCATAGTAGCCCATGGACAGGAGCTGAGGGGGCGTAGGAAGGAAGAACCCGCAAGCTTTTGTGGCGGCGGTGACGCTGAATTTGTCCAGCAGGCCGCCGTCGAACGCCTCCTGCTCCAGCGTGTAGTTGTTGGAGTTGTTGCAGGTCGCCGCTTGACTGGGCGCGAGACGGAACGGATTAGAGCCGCCGCTCAGCTTGTTCGGATTATTCGTAAGCAGAGTCGGGGTCAGTCCATTGACCAGCGGTGTATCCGGCGCTGGATAAAACTGCGAGGTTTCTCCCGGTAGGTTGAGCGCGTTGGGGTAAGTGCCGAAATAGTGGTCAAACGAATTATTCTCGTCAAAGATCACCACCACGTGTTTGATTGGGGTCTTTGTTGCGATCTTGGCGGCTGGATCCCTCTTATTCCAGTCGTCGTCCGCCCGTGCGACCGGCCCGTAGGTCAGGTTCCCTGAAAGCAACATCGCGAGGAATGCCAAGGCGGCTGAACGGCGCATCTTCCCTCCTAGAACCGAAAAGAAACGGCCCCTCCTTGTAAAACCGCAATATTTCAAAGTCATTACGCGACGGTGAATTGAAAGAGAATGCCGCAAGTGCCTGAGGGAAAAGGTTCATGCGAACTATGGGGTCCGACGGTGTGACGTAGCCGGTTGGATCGAAAGGGAACTGCGCTAGGGGAGCGGCCCGGCCAGGGAGCAGTTTCTTCGTTTTGTGCTATGGGCGTGCTACATATCGCCAGCTCACAACCGTTGTCGATTCGAGGCGATCAAGCTCGCGAGAATAAAGTGTGGAGTATTGCCTTCCATCGGCGTATTTCAACTGTACATGCGCGAGTTCTGGCGGGTGAGTCTTCAGATTGTTTGGATCGAACTCTCGCCAATCGTATTCATCTTCCATCACTCATCCTATCTTTGATTCATTCTATCTTTCGAAAGCCAGGAGCCAGGGCCGTGGTCTCATAGTCTACCCCAGAGAGCTCTGACCACGGCGTCAAATTCCTAGTCCGCGCGCGAATTGAAGAGTGCGAACGGCTCTACTGTAGATGTGACTACTGACGTGGTTGAGTCATAAACTCATCCATCATCCTTTTCTTAGTAATGAAATCGATCGCACGGATCCTTAGCTCTGTGTTCACCCAGAGGCGGATGTCCAAAGCAGATGCAGCCTCTGTTGGATCCGTGCTGGCTAAGCAACCAGTGATGTCATCATTGATCGCTAGGAGTTGGATATTTGTCATTTCTGTGATTTGTTGCTTGCTGTCGATCCGTCTGGTGACTTCTCGACAAGCAATAGGATGACTTTGCATAGCAACGAACAATACTAGGTGAAGCATTCGAGACCTCTCAAGGATCAAACATTACTGCGATCGGAATAGGACTGTCATCCCGAACGAAGCCGAGGGATCTGCTTTTCCGGGCCTTAGCCGTGTGGGAGCAGTTTGGGAAGGGCACTGCTATCCAAGGCCCAGTCGATTATCGCGCTGATAGGAGCCGCCACAAGAGGCCTGAAACGCCGGTCAGGAGACCACTCTTGATAATTGAGACCCTTCCTGGCTTGCTCATCACTTTTTGCGAAATCCGCAGCATTCCAGGAGGAGCTCACGAAGACCTCGCAGTAGTCAGGGGTACCGGCTTCGCAAACAGGTCCGTAACGGAGCGACAACACCGCGCGTGTATCTTCGACTCATTATCAGCTATCACGCACATGCGATGGTGGAGAAGGATCAAGCGGACGAAGCGCGGATTCTTCCGCAGGTGACCTGGAGGTAGAGCTTGGAAGAACAGAGGCTTTCCTCGTCGTCCGCAGCGTCTGGTTGGGACCGGCCGCTGCGCATCGCGTTGCTCACAGAGACGTTTCTCCCGAAAATCGATGGGGTGGTTACACGTCTTTGTCACACCCTCCGCCATCTGCATGAGTCGGGTCACACGGTGCTGCTAGTTGCTCCCCGCGGAGTGGATGACTTCGAGGGCACGGCTGTGCACGGGGTCCCCGGCTTCGACTGTCCGTTGTATCCTGATCTGAAAATGGCAATCCCGCGGCCTTCCATCGGGCGTGCAATGAGGGCGTTCCGGCCCGATCTGATCCATGCGGTCAATCCGGCGGTGCTCGGTGTGTCGGCCTTTTTTACCAGCACCTCCCATCGCGTACCGCTAGTAGTGTCCTACCATACGCATCTTCCGAAATACCTTCGCTACTATGGCCTGGGGTGTCTCGAAAGACCGATGTGGTGGGGCATACGTGCCGGATATAACCGGGCGGACCTGACGCTCGCCACCTCACAAGAGGCGCAGTCGGAACTAGAAAAGCGGGGAATTCTCAGGGTCGGGCTCTGGCGCCGCGGAGTGGACACAGAGATGTTCCGTCCGGACCTGGCATCACACGACATGCGCGCCCGCTTGACTGAGGGTCATCCGGAGGAGAAGCTGCTGGTCTACATAGGGCGTCTTTCTGTCGAGAAGGAAGTTGAGCAGTGCCGGCCCGTTCTCGCTGCTCTGCCCGGAGTGCGTCTGGCGCTGGTGGGCGATGGGCCGCACCGAAAGAAGCTGGAACAGTACTTTGCCGGCACTCCCACTCACTTCGCCGGATTCCTGCATGGGGCAGACCTGGCTGCAGCTTACGCCTCCGCCGATGCTTTCTTTCTACCTTCGCGCACCGAGACCTTGGGCTTGGTGCTGCTGGAGGCAATGGCAGCCGGCTGTCCGGTAGTCTGTCCCCGCTCCGGAGGCACCTCGGATATCGTTCACGACGGCGTTACAGGGTATCTGTACGATCCGGCGAATCCGGAAAATGCGATCACGGCCATTCGCCGTTTACTCTTCGATCGCGCTCATCGCGAAACGGTAAGCCGTCAGGCGCGCGCGGAAGCGGAAAACTGGGGTTGGCGTGCGGCAACCCGAGAACTCGAACAGGATTACCGTAACATCCTCGCGCGGGAGCAGCATCTGCCGGGGCAAATCGCGCAACGCAGAACTTCTGGAACTACGGTCGATACCATTTGCGACGAACTCCGGATCTCGAAGGCAACATTCCGCCGGCACGCGGGTCCACCGGCGCATGGCGCCTCTTACAAGTGATCCGCGCAGCGGGATCATTGGATGTTCAAAATGCGCAGTGCCGCTTTGCGAAGGGCTGGCGACCCAACAAAGGATGTGAAGGCGCGAGGAGCGAGGTGAGAGTGCGTACAAGAAGTGGCGTGGCGGGCGGGATGCCTGGCCGTCGGATCCCTGTGCCGGGAACAACTGCGCCTCGCGCGGATTCTCGCGCACCTTGTCAAGCAGCGCCACGCGGTGCACACAGAAGATGGTGCAATAAGGGGTGCAGGGCTTTCCGGTCGATGTCTGCCTAGCATGTATGCGCCGGATAGCCGCGCTGCGCCATGCAGAGTGCACCAGGCCATTTTCGCAGATGTAAAGGTGACGTCCACCGGCAGGCGAGTGTCACTCATTCGGCATGCCGTGCAGATGTGCACTCTAACTGGTGTTAGCGCACTTCCACAAGTTCCTCTTCACGCGGACCCGCACCGTATCGTGAGGCGACATATTCATCGAGGATCTTCTGGAAATCGGTAACGATATGGTTGCCTCGGAGGGTCGTGAGTAAGCGGCCATCTACATAGACTGGAGCCTTCGGCTCCTCGAACGTTCCGGGCAGCGAAATGCCAATGTTGGCGTGTTTGGATTCCCCAGGTCCGTTGACTACGCAGCCCATCACGGCCAGTTTGAGTTCTTCGATTCCCGGATATCGCTCGCGCCAAACCGGCATGCTGTCTCGAACGTACGATTGGATCTGCTGAGCAAGTTCTTGGAAGAATGTGCTGGTGGTGCGTCCGCACCCAGGGCAGGCGGTCACCTGTGGCGTAAAGCTGCGGATGCTGAGCGATTGCAAAATCTGCTGTGCGACCTGGACCTCTTCCGTCCTGTCACCATTCGGCTTGGGAGTCAGCGAGACGCGAATCGTATCCCCGATACCGGCGAGGAGAAGCGGAGCAAGTCCGGCGGTCGACGCGACCATGCCTTTCATGCTCATGCCGGCTTCTGTGAGTCCCAGATGCAGCGCATAGTCGCAGCGTGCGGAGAGCATCTGGTACACATCAATCAGGTCACGGACGCCGCTGACCTTCGCGCTCAATAGGATCTGATCATGCCGCAATCCGTATCGCTCGGCTGATTGAGCAGATTCGAGCGCGCTGGCAATCATCGCTTCCATCATCACGTCGCGTGCGTCGAGCGGCTGCGGTCGCCGTGCGTTTTCGTCCATCATGCGCGTGAGCAGCGTCTGATCCAGAGATCCCCAGTTCACCCCGATGCGTACCGGCTTTTGGTTCTCAATCGCGCACTCGATCATGGTGCGGAAGTTTTCATCGCCTTTATTGCCGATGGAAGCGTTGCCCGGATTGATGCGGTACTTGGCCAGCGCCCGCGCACAATCGGGATACTTCTTAAGCAGGAGATGGCCGTTGTAGTGAAAGTCCCCGATGATAGGAACGTCGATTCCGAGCTTGTCTAAACCCTCGACGATATACGGAACACCTTTGGCCGCGGCGTTGTTGTTCACGGTAACGCGCACTAGTTCCGAACCCGCAGCGGCCAGTGCCGCAACTTGCTGAATGGTTCCTGGAATATCCGCAGTGTCGGTATTGGTCATGGATTGGACGACGACAGGCCAAGCCGCGCCCACGTGTACCTTGCCAATCTTGACGGTAGGTGTCTTCCTACGTTGAATTTCGGGCATAGATCCTCAGTGCTAGTTTACAGCCTGACGTCGAGGAAGCCCTGGGGGAGGCCTCGGGAAACTCGTTCTCAAAGTGGTTCACTCCTGCGGTTCTGCGATGTGGCACTGCAACGCGAGGATTAAGCCAAGCCCTTTGAGTCGAGCAGGTTAGCGGCAAACGACGACGGCGGCACCATCGACCGAATCGTCATAGATCGCCTGCAGGGCCTCGTTTACTTGATCGAGGTCAAAGCAGGTCACCTTTGGCTTGATCCCGATCCTCGTTGCCAGTTGCACAAAGTCGTGAGCGTCCTGGCGGGTCATATTGGCCACACTGCGCATTTGCCGCTCACCCCAGAGCAGCGAATCGTAGTCGAACTGGGGGATACGGTCGAGGTGAATTGCATTGATGGCAACCACGCCGCCCTTGCGGAGCGCCCCCAAAGCTGCGATCACCACGTCGCCACTGGGAGCGAACGTGACTGCACGGTCGAGCGCGACTGGCGGCTTCGCCGTAGCCTCCCCCACCCACGTTGCACCGAGCGACTCGGCAAGTCGCTGGTGAGACGCGCCTCTCGTCGCCACATAGACCGGGCATCCCCAAGCTTTGAGAACATCGATCGCCAAATGGGCGGAAGCGCCAAAACCATAGAGACCAACGCGGTCACCAGGTTCGACTCCGGCGACTCGCAGGCTGCGAAAGCCGATGATGCCCGCGCATAGCAGCGGCGCCAACTCATGTGCTGCGGGTTCAGCTGGCAAGGGAATGCAGAAGTCAGTACGAGCCACCGTATATTGCGCATAGCCGCCGTTTATGGTGTACCCGGTGAAGACCGGATGATCGCAGAGGTTTTCAAGGCCTTTGCGGCAAAGTTCGCAGCTCCCGTCCACTCCACCAAGCCACGAGATACCAACACGCGCTCCTGTCTTCAAAGAATCGGGAGGCAATCCGGGCGGCCGCTTCAAGACCGGCTCTCCCGTTCCTAAGGCGACGATTTGCCCCACGATCTGATGACCCGGAACTAGTTTTGAACTGAGCGGCGGCAGCTCTCCCCTAGTGATATGTAAATCTGTGCGGCAGACCCCGCATGCCTCAACACGGATCTTGGCCTCACCCGCTTTCGGTTCGGGAACGGGCAATTCCTCGAGGACCAAAGGATGCTCGGAGATGGGAGCGGGATGATGAAGCACCGCGGCGCGCATAGGTTGATTGTCTCTCGAATGACAGTGCAAATAAAACGCGAGCGAGGAACATAGCCTCGCTCGCGCTCTGCTGCACTCTGGGACTGAACGCGTTCTGAGCGAGAGCTTCAAAGTGTACCGGCCCCGGGCGTCAATTGCCGCGGCCGAGCGGTGTAAACTCGACCAGAGTGGCCCCGTAGCTCAGGTGGATAGAGCAGCGGTTTCCTAAACCGTTTGTCGGAAGTTCGAGTCTTCCCGGGGTCACCAATAAGTTTCGCGTCTCTCCACCCACCCAAAAGCCACTGGTGATATCTCCAACATGCGCCGCCCAAGGATCTCGGTTGCGCAGATTGGTCAGCAGGCAATCGACTGGTACTCGAACCACAACCGGAAGGATCTGACGACCTTCACTGGGCGGGTGAATGCGATCATCGCGGCCCTTGGGAGCAGGGACGCGGAAGGCCTGAAACCGTCAGAAATCGATGCGTGGCTGTCGGCTCATTCGGAGTGGTCGCCTGCCACTGGGAACCGGTACAAGACGGTGCTGTCGAAGGCCTATCAACTCGCCGTTAAGAATGGCGACGTATCCACGAATCCCGCCCGCCTCGTTGACCATCGGCCAGAGAACAACCGACGCAGCTCTGCATGTCCTCACTTTGAACATTGTGGCCATGATGTACTCAATCGATCATTCGAGACTCTGTTACGCCGCGAAATACGTTAACCTGCGAGCCCTTGGGGGTGGTCCGCGAGAATCTCTGTAAGTCCTGCACTGGAATCAAAACCCTTGATCCAAATCGCCTCACCGAAAGTACTTTGTTCACGATCAAATAGTCGAGGGATCGTTGGCTAATTGAAAGCAGCGCCGCGGCTTCGTGGCGACTTAAAAGTAACTTGTCGCTGGTTGCGTGGCGACATCTTGCTCGGAAGCGATGCAGATCATCTTTCTCTTAAAACCCTGCCGCAATTCCAACGAGCCTGATCGTACTGGGATAAAACCGTTTCCCCCAGCAGATTTTCAAACTGCGCCATGACAGGAAGCCTCATCCGGGCTGTGTGGCAACACCCTGCTGTCCGGAGCAAATGGCTGTGCGCAAAAACGCTGGAGGTGCGTCATGTATGAGCAGAATCCTGCAACAAATCCTGACCTGCTTAACGATGAAGCTGCTGGGGACCATCGACTGCCTGTCTAAAGCCGCCTCCCTGATCTCTGGCGGAGTAAGCGTCTTCGATTCGGAAGTTCACGGATGGATGATCGGAGCGAGCGACGAGTTAATCGAGACAGAACTCAATATTGAACCTGGCAGCATACGGCACCAAGTGCTGGTGGCAATTGCCGCAATCGAGAGACGCGATGCTGCCGTTTCCGAGATCGGCACGCCTCATGCTGTCTGGTCGATGCAGCGGCAACTCGATGGCTTTTGCCCCAATCGGAAGATTTATTCGCGCAAATCCCGTTTCGGCGAACTGTGCAATTTCTCTAAACGCATGGGGACCATATCAATTATGCATGGACCGCACGCAGTTGTCTGATCATCTTTGACTACGTGAGTCACAAGAGCCGGACGAGGAGAATTCAATGCAACGGAGAAACGGTTTGCAAAAACCGTGATTAGCCACTCATATCACGGTCATAAGAACAAATAACAATCACGAATCACCTGTGTAGAGTCCAACATAGGGTGAGGATTGGAGCGAAGTCGATGTTTTCTTCGATGGATAGGAGATTCGTGCCTGCATCTCCGCCATGACCTTAACGCGCTGGGAGCGGCCCGATGAGGCTGGTGTTTACGCAGACGTCGGGATGACCTGCACAAACACATTCTTGAAGCGGTTGAGGTCCTGGAGGATGTTCAAGTTGTACTTTCTATCGGCAAGAATATTAATCCAGAGAATCTGGGTGCCATTCTTGGCCTCCGCGGGATTGCAGATTGACACACCGATCTGCGTCATACCGTAACCTTCGCGCACAAATTTAGATGCTCGAACAGGATTAGGCAAAGAACCGGCAGGATCGGGAAAGCGTGCAGGCGGCATTCCCCTTGAGGATTGTCTGTTGCCCGTCGCCATTGAAAAGGACTTCGCCTGTCTCGATCGTCGTGAAGCAGACGATGCTGGTACTTTTGCAAATCCCTTGGCAAAGGAAAGGTCGGTTGAACCAAGATGAAGTGTAATATCGCTCAAGCCCTGTCTGTACTGCTCGTCGCTGCATCTGCCGTCATCGCGCCGAAGCTCTGCGCACAGAAGTCGATCTATGCCGATTACCCGCAGAAGAAGGGCAAGGTACAAGAGTTCCAATGGGATGCGTTGCCTAAGTGGGTGACGTTCGACTTTGAGTTGCGCGGCCGCACCGAAGGGCAGTCAGCCTATAACCTCATCCCCGGCAATGACCGCCTATATGAGCTGACGCGCGTGCACGGCGGTATGGAGCTGCGTCCCACAGAACACATCTCCGCCTACCTGCAGTTTCACGACAATCATGCGCTCGGCCTTCCCACTCACATCATCGGGTCAAACATGCGCGACGAATTCGATCTGCGTCAGGGTTATGTCGAATTCCACTACAAGCCTGCAGATCTGTATATCGGCCGGCAGGAGCTGAAGTTCGGCAGCGAGCGGCTGATTGGTATCAGCGACTGGACCAACAACAGCCGCACCTTTGATGGGATCGATCTGCGTCTGGGAGACAAGAATAAGATCGATCTCTTCAGCGCTTCTGTAGTCAATATTAGCCCCACAGCACTCGACACCCATGGCGCGGGCCTTAACTACCATGGCGCGTATGGTTCCATCGCGGGCTGGATCCCAAATGTGGAGCTGCAACCGTTTGTCTTCATCAAGGCAATTCGCAACGTGACCAGCCAGCAGAACAACAAGGGAAGCGAGCTGATCGCCACGTTTGGCGCCGAGGTGGAGGGCAAGCTGCCTGCACACTTCGATTATCTGGTGAACGGTGCTTTGCAACGCGGTTCCTTCTCCAATGATTCCGTACATGCAGGCGAGATCATTGGGAAGCTCGCCTACACAGCGGAAGATCTGCCAGGAAAGCCACGTCTGGGTGGCGAGTTCAACTGGGCATCCGGCAATACAAAGAGGGACCCTACGCGCATCAACACTTTCGATCAGCAGTACCCCTCCAACCATAACGCCTTCGGCCTTGTCGATGAGTTCGGCTATCAGAACATCCGGCAGGAACGTATCAATCTGGACATCGGGCCGCGTAAGGATCTCTACCTGCTCTTCCAGGGCGGCTTTCTGAACTTGGTCTCGCCCAACGATGCGCTATATAGCAGCGGAGGCTCCGCCCTCATCAAGGCACCCTCTACCGGGTTCAATTCCACCGACATCGGCTCAGAGTTCGACGCATCCGCCAAGTATGTCTTCCACGACTCCATTGTCGTCAACGCCGGCGTTGGCCACTTCTTTCCCGGCGCAGTCGTAACGCACTCCGGCAAGCACGCTCCACTTACTCTCGGTTATTTCTCGCTCACCTATCGGTTTAGGGTAGGGAAGCGCGACCAATAACTCCAACACTCAACCATAAACGAAAGGACTTTTGTCAACATGAATGACAAGTCACCGCTCAGCCGCCGCAAATTCCTTGAGAACACCTCCGCTGCCCTGGTCGCACTCGGCGGTCTGCGGGCCGCAACTGCTGCCGCGCAGACAAGCCCGATTCGCTCGGAGGATCACCATCTGATCAACGAGAGCGAGCCTGGCCCGAAGAACCAGGTGCTGGACGATCAGAACCCGGACTCCAACTGGCCGCCCGAGACCGATTCCGGCGGTCAGCCGCCGTTCAAGTATTCCTTCTCGCTCTCGCACAAGCGCATTGAAGAGGGTGGCTGGACGCGACAGGTTACGGTGCGCGAAATGCCTATCTCTAAAAAGATGGCTGGCGTGCAGATGCGGCTGATCAAGGGGGGCATCCGTGAACTGCACTGGCATGTGGGTGGAGAGTGGGCCTTCATGATCTATGGCTCGGCCCGCATCACCGCTGTGGATCAGCATGGCCGCGCCTTTGTCGACGACGTCAACGAAGGCGATTTGTGGCTCTTCCCCGGCGGCATTCCGCACTCCATCCAGGGCCTCGGTCCCGACGGCTGCATGTTTCTACTGGTGTTCAATGATAGCAACTTCAATGAGTTCGAGACGTTCCTTCTAACGGACTGGCTGCACCACACGCCTAAGGAAGTGCTCGCAAAGAACTTCGGAGTTACGGCTGAGACCTTCGCCAAGGTACCTCCGAAGGAGCTGTTCATCTTTGAACGGGAACTGCCGCGACCGCTGCCCGAGGAGAAGAAGCAGGTAGAGGCGATGACCGGCCCCATACCGAACTCGTTCGCCTTCTTCACTAATAAGATGGCGCCCACTAAGACGACTAAGGGCGGCGTCGTGAAGATTGTGGACGCAGGGAACTTTAACGCCACGAACATCGCCGCCGCGATCGTCACGCTCAAGCCGGGCGGCCTGCGTGAGCTGCACTGGCATCCGAACGATGACGAGTGGCAGTACTACGTCAAGGGTAAGGGTCGCATGGGCGTCTTTAGGGCAGGCGGCCAGGCGCGCACCATGGACTTCCAGGCTGGCGATGTAGGTTACATTGAGCAGTCGGCACCACACTGGATTGAAAACACAGGAGACGAAGATCTTGTCTTTCTTGAGGTATTCCCGACGCCGTATTACGAGGACGTCTCTCTCGCGGAGTGGCTGGCACATACGCCCTCACGTTTGGTGGAGGAACATATCCAAGTGGGCGAAGACTTCCTGAACAAGATCAGCAAGACGGAGAATGTAGTAACGCCTGAATAGATCCTCACGGACAGGGTCTGGCGCAGAGACTTGACGCCTGCTTCCTTTCTTTTTTACCGCACAGGAAAGATTGGAACGATGAAGATGAACCGCTAGACTATCGCGCTGGCCGGAATCATGCTGCAGGTTGTGCTTGGGTCTATGTGCGCGTGGAGTGTGTATCGCACGCCTCTGGTGAAAGCTTTCCACTGGAGCATCTCCGAAGTCACGCTGACCTTTATGATCTGTATCCTGGCGCTGGGGCTTGGTGCGTCTTTCGGCGGCTTGCGGCTGGCGAAAGCGGAACCGCGTACTGTTGCGATCACAGGAGCCATGCTCTACGGCGCCGGGACCATGCTGGCAAGTCTGTCGGCCAACCACCTGCCGATTCTCTATCTCACCTACGGCGTTATTGGTGGTCTGGGACTTGGCTTTGCTTGCATCGTTCCCGTGGCCGTACAGGTCAAGTGGTTCCCGGATCGGCGCGGCTTCATTACCGGCGTTGCCGTGGGCGGCTTTGGCGCTGGCGCACTCGCCACCGCCTGTCGCAACGCGGCTCATCGCAAGCGCCGGCGTGATGCAGACTCTTGTTTGCGTGGGTATCGCATACACGGTGTAGTCACTGAACTAAGACCATTGCTTGCGCCGACCCCGCAACCCTCCTGCTCAGGGAAGGTCTCTCTCCTCTGGAAATGAAGCGAGACTGTCTACACGTGGGCGTGATCAATGCCCGAGGCTATCTGGCTTATCGGGGTTCCAATCATCACTCAGGCCACCGTAGAGTGTGTGATACATCTCATCTCCATCGTGCTGGGTGAACTCGATGTTGAGGTTGTCTTCTTTAAGACCGACGATTTTCATGCAGGCATCAATC
>DASYBJ010000194.1:0-6258 GCA_036500845.1 Acidobacteriaceae bacterium
TCGGGTTCCGGTGAGCTGGAAGTTGGTTTCCACCAGGCGAACTCACTCGTGTTGCCGCCCAGGCGCAGCACGCCCTGAGGCACCAGAGCTTTGAACGCGCGAACCAAGCCGGCGTTGCTCTTCGAGAAGAAGCTCGGATCCGACAGTTGCTGCACCTCATAGGAAAGGCCGATAAAGTCGGCTGGCATGTGGGGTCCTGTGGCGTCAACGGGAAGTTTGAGGGTGACCCGGGCTCCCGCTCCGCCCTGCGCACGAAGGCGGGCTCCGACAAGAGAAAGGGCTGCGCTGGTAAGGAATTTGCGTCGGCTGATGGTGGTCATCGTACTGAAAGTGTAATCGGGCGCGAGCATCCGGTTTTCGCTGCATGGGGAGTCGGCATGCTTTTGCAATGTTGCGCAGGTTCTCCCGGCGCGAATGTAGAAAGTGAGTCGAATCTTGTCGGTTGGCCAACTGTTGCCAAATCGCCAAACCGCGTTTCCAGATGCTGCAATTCTGGAAACGCGCATTGGCCTGATATCAGCAATTGAGGATTACTGCCGGACCGCCCATGATCCAGGAGTTATCCGGAAAGAACGGTTAAAGGGTTTGGTAAACGCTGGCCGACATCTCGGTATTCTGTCAGCTCCCCAGTAGCCAGGATCAGGAGGTGCAATATGTTGCTATTCAGGTATGTGAGTCCAGTCGCGACCCCAAAAGTGTTTGAGAGTGCTGATGAAATACTGGTCCACTTTGGTTTGCCGCGCGCCTATAAAGACCCATACGAGTTATTTTCGGAGCCCGATCGCCCACTTGCGTCCGAAGAAGAGCGGGCGTTCTACGACTATTTCCTTGGGAAGGTTGCTGAAGCTCCCGTAGCCTGCTTTTCGTGCCGTCCAAACTCGGTGGTCATGTGGGCACACTACGGAAGAGACGGCGCCGGGATCTGCCTCGCCTTGGATGAGGACGCTCTCATAGACCAATTGCCCGTCGCGTTTGTTAGCGATATCGAGTATACGGATGGGCCCGCCACGATCGATTCGGGATACATCCGACAGGCATATATAACTGGAAAACGTCGACATACTTTTTCCTGTTACCCAGGCAGTGTCCGCCGCGCCAGCGGCTTCGTTCTAGTCGGCTTGTCGTACAAGTAACTTTCCGATGTCAACTGGTGATATCAGCCTGCTCGTGAAGTTACTCCAATGGCCACCTTACACACGATATCCTGCAACTGCATCAGAAAGACTGCGCATCTCCGCATTCCTCCGCTACGGATGTTTGATTGCCGGGTTGGGGCCGCCGCCCCAGTCCTCAACCCAGAGTTCGGGTTTTTCCTTCCGAAAGCGATCCGCGAGCTCAACGCAATCTCGTGCCGCCTTGCTGGCCTCCGGATCGAGAATGATAACTTCGATCCCTTTGCCGCGCAGAAAGCGGACTGTTTCATCACTCGATGCATTCATCACATCGCCGATCACGACCCGGGGAATACCAAACTGAAAGATAGTACCCGTGCACATGAAGCAGGGCTGCAAAGTTGTGTACATGGTCGCATTGTGACGATTGACCTTTGTGCCTGCGTGCCTCAGAGCGGCCATTTCACCATGAAGGATCGGGTTACCCTCCTGTACGAGGGCGTTATGTCCTTCTCCCAGGATCTTCCCGGTATCGTTATCGACAAGCACGCCACCGATGGGACATCCGCCGTCAGCATAGCTCTTTGCCGCCAGGCCGAACGCACGTGCCATGTAGTACTCATGCGATTGATATTCCATTTCGCGAGTGTCCTTTTCAGAAAAAGAGTGTCGTGGAGCACACCTTCGCGAACAGTAAGGGGTGAAGATCGTCTGCGTCAACAGGTTTGAGGGTTGACGAGTGCCGGGTAAATTTCTTACATTTCCCCGGAAACGTTTCCGCAGCGCCATTGTTCCCTGAAAGGGACCGGCATGTCAGTTCTCGGCTCCAATGCTCTAACCGCTCCGGAGACGCGGCGCGCAGTGCGCAACGCACTGTTGGGCGCGATGGTGGGCACGGCAGTCGAGTGGTACGACTTCTATCTCTACGCCACGGCAGCGGCCACCATCTTCAACAGGCTCTTTTTTCCTTCCTACTCTCACCTGATCGGCACTCTGCTCGCGTACGCGACTTTCGCTATCGGTTTCTTCGTCCGCCCAATTGGGAGTGTCGTATTCGGCCGCCTGGGAGATCGAATCGGCCGTAAGCGGGTGCTCGTCATGACGCTTCTGCTGATGGGTGGATCGACTACTGCGATGGGACTGTTGCCGACCTATGCGCAAGCAGGCTTCTGGGCGCCAGTTCTTCTAACGCTCTTGCGGGCGATTCAGGGCTTCGGCTCCGGGGCGGAATATGCCGGCGCGGTGCTGATGGTCATAGAATATGCGCCGGACAACAGGCGCGGGCTGTATGGTTCGGTGCCCTACATGGGCGTTGCTGCAGGTCTGTTGCTCTCCTTGGTGACTTTCTCGTTTTCCTCAAGGCTCGCGGAACAGCAGTTCGATCGCTGGGGTTGGCGTATTCCCTTCCTGCTGAGCTCGTTGTTAGTCGCAATAGGACTGGCACTGCGAGCATCTCTCAGAGAGACGCCCGTCTTCCGCAAGCTATTGGAGAAAGGCAAGACCTCGAGGTCACCAATCCGTGATGTGTTTGCGGTCGCCAAACGCGAGTTACTGTGCGCCTGGGGCGCGCGTTTGGGCGACAACTCTTTGGCGTATATCTATGAATCCTTCGTAATTGTTTATGCAACACAAGAATTGAAGCTGCCCAAAGCGGAGATTATGGGTGCTCTGATGGTCAGCGCAGCGGCCCAGTTTGGGACCGTGCCGCTGTTCGGTTTGGTATCCGACAAGACTGGGCGGAAATCTGTTTATCTTGCAGGGGCTGTGATTTCCGGCCTGTTTGCCTTTCCCTTTTTCGCGCTCTTGCAGACGCGATCAACGCTGCAGATCTACATTGCTTTGTTCGTTGTTTCGGCGATTGGCAAGACTCTGATGACGTCGGCGCAGAGCCCGTGGCTCACCGAAATGTTTCCGGCCGGTGTTCGCTACACTGGTTTTGCGCTAGCGCGAGAAGTGACTTCTCCTCTCTCAGGCGGAATGGCGCCGATGATCGCAACTGCGCTGCTCGCCGCCGGCGGAGGTTCGCCGCATTTCGTGGCGTGGTTCGTGATTGCGCTGGCGACGGTCACAGGCATTTCAGTGCTTCTCGGACCGGAGACTCGCGGACGTAATCTGTAGAGCGACGCGACCGTTCAAGCCGGGCCGCTACAGCCCAAGGTCGCTCCCCCTGCAGCACAATCGAATTGAAAACCCTATCCGTTCGCCGGCGGTTTGCCACAGCTTGCGCGCGGTTCAAACCAGGTCTTGAGCACCACGGTTGAGGGCTCCCGCCAGGGCTCCGACAAAGACCCCAACAGGAGTCGGGCGGCTGTTTGACCGATAAGACTGGTGTCGCGCATGACCGTAGAAATAGGTGTCTCGAAAAGGCGTCCTAAAGGAAGATCGTCACAACAGACCAGGGAAAGGTCCTGGCCGAGGCGAATCCTCCTTTCGCGAATGACCTCCAACGCACCCTCTAGCAACTGATTTCCACCAAGGATTACGGCAGTGGGCGGTTCAGATGAATCCAGTAATTGGGTGAGAGCGGTTGCTCCATGCTCGAGCGAGAGAGCTCCGCGATCCACGACGAACTGGGGCGGGAGTTTGCGGGCGGCATAAGCGTCACGAACGGCACGGATGCGTTCGCGCGATGGACGTACATCACGTCCGACGACGAGGGCCATCGAGGAATGCCCCAGATCCAACAAATGCCTTGCGGCCTGGCCGACCCCGATGTAGTGATCGGAAAGCACGTAGTGCGCGCGGATTTCCGGGGGCAAGTTGCGATCGATCACGATCAGAGGGATTGCAATGCGGCCGAGAGCGGCCAGCATCTCAGGATCGTCCTCCACTGCCGGGAGGATGAGCAGTCCATCCACCTGTCGTTGTCGAAGAAGTCCAATCCGTTTGGCATCGATGGTGGGTTGACCGCCGGAGTTTGTCAGTAGCACGGAATATCCCGCTGCGCTGAGGACGGTTTCCGCTCCGTGGACAATCGATGCTAGGAGCGGATTCGCGATATCAGAGATGACGAATCCAACAGAACTCGTCACTCGCCGGCGGAGAGCCTGAGCCAGCATATTCGGCGCATAACCGAGGCTCTCGGCAGCCTTGTGAACGCGCCGGCGCATCTGGTCGCTCACCCCTACATCACCGGAGAAAACTCGCGACACAGAGCCGATTCCCACGCCAGCGCGGCTCGCCACTTCTTTAATGCCGGCAGGGCCGGAGTTCTTTGTGCTTTTCTTAACTGGGCTCATCCTAACGTCAGTAAGGGAAAGAGGCGCAGAGATTTAGCATGGTCCATGGTAAACCCAGGTGCTTGACCGAGGGAAAGAGGAGCCGCTATTCTTGGAAACGTTTCCGAAGAAAGAGGGTCCGGTCGTGTCTGCGTGCTGCCTCAAAATCCAAAGAATTGAAACTATCCCGATTCGTGTTCCGCTCCGACAGGTATACCGAGGAAGCTTTTATCAAATGACCCACCGCGCAACCATCCTGACGCGGATCTATACCGAATCGGGGATTGTCGGGGAAGCTTTCGTCGGCGACGAGGATCATATCAATGATCAGATCGAACGCGTGATTTGCGATGAGATTACGCCTAATCTGATCGGTGAGGATGCGTTCGCCGTAGAGCGCTGCTGGGAGGCTGCGAGGCCCGCAACTTGGAACATCCTCCGCGACCGCAGAATTGGGCTCGTCGCGTGCGCGGCAGTGGACACTGCAATCTGGGATGCGATCGGGAAGGCCGTAGGTCAACCTCTTTGGAAGTTATGGGGAGGCTACAGAAATCGTGTTGAAGTGATCTGGACGGGAGGTTATTACAACACAGACATTCCGATTCGCGCAGAGATGGAAGCGGCCCGCGAGGCAGGCGTGGCAGGCATGAAGTTCAAAGTCGGTGGGCGAACGCCCAAGGAGGATGCACAGCGCTTTATCGAGGCTCGGAAGGCCGCGGGAGATGATTTTGTATTGATCGCCGATGCAAATCAGGGATACACGCCGGACCAGGCAGTTGAATTTGCACGCCTCGTGGAAGATTATGGGCTGTTTTATTTTGAAGAGCCCTGCCGTTGGCAGAACGACCGCCGGGCGATGCGGGACGTTCGTTACCGATCTGGGGCTCGGGTGTGCGCGGGGCAAAGTGAGCTTTCCGCGGGCGGCTGCCGTGACTTGATGGTTGAGTCCGCCATTGATTTTTGTAACTTTGACGGATCGTGGTCAGGCGGCCCAACGGAGTGGCGACGTGTCGCCGCAATGGCACTCACCTTCGATGTGAAAATGTGCCATCACGAAGAAGCGCACATCGGAGCTCATCTGCTGGCAGCCATTCCGCATGGTACGTTCGCCGACACGATGCACGAAGACCGTGATCCGATCTGGTCGCAAATGATTTCCAATCGGCCCGTGGTGAAGGACAGGTCCATCACTTTACCCGACCGGCCCGGTTTGGGTTGGGAGTTGGACGAGGATTTCATAGCCAAGTACCGCATCCAGTATGCGAGCTGATGGCCGTTTCGAATTCATCGGCGCGGGCTAAGGCCGATGCTCCAGACCCTTTCCCTTATGACGCCTTGATCGCCGGGTTGGGACCGCCGCCCCACGTTTCAAGCCAGAGCTCAGGCTTTTCTTGTCGAAAACGAGCGGCCAACACGACGCAATCGTTAGCAGCGCTGCTGGTCGCTGGATCGAGGATTACAACTTCGATTCCTTTTCCGCGCAGAAAGCGCACCGTCTCATCACTTGATGTATTCGTCACGTCCCCAATCACCACGCGTGGTATGCCGAACTGAATGATCGAACCCGTGCACATGAAACATGGCTGGAGCGTGGTGTACAGCGTGGTATTGTGCCGGTTGGTCCTTCGGCCAGCGTTCCGCAGGGCGGCCGTTTCGCCGTGAAGAATTGGGTTGCCCTCCTGCACATGCGCGTTGTGGCCTTCTCCTAAAATCTCCCCGGTATCGTTTTCGATGAGGACTCCGCCGATGGGGCAGCCGCCTTCGCGATAGCTCTTCGCAGCCAGATCATAGGCTCGTCTCATGTAATATTCGTGAGTCTTGTATCCCATCCTCGATCCGTCTTTCTCGCTCAACATGCGATTTTGCGATCTGCTGTGAGATATCTCTCCGCTGCAGATGACGTATCAATCGTAATAAGGGACCGGCGA
>DASYBJ010000195.1:0-18974 GCA_036500845.1 Acidobacteriaceae bacterium
CAGAGCAATCCGGAGCGCCGGAATCGCTGTTCGCGATATCTCAGACTTGACCGGCTTCCCCGAGATGCTGGAGGGCCGTGTCAAGACTTTGCATCCGAAGGTGCACGGTGGAATTCTTCATATACGGGAAAATGAAGAACATCAGGCGGCTGTGTCGGCCCATGGGATTGAATCGATCGATATGGTAGTGGTCAATCTCTATGCCTTCGAGGAGACCGCGCAAAAGCCCGGTGCTCCATTTGGAGAGTTGATCGAAAATATCGATATCGGGGGACCCTCGATGCTTCGCTCGGCGGCGAAAAATTTCGAAGACGTCGCCGTCGTCGCCTCGCCTGAGGACTATGAAGCCCTGGGTGCCGAGCTCAAAGAGACCCATGGCGCACTCAGCCTGGAGACTCGTTGGAGGTTAGCCCGTCACGCATTCGCGGTAACCGCGGCCTACGACACGGCAATTGCTGAGACCTTCGAGAGGATCGCGTGGAAGCTCCAAACACGTACCGTCGAGTCGGCGGGTACTGCCAACAGCGGGCTTCTTCCGCCGGAAAACGAGAGTCCGTTTCCTCAGACTCTGCGCATCGGCTATCCCAAAATCACGGACCTTCGTTATGGAGAGAACCCGCACCAAGCGGCGTCACTGTACGGCGATGGCACTGGCCTCGGGGTCGCCGGGGCACGGCAGTTGCAGGGCAAGGAGCTCAGCTACAACAATCTCGTCGATCTGGACGCCTGCTGGGAATTGGTGCAGGAATTCGAAGAACCGGCTGTCGCCATCATCAAACATACAAATCCGGCAGGAGTGGCGGTTGCGAGCTCCGTCGCGGAGGCCTACCGGAAAGCTCTGGCCACCGATCCGGTATCGGCATTCGGGAGCGTTATCGGCATCAACCGCGAAGTCGACGGCGCGGCCGCAGAGGAAATCGCCCAACTCTTTGTTGAAGCGATCGCTGCCCCGTCCTTCACTGAAGAAGCGAAGGAACGCTTCATGGCAAAGAAGAACCTCCGCTTGCTGGAAGTAAAAGATGCCCCTCTAAACCGTGTGTTGAGGCAGGTCTCCGGTGGACTTCTACTGCAGGATGCCGATCGGGGGCATTTGGAGGAAAAGGATCTCAAGCTTGTAACGGAGCGCACCCCTTCGCCAGACGAGATGCATGCCCTTCTGTTTGCTTGGAAAGTAGTCAAGCACGTGAAGTCCAACGCAATCGTCTATGCACGCGACAACCAGATCCTCGGGGTGGGCGCGGGTCAAATGAGTCGGGTCGACGCTGCGAGGTTTGGAGCTGCCAAAGCAGTGCTGCCGCTCGCCGGAAGCGTTGCCGCCTCCGATGCATACTTCCCGTTCCCTGATGGACTGGAGACCGTCGCTGCTGCCGGAGCAACAGCTGTGATCCAGCCCGGAGGTTCGGTCCGTGATGGAGAGGTTATCCACAGGGCAAATGAACTGGGCGTGGCGATGGTATTTACCGGCATGCGCCACTTCCGTCACTGAACCTACGTAACTGCTGTGGTTTGTGGTGATCAGCTTCCCAATGTCGGCCTTAGGTCTCAAGTTCGCGGCGCTGTCCAACTCAGCTGGACGATCCACTCGCCGGCCCTGCAACCTTTGTGGGGGTCTTCACCGGACCAAAAGGGCCGGAATCAACAGCCGCGATCGAAGTAAACTGAACTCTGACCACGTTACAATCGTCTAATTGATTTGGGTGTGCTTCGAGCGCTAGTCGCGCGGACAAGGTTGCGGAGAGCGTGTTTCGATCCAAGAACGGGTTCCTTTCTGGAGCGTTTGCCCATGGGCGTTGGGTTCGAAGGAGCGAAAGCCCGTGGTTACAGGATTCCCACGATGAATAGTAGGGTTAGGCGTAAGCTTCTGAGCGGATTGCACAATTCACGCACCTCCAAGCTGGTCTGGGCAGCAATTTTGGCTGCAGCACCGGTATGGGCACAACAAACTGCCGAGACCGGTGCTGCACCATCGCCGCCACCCTCAGGTGCGGTGTCTGCCGCTCCTGCAGGTGCGAACCAGAAGCCGGATCACGCGGCAGCGTACTACCATTTTGGGCTCGCGCACATGTATGAGGACATGGCCACGAATTACGGCCGTCCGGAATACGCCACTCGGGCAATCGAAGAGTATAAGCTGGCGCTCGACGCCGATCCCACATCGAAATACCTGAACAGTGGGCTTGCCGAGCTCTATCTTCGTACCGGGCGTGTGCGCGATGCCGTAGTAGCGGCCCAGGCGACGCTCAAAAGTGAGCCTGACAATCTGGAAGCGCACAAATTACTGGGCCGTGTCTATCTTCAATCTCTGGGAAACATGCAGAGCACGGGCCCATCTGAAAAAGTTCTGCAGTTGGCGATTGCCGAATACACCAAGATCGCGCAGCTGCAACCGAACGACATCGAAAGCCGGCTGGTGCTTGGCCAGCTCTATACACTTGGCCACGACACGCCGCACGCGGCCGAACAGTTCCGGGCAGCGCAGAAAATTGATCCGAATTCGGAAGACGTGGTTTTGAATTTGGCGAGACTGTACGGCGACTCGGGAGATACGCACCAAGCGATCGCAGTTCTCAATTCCGTCCCGGAAGACGACCGCACCGCCAAGATGGAGTATGCGCTGGGTGTCAGCTATGACCAGCTGAAGGACAACAAGAAAGCGATTGAAGCCTATACCAAAGCGCTGGATCTCGAAGCCGATAATCTGGATGCTGAGCGCGGATTGGCACAAGCGCTATTGAATGATAATCAACTGGATGCGTCGCTCAAGCACTTCGACGCGATTGCCGCGGCCGACCCACAAGATGCGCAAACGTATCTGCGAATCTCCGAGATCCAACGCCGCCAGGGCCACTACGATCTGGCACTCACAACGCTGAAAAAGGCCCGCTCACTCGCGTCGGATTCGCTGGAAATCAGCTTCAATGAGGCCCTGATCGACGATTCGCTGGGCAGATACGATGAGGCAACTCAGCTTCTGGAAGGGCTGGTCACCCAAACCGCGCACCCCGATGGTCAATATTCGGATGCGGAGAAAAACAACCGCTCCATTTTCCTGGATCGGCTGGCGAATGTTTATCGCGAGGAGGGTAAGTTCGATCTGGCCGCACAGACTTACCAGAAGATGGTTACCTTGGGCGGTGATTACGCCGAGCGCGGGTACCAGGGACAAGTCGATACTTATCGCGACGCCAAACAGTACGATAAAGCGACTGCTGCCGCGCAACAAGCAGCGCAAGCCCTGCCCAAGAACAAAAGCATGCAATTGGCCTACGCCGGACAACTCGCCGACACCGGCAGAGTTGAGGATGGTATCAAGCTGGCGAAGGCTCAGCTGAAGGGCACTCCGGATGATCGCGACGTGAATATGGCGCTGGCCCAGATGTACACGCGGTTGCGTCGTTGGAAGGAAGCCGAGGACGAGCTCGATAAGGCTGAGGCGCTCTCCACCAAGCCAGAGGAAAAAATCTACGTGTACTTCCTTCGCGGAGATCTTGCTGAGCGCCAAAAACACTATGACACCGCCGAAGACGACTTCCGCAAGATCTTGGCAATCGACGCCAACAACAGCATGACGCTGAACTATCTCGGCTACATGCTCGCAGACCGCGGAGTCAAGCTCGACGACGCTCTCGGCATGATTCAGAAGGCAGTACAGCTAGACCCGCAAAACGGCGCATATCTCGATTCACTCGGCTGGGTGTACTTCAAGATGGGGCAGTATACGCTCTCAGAGGTCAATCTCCGGAAGGCAAGTGAGCGGATGTCGACCGACCCAACAGTGCACGATCACCTGGGCGAGCTCTATGAAAAGACGGGGCGTCTCAAATTGGCAGCAGCACAATGGGAACAGAGCCTGCATGAGTACTCTCGTACCGTGCAAGCCGACGCCGAGCCGAGTGATGTAAATAAGGTCGAAAAAAAGCTTGAAAGCGCACGAGTAAAACTGGCAAAGGAAGAGTCTACGTCGAGCCCCAACCCGAAATAGTTGTGACCACAAGCCATGCAGCTTTCGGGGAAACAGCCCACTTTTTACCTGTGGGATGCGCCGTCCCGAGCAATGTCGATGGCCCGCTCGAACAGCGGAAATATCCGGAGCCGGGGCATCCTTACCGAACTCCCTTTCAGCGTGACCGGGCCCGCGTCATCCATGCGCGAGCGTTCCGCCGGCTAGCCGGAAAAACTCAGGTCTTCACTCACCGGTACTCCGATCACTTTCGCAGCCGGCTCACACACACGATGGAGGTTGCCCAGATCGCGCGGGCAATCGCTAATGCGCTGCGGTTGAACGAAGATCTTACCGAGACGCTAGCGTTGGTCCATGACATAGGGCATCCTCCGTTCGGCCATGCAGGCGAACGCGCGCTCGATGAAGCAATGCGTGCATTTGGGTTGCGCTTCGACCATAATTTGCATGCTCTCCGTATCGTCGAATACTTCGAGGTTCGCTATGCCAGCTTCCGAGGTCTTAATTTGACACTCGGAGTGCGCGAAGGAATTGTCAAGCATTCGCGTGACTATTCGGCTGGCGAGCACCCGGAACTCAAGGAATATTTCCTCGATAAGAGACCTCCGCTCGAGGCGCAAGTAATCGACTTGGCCGATGAGATCGCTTACCTTACCGCGGACACGGAAGACGGCTTCGAAGCTGGCATGCTCCATTTGAGCGACATCCGCTCGAACATGCAGATCTTTGAAGAGTCGTTCCGCTTGACCGAGCGAAACCACCCCGAAGCGGTGGAACAACTTCTTTTCAACGAGACGATCAAGCGGGTTTTGAATACGCTCGTGGGCGATCTAATCCGTGAGAGTGCACGCCAGATCAAGGACGCGGCAGTCGATACGCTCGAGGGTGTCCGCATTTTCCCAGAAAGACTTATTGCCTTCTCGCCAGGAACCGAGGCGCTGCGGTGTGAAGCGAAGCAATATCTATACTCGACGCTCTATTCCAGCGTGGAGCTGCAGAGTGACCTCCAGGAAGCAGGCACTGTGGTGCGGGACTTATTCCACTGGTGGGTGAACGACGTCTCGCTACTGCCGCCACCCTATCAAGCTGAAGTTTCAAGTCAGGGCGCCGCGCGCGTCGTAGCAGATTACGTCGCGGGCATGACGGATAAGTACATTCTGCGCCAGCACCGTGAGTCAGCAGAACGGTTCTAGAGCTGCATTTTCATCATCTTGCCATAGAGCTCTAATCCTAAACTTCAATATTTGTTTCGGGGCGGCACGCCAGCCGCAAACACCAGAAAACTGCCAGATGCATCTAACTCACAGGCGGACGGTTTAAGGGCTGTCTTAAGAGAGAGAAAAAAACTGCTATCCTGGACAGGCCCTCCTCCAACTTTCCCCTAAGAATTAAATAGGCCACGGACGCGGAAAGCAAAGGCCTCATGATGAACATAGGGCGGCAAGTTCCTTCTCTAGCAACATTTCGAGCATTTTCTGCGGCGAATCACCACCACATTGATTCCGAAACGAATCCCGCCCGGCTGCTGGAGCTGCGCACCGAGGCAGGAGTTGTGTACGTTTCCCCATCGTGGTGGCAGGGCATCCGCCTTCAGTGGATATTCCGCCACTTTCATTCCCTTCCCATTCAGGTTTTGAGCCGTTGGGATCAGCGCCTGATTGAGGAGCTGTCCCGGTCGGCGAGCGTATCCCCTAATCTCCGGCGGCCAAACTTCACAGTCTTCGGAGTGGTTGAGCAGGTGCGCTCTACCTCGCCAAAATCCGCCGGTCGACTGGTCACTGTGAGACGTGAACAAGCAACGCAGGAAGGACATCTCCCGAAGCCCGATTCTCTGAACGAAGATTTGTCGTACTCCGAAAAGCTCTTTCTGGAAAGGTTCAGCGGTGAATATCTCGCGCCCTCTGGAAACTCTCATTCTAGCTCGGTGCAGTACAGAGCTGCTGCAAAACTGAGAAACGACCGACGGACATGGCGTATTCGCGAGGCGCGTCTTCAGCAATTAGGAGCCTTGAGCGTGCTCCTTGTCGTTTGCATAGCATTGATCTTGGCGCGGATAAACGGGATTTCTTTCCTTCCAATAAGCGAACAGCCGGGGAATCTTCGAGGGGCCTCAACACCGCCGGCGCAAAGTGCAAACGAGAGCAAGCCGCCGGAGCTTCACTCCCTTGAAACCGATCCGACTCGGGTAGCTCCGGGCACTATTTCATTATCAGCGACTGCAGAGAAACCACACGCCGCAGTGCCGAGTGTGGCGACGCCGGCCATCCGCAACCCCGCACGACCGTTGGGTGCGATCAACCCAACATCGAGCCAAGCATCGGATCCATTGGGCCCATTACCTGAGCCGTTTTCCCCGGCAGATCCGTTCGGGTCTTCCATTCAAGCTTCGAGTCAAGGTTCAGGCCCATCATTGAGTCCGCCGTTTAGCCAGTCTTCGCAACCGTCAGAAGATCAACTGACTACAGCTGGAGATCAATCGCGGAAAAGCGGCAATGAGACCACTCGCTCTGCATCTACGATTCCTGAGCCCACTGCCATTGTCCCTTCCGGAATGTCAGAAAGATTGTTTGTCTCCGAGCTTCCGCAGGGCCATTTCGCTTACCCTCTGGTTTCTGAACGGAATTTGATTGGGGAATTGCAACTGAGAGCATTGATTGGCACCGACGGCTCGGTCAAAGACGTGACAGTCTTAAGTGGCAACCCCAAATTAGCGGAGGCAGGAATGCGTGCGGTGCGTAACTGGCACTACACTCCACATCAGACGCTTGCCGGCCCGGTTGAAGTTGAAACACAGATCAAGATGAGTTTCTTTGGCCAGGATGCGGTCTCGATCACCTCTGTCCCAAACAGAACTGTCTCTGAACTCAAGTAACACTGAGGTCCGCCGCCCATGAGGTTCAGCTAGCCGAGGCAGCTCGTTTTTCATGTTTGCGTTTGTAGGATTCGGCTCCATTGAGCCGTTCTAGCAACTACCCCCTCGAAGTTGGACGCCACGGATTCCGATTCAATCTCGGCGTCTCGCTCCGGCCCAAAGAAAGCGTAAGGATTGGGGGTCTCCTTTTTCGTCGTTCTGCAACCGTGAAATCAAAGACCGCGTGCTGTGCATTTCAACGCTTGTGGAGAAATGTGCCGCACACGATAGGGTAGGGGCCTATACTATGCTCAAAGATGTGAGGAAATACATTTTTGGGCGCACGGCACAAAAGATAGGGCAAGCTTCTTGCGCGTCCGTCGAATCCGGGGGACAGGTGGATGCATCGAACGAGCACTGGGAGGAGATCCTGCAGCTTGTTGCCTCCCGCCGTCGCGCGCTCAAAGGCGCGATGGGAATGCTGATCGCGGCATCCCCGCTTCGACGTGCTCCCTGGCGCGCAAGCGGACCAATCCCAACTCTAGGCCGCCGAAGAGTTGGTTTCCGTTGGAAAGCGATATTTCAACTATGGTCTGTGGGTGATCTATGAAAGTGGAAAATCCAAACACGCGAGCTCTGGGTGCGGCGACTCCGGAGTTGCCTCCGATAACGCAAGGCATGGCAGGTCCGGCTGAGTCCGAAACAGTCACGCATACCTCCGCTGTAATTGGATTGTCTGGAAAAGAGGAGCAAGAGCACGAAACGGGGGATGACCATCGTTTCGAGTGGACTGATTTAGCTCGCGTCTTGTTCGTAGTGCTGTCTGCCGCCGCGGTATGGTTTCACCTCTGGGAACCATTTCACCGCGTGAGTGTGATCGGTCTGGTCGCAACCCTGATCGGCGGATATCCGTTGTTCAAAGAAGCCCTTGAGAACATTCTGGAACGCCGCATGACCATGGAGCTTTCGATGACGATTGCGCTGGTGGCAGCGCTCGCAATCGGGGAGTTCTTTACCGCGCTGGTCATCACAGCGTTTGTATTGGCGGCCGAAATCCTGGAAGGCCTGACGGTCGGCCGTGGACGACGCGCGATCCGAGACTTACTGGACTTTCTCCCACAAACCGCGAGCGTGATCCGCAATGGAAAGGTGGAGGAAGTCGGGACACAGTCTATTCATGCGGGCGAGATTGTCCTCATCCGGCCGGGTGCAAGAGTTCCCGTAGATGGACGCGTACTCTCTGGCCACTCCTTTGTGGAGCAAGCCGCGATCACCGGTGAGCCGATGCCAAGCGAGAAATCAGCAGGCAGCACGGTCTACGCCGGGACGATGAACCAAAAGGGTACTTTGGAAGTCGAAGCGGAGCGGCTGGGCAAAGACACAAGCTTCGGCAAGATCATCGAAGCTGTCGAAGATGCGGAGCGTTCGCGGGCTCCGATACAAAAGCTCGCGGACAGGCTGGCCGGGTACCTGGTTTACTTCGCCCTCGGTGCCGCCGTCTTCACGTTCATGCTGACACACAATATTCGCTCTACTATCTCCGTCATCATTGTCGCTGGAGCGTGCGGCATTGCCGCAGGTACACCGCTCGCGATTCTTGGAGCAATCGGAAGGGCGGCACGGCAAGGCGCGATTATTAAGGGCGGCATTCATCTCGAATCGCTGGGACGCCTGAACACAGTCTTTCTAGACAAGACAGGCACCCTCACATTCGGCGTGCTCTCGGTCGTTGCCGCCAACCCGGCACAAAATGTCGGAGAACGAGCACTCCTCCAAGCCGCCGCGAGCGCGGAGAGGAATTCGGAACATCCGATCGGACGCGCTATCGTACGCTATGTCGAGCATGCAGGCATTCCGGTTTCTGAACCAAGCCACTTCCATTACGCAGTGGGACGCGGAATCGTCGCCGAAGTCGGAGGCGCTCCCATTGCTGTGGGGAACCGGGCGCATCTCGAGGGGTTAGGAGTTTCAGTCCCGGGAACCGACACAGCATCTACGGCAACGGAAGTCTTCGTTTCCCAGCAAAATCGATATCTCGGGTCTCTCCTGGTTGAAGATCAGGTGCGGCCGAGCGCGCGGGAAGCCGTCCGGGCCCTCAATGCAATGAAGATTTCCGTCATCCTTCTCACCGGCGATACGTTGGGTGCCGCGGAGACGGTTGCCGCGCAGCTCGGGATCATCCATTTCCACTCCGGTATGCTCCCCGAGGACAAGACGGCAGAAATATTGAATCATGTTCGCCGCGGCAAACAAGTTGCGATGATCGGGGACGGCATCAACGACGCTCCCGCACTGAGTGCGGCAACCGTAGGAGTGGCAATGGGAGCGGGCACTGACGTTGCTCGCGAAAGCGCCGATGTAGTCCTGATCGGGAATGACCTCGAGAAGTTTGTCGAGACCGTGCAAATCGCGAAACGCTGCCGGCGAATTGTTTTTGAGAACTTTTACGGCACGCTGATTGTGGATACCGTCGGGATCGGCTTGGCGGCCTTCGGACTGCTCAACCCGCTTCTCGCGGCATTCATTCACGTCTCGTCGGAGCTCGCGTTTATCTTGAACTCGACCCGCCTGCTCCCGCCACCTGCACGTTTCGCTGCCGAACACCCCGTTAAGCCGCAGGTCGCCTGATCGGCTTATTGAACTTTGCCGCGTGGCCGCAGCTTGCGTAACTCGTGCGCGCACTCGACGGCGTTGAAAGCGGCGACTTTCAAATTATCGGTTGATGCCCAAAGCCAAAAGCGACGTGAAGGTCCACTCCCCTCTTCGCCGGAACGGGCGCGCACGAGAATATCTTCCTGACCCGCCGAGGTGAGATTGCTGGGCGCATCTAGATCACCCAGGATTACCTCGACGTGATTACCGGAGAGAGAAGCTTCGACGTGTTCGAGAGTGACCGGCTGCTCGAATTCAATCGCAATCGAAAAATTGTGGCCATGAAAGACGGGAACATGGATCAGCTGCAGAGAAACTTCTGGCAGCCGTCCCGCGGAGAGAAGAGCGTAATGGCGTCGAATGCGAGCCTCGGTCTCGGCTAGATTGATCTTCGCTCCCTCACCTGTGGCGGCAACCGCATTGAAAGCCACTTGGATGTCGTAGACATCTTTGGGCACGGCTTGAAATGAAAGTAAGGTGACGGTTTGCTGATGCAGTTCGTCCATGGCGCCCCGCCCATGCTCAGAGGCAGGCTCGAGCACCGTTGCCGAAGCATTGCGGACCGCCCCGATGCTCTGAAGCCTCTCAAGTAAAACCGCCAGCGTGAGGGCACCGGGGTGAGCAGGAACAATTGCCGGCGTATGCAAATCCGGAGGAGCCGAATTGGGAGCGTCATTCCTCTCCTCGTTGATCCAAGGAGCACGCACCAGAACTCCCGGTTCCTGCTCCAGCACATACGTCATGTCGATGATGCTTGCACCTGCGCGCAGTGCGCTCTGCCAGTGTCTTTGAGTTACTTCGGGTTGCCCCGCAAAAAAGGTGAAGTCTACACGCTCGAACGAACTCGGCCCGATCGGCTGAATGAAGGTGACTTCATCGCCCACCGATTCCAATTGACCGAGCGCCTCCCGATCGTCCAACAGCAGGAATTCGGAGGGGGCGAAGCTCGACTCCGTCAGCACTTCATTGAGCTCTTTACCGCGCAAAGAGGCGGCTCCGACAATCGCGATACGATACTTGTCTGTCATGAACGGATCAGTCTACTTATCCTTTTAGCGGATCTTTGACGGCAGCGCCCGCCTCTTTCGGTGGAACGGCACTCAGACTCGCGGGATGCCGTAAGGCAGCTCTCCGGCTGCGCTGCGATGAGTACGCGGCCCGGGCAAAGATGCCTGAGAACATGTAGACGGAGGCGAAGACCAGCAGGACGATCTGGGAGAAGAATACGATCGCGTAAATCCCCAAACCCAGCAACACGATCAACTGAAAAGGATGGCGATTAGAGAAGTTGATTTCTTTGCCGCTCCAGAAGCGCCATGTACTCACCATCAGGAACCCGATCAATCCCACCAATCCCATCCAAGCAAACGCAACCCAAGTACTGAAGATCGGGATTCCGAGAAAGAAATGGACCACCGCCGCAACCACGCCGGCTGCGGCGGGAATCGGCATACCGACAAAGTACTTGCGATCCGCACGCCCGGGGTTCTTCGGTTTGGGATTCACGCTAATGTTGAAACGAGCCAGACGGCTCGCGCCACAAATCAAAAACAGGAAGCATACGAATGCGCCAAGCCTGACGATGTTCTGCCTGAGCTCCGGCCCCATGGTATGCGGCAACATCTGAAAGCCCCAGGTGAAGGCGAGAATACTGGGTGCAACCCCAAAGGTGATTATGTCGGCCAAGGAATCGAGTTCTTTGCCGAACTCGCTGGCCGTATCTGTCATACGGGCAATCCGGCCGTCCAGAGCATCAAAGGGTATCGCAAACCCAATGGCCAGGGCCGCGTAGTTGAAGTGTTGTGGCTCCAGCACTGACCCCTGCAAGCTTTGCGTAATTGCGTAGTAGCCCGCAGCGATGTTTCCGGAGGTGAAAAGCGAGGGCAGAATATACATGCCCCGCCGCGATCTCCGATGCCGTTCGCCTTGACTGGAATCTTCGGGCTTCACGCTAACGTCTCCACCAGGAGTTCAGACGCGGGCTCACTGTGTGCCGGCGAAATCTCTGCCAGAACGGAGGAGCCTCCTTTCACTCGCTGACCTGGTGTTACCCGAATCTGCGCGTGGTCCGGTAAGATTACGTCGACACGTGAGCCGAATTTGATCAAGCCGATGCGTTCGCCACGTTCCACAAAATCGCCGACCTTGGGATGGAAGACGATGCGCCGGGCAAGCACTCCTGCAATCTGCTTGAAAGTGACGTCGAACTCGTCCCCTTGCACAGTCACAAGGTTGTGTTCATTCTTCGCGGCCGATTCCTTGTTAAGCGCATTCAGATGCAATCCCTTGCAGTACTTCACCTCGCGAATGGTGCCGGCAATCGGCGACCGGTTCACGTGGACGTCGAAGACGCTAAGGAAGATGCTTAGACGAACGCGCTCGCCTTCGGGTGTAAGGATGCGGGCCACTTCGGTGAGTTTGCCATCGGCTGGCGAGACAATCAGGCCAGCTTGTTGAGGCGCGAGGCGGTCGGGATCACGGAAAAACCAAAGAAAGAACAAAGCGAGCAGGGCGGGTATCAGACCCCAAACCCACGTTCCCGTGATCGTCACGAGAAAAATCGCGGCGCCCAAGAACCCGAGAGCATAGAAATATCCGTCACGTACCATGTTGAAAAGAAGACCCTATCATAATTATAGAGTCTCCTTCTAGACGGATAGCCGCCGCCGGTGCGGAACAAAGCGACCGAGCCGGCGGCGATCGTCAGGCAACGTTGATCATCTTATTCGGATTGTTATTCGGATTGTTCAGAGCGTTGGGAAGTCCAGACATTTGGTCCTTGAGGCGAAGCTTCAACTTCTTCAAGCGAACCTCTTCGAGCTTCTCGTCTTCCGAGAGGTACGGTTTCTTGGTGAGGGACTCGAGTTGTTGGGAGTAGAAGCGATGCTGTTCCTGCAGGCGGCGCAAAAGATGATTTGCGTCGTTTTCCAACTGCCCGTTCATTTCTCCGTCCATAGAGGCGGATCCTCCTTTTTGTTGGACGTAAAAAGCTATCATAACGCTCACATCTCAGCCAAATCGTAACCGAGGAAAAGTGGACACTGACGCGAAGTCCAATGCCTTCAATGCCAAACGAGGAGAGATGCATCAACACGTTGGTCACTTCTTCACGCCGACAACTGAGCCGCGAAAACCATGGCATCATCCGAAGGGGCAGAGTAGTACAAGGCGCGGCGGCCTACTCTACGAAAGCCGGAGCGTTCGTAAAAAGCAATCGCGGTTGCGTTCGAAGCTCTAACCTCCAGGTGCATTGCAGTTGCTCCGGCCGCTGCTGCTTCTCGCATCGAACACGAGAGCAGTTGCGATCCGACCCGACGACGGCGGTGCTTAGGATCCACGACGATGGTTTCAAGTTCAGCCGTTTCGTCGCCGTGCACCAGGCGTATCACTGCAAACGCTACCAACTGAGCGTTCGATTCGGCAACAAACGCCAGGCGCAAAACCAGTGAATCGGGAACGGACTGCAGAATACGCTCATACTCCTGCTGGGACCAACGCGGTACCTCAGCAATAGTGCCGGCAAGAGCTTGAACCTGATCCAGATCGGACGCGGTCATCTCCCGAATCCTAAAATCGGAATCTCTTTTGACACGCTCTAGCGTTGGTTCGATGGCGATCCCAGTCCCTTTTTATCCGTCGCGTCTGGCGCGCCGAAGATTTCGGCGTCAGAGCGACGAAGATAGTTCGCGTCCAGAGTCTCGACATCGTCGAAAATACGCGCGCGAAACCGGCCGAGCGCAAAATTGAGGGCATCGGCCGCATCAGGAGCCGTAACGTAAACTGGTGGCGATTCGGTAAAAAGAGTCTGCAGCGTTTCCGACTCGACGAGATTCGCTGCTTCTTCGCAAACCAGAACTCCGGCATCCGGTTGCATTGCTGCGGCTTTCGTTTCTTCTCCACTGAGCAGCGATTCGCGCAGCATCCTGCCTTCCTGGTATTCACCGGCATAATATTCTTCGCGACCCGCCGGGATAACAGCCAAGACGTGAGGCAATCCACTGACCGAAGCGAGCAGAGCCAATCGGGAAATGGCGATGATTGGAACCTTCGCGGCTTCCGCCAGCCCCTTGGCCGTGCTCAGGCCGACGCGAATCCCGGTGAAACTGCCCGGACCCCGCACGACCACAATGGCTTGAAGATCGCTGAGCTTCACTTTTTGTGCAGCTAGCAACTGGCCGATCTTTGGGATCAAATGGGCCGAGTGGGTCCTGCCGGCGAACTCCGCTATCTCAAGAATTTCGACACTTTCCTCAGCCGAGTCCAAGCGGCCGAGCGCCACACTTCCGGCACTGCTGCAGGTTTCAATTGAGAGAAGGATCGGAGCAGCAGCACGAGGGTCAGACATCGGCGATCGCGTCCTGGCAGATCTCTACCAGCACTCCCGCCGCGCTCGAAGGATGAACGAAAAAGTAGAGGTGGCCGCCGGCGCCGATTTGGATATCGTCGGAGATAAGATTGGCGCCGGACCGTTTCAACTCTTCAAAGACGCCGGAGATGTCATCGACGTGGAATGCCACATGATGCAGCCCTTCTCCACGTTTCGCCAGAAACCTGCCTACCGGAGTATCTTCGCTCAGCGGCTGGAGCAATTCGATGCGGCTGTCACCCACTGGGATCATGGCCGTCAGCACCCCTTCCGGTTCGACCTTTTCCTCACGCAGTAGATCGAGGCCAAGTGCTTGGTAAAAACGGCCTGCCTCAGCAATGCTTTTCACCGCGATTCCGAGATGATCGATCTTTGACATTCGTTGAAATCCTTAGAAAAGACGATTGATCAATTCTGGAACAAGTTGATACGGGTCCTGCTCCTTGCGTGCTACCTGCTGGATGATCGTCTCCAGCGCGTCTTCGTCGAGGCCGCGCTTCCGCACACGTTTCAGGGCTTCCAGACGGATCATCTCCGTCACTCGCTCTCGCCAATAACCTTCCCTGCGCCTGAGGAGCCGGTCTTCTTTGCCAAGCCATGACCAAAACTCATCAATTGTTTTGATGAGTTCCGGGATACCCAAGCCGGTATTCGCGACAGTGCGGACAATTGGAGGAATCCAGCTCTCGTGATCGGATGCCAGCGACTGCAAAGCGCGCACTTCTTTTTCCACGCGGTCCGCGCCCTCTCGATCGCTTTTGTTGACCACGAAGATGTCCGCTATCTCCATGATTCCCGCTTTGATGCTTTGCACGTCATCACCCATGCCCGGCACAAGAACTACAACAGTCACATCCGCCAAGCGCACGATATCAACCTCGTCCTGGCCAACTCCAACGGTTTCGATGAGGATACGCTGTTTTCCGCTGGCCTCGAGCACTTGAACCACATCGGCTGTGGCGCGAGCCAATCCCCCGAGCCCCCCACGGGTCGCCATGCTACGCATGTAAAAACCCGGATCATGTTCATTGGCCTGCATCCGGATGCGGTCTCCCAAAATCGCTCCCCCGGTGAACGGACTCGTAGGATCGACAGCGACAACACCGACCGTTGCCTCGTGCGCTCGATAATTGCGCGCCAATTGATCGACAAGTGTGCTTTTGCCAGCGCCAGGGGCTCCAGTCACGCCAACACGGATCGCCTCGCCAGCATAGGAGAAGCAGCGCGAGAGAATCTGCGGCGCAAGCAATCCATCATCTTCGACGAGAGAGACGGCGCGGGCGAGGGAGCGGATATCGCCTGCACGCATCCGTTCGACTAGCTGTGCGACCCCCGTTGTGATGACGTCCGCATCCTCGTCGGCTTTGGTCCTCAATTTATTTTCCCTTTTGAGGAGTACTTCTTCTGGCCATCGTCCGTTCATAGTAAGGGAATGGAGACCCGCTCACGAACGCGAGCGATCGTTTCGGGCTACTTGCGTAGAATCTCGCGGGCGATGATGATCCGCTGAATCTCGCTCGTGCCTTCGCCGATCGTGCAGAGCTTGACATCGCGATAGAACTTTTCCACGGGGTAATCCTTGATAAAGCCATAGCCGCCATGGAGCTGCACCGCATCATCGCAGATCCGTACGGCAACTTCGCTCGCCATTAGCTTGGCCATCGAGGATTCCAGCGTGGTTTTCTCTCCTGCGTCCTTCATCACTGCGGCACGCAGGGTCAGCAAACGCGCCGCATCAAGCTGCGTGGCCATATCAGCCAGCTTCCACTGCACTCCTTGAAACTCTGAGACAGGCTTGCCAAACTGGAGACGCCCTTGCGTGTACCGCCTTGCCGCATCAAATGCGCCTCTGGCGATACCCAGGGAAAGCGCCGCAATCGAAATCCGGCCCCCGTCGAGAACGCGCATTGCGTCAATGAAACCCTCGCCTTCATTCCCAAGCAGGTTTTCCTGCGGAATCTCGCAATCCTCGAAAATCAGCTCAGACGTATCGCTCGCCCGGAGACCGAGTTTGTTTTCCTTCTTACCTGGCCGAAATCCAGGAGTTCCCTTCTCCACGAGGAAGGCGGAGAGTCCCTTGGTCCCCTTGCTCCTGTCAGTAACGGCAATGACGACTGTGGCGTCCGCGTAATGCCCATTCGTGATGAATGTCTTGTTGCCGTTGAGAACCCATCTGTCGTCTTTGCGGACCGCCGAACAGCGCGCGCTGCCCGCGTCCGAACCCGAGCCGGGTTCGGTGAGCGCCCAAGCACCCAGCCATTCCCCTGAAGCAAGCTTTGGGATGTATTTCTGTTTCTGCTCTTCGCTGCCCGCGACGAAAATATGGTTTGTACAGAGAGAGTTATGCGAAGCAACGATGATGCCGATCGATCCATCGACGGCGGAGAGTTCCTCGATGGCCAAAGTGTAATCGACATAGCCGAGGCCGGCTCCCCCATATTCGACCGGCGTGGTGGCGCCCATCAAACCCATCTGGCCCAACTGCTTGACAACGTCCGCGGGGAACTCGCTGGATTCATCCCAGCGCGAAACGTTCGGAGCGATCTCCCGGGCGGCAAAATCGCGAATCTCTTTCCGCAACTGCTCCTGCTCCTCGGTAAGAGCAAAAGAGTTTGGTGTGGAAGCAACGCTGTCCGCAGCGGGAAGGCTCATGGATAAGCTCCTGTCGAGATCAGGAAAACCTTCGATCTTATCATTGGGATGGAGAGTATGTCGTCCCAGTGAGCCTTGAGTCTCGATCCAGTTTCGTCCATGGAGACGCAGTGCCGGCTCGTAACTCTTTGAGAATTCACTGGAATCCGCATCGGCATGAATCCCTAATTCCACGATCAAGAAGAACCGTGCGCCTGCTCGCGCGATGAGGTTCGACAAACGAGATCCCCCGGCATGCGAGGACGCCGTGACATCGATCTCGGAGCTCTTGGCGCGTTTCAACGGACCCGCGGTCGGGCCTTGATATTCAACTTCGGCGCTTCGAGCGAGCGCTGTATCTATCGTCACAAGGTGCTACGTTCGTTGGGCTCCAATACCCTTGGCAGCCAAAGCCGGTGCCTCGGACTCACGCTGGTGAGAGATTTGGGCAGTTCCATCGAAGGAGGCAAGCACCCTGCAGATCTGCCAGAGAACGGCTGCCAATCCAGCAAGCCCGATGCTCCAGACAACAAGAACCCAATGCACAACCCAGGCAGGCGCCGCGCCCACCCTCTTCAACAGGAACGGCAGGAAGTTCCACGTGGTGATGTGGACGTAATCCCAGGGATCCTCTTTCATGGAGTCAGTATTCAGACCCCAGGCGTCCATTTTTCCAAACGCGAACCCCATGATATTCCGAATGCGTAGAGCAATCACGAAGGTCGGGTGCCCGAATGTCTCCATCTGATAAAGCTCAAGAGACAACCAGAAGGCGAGCGATGCGACTTGGATCAAAGTACTGAGCGCCAGCAGTGCAACTCCTGTTGTCCAAACCGCCTTGCTCACCTGACTGCGATGGCGCAGCAGCAATGGAACCGCCAGGAACGCCACCAGCTCGGCGGTTGTTGAAACATAGCGGTCGCCCCAAGCTGAGTCGCCACTCCATACCGTATACCGGGCGTAGAAACTGATGTAAGCCAGGAGTAGCAACCCACCTGTCACCGTGTACGCCTTGACCACGGGGCTGAACCGATTCCATGCCACAGCCGCAAGCAGAACCATGAGGATCAAGAGAGGATCGAAGAGAAAGATCGACTTCTCTGGGGCGAAGAGCGCCCCCCAAAATCCAACATGAAACGGAGTCTCAAAGGGATAGCTCGCTGGCAGAGCCGGATTTCGTAGTTTGTTTTCGCGCGCGACCACACTCACGTAGGTGTTGAAGAAGGATCCGAAGCGGTAGTACTGATACACGCGATCGATCAACCCGAAGAAGAAATAGATGGGCAGAGCCGTTACGAGATACGTTCGGCATCGGTCCCAAAGAGCTTGGCCACGAGCTCCTTCAAACCACAGAACCAGCAGGACAAAAAGGGCTCCCGCCAGCAGATCCATGCCGGTAGTGAGACGGGTAAGCAGATTGAGCCCAAAAGCACACGAGCCGATCAGGAGCGCACGCCGGCTACCGTTACGCAACCACTCAACTTGATACGAGAGCCCGGTTAACGTGAGGAGAAAAATGTAATTGTTCTCCATCATGTTCTGCGTGTAATGCAGGTGGGTTGTCGAAAGGAGCAGTGCCAGGACGCCCACAACGGACTGCTTCACCCCGAAGCTCAACTGCCGCAGAAACCGGAAACAGATCAACGCCGTCAACGCATTGACCAGAATATTGATGCTGTAACTCACGAGAATGGCACGCACACTCGGATCGTTCCCGTTGTAATTCGTGAAAGCGGGAAGCCGCTCCACATAACTTGCGACTACATCCGCCGGCAATAGAAGCAGAGATTGCCCGATCCCATACCAACTCTGTAACTTGCCTCCGCGTCCGTGCACACCGAACTCGGGGAACTCCTTGGGGAATACTGGCGGTTCCGCCGTCCAGAAGGCATGCGCGGATTGGAGCCGATGTTGTGTATCGGCGGAGCCCAACTCTCCCGATTGCGCCGCGAATGCAATGAGACTTGCCGCGAGGACAAGCAGGAACAACGGATCACGAAACCAGCGAAGGACGGATTGGCTCATCAATTTACGTCTTGTTAATGTAATCAGTTTAACTGCGAAGTTGCTCTCTTGATTCTGCGCAAAATGTAACTGTTGAAGGTTGTAACGAACGGAAAGCATAGCGTTTGGCAGCAAAACGCCGCCGGAATCCCTGCCTCCTTGGAAACAACTCGAAGACAACTCCCCGACAATGCAGGTCGTTTGCGAGAAGACGCCAACACTGTTTTGGCTTTCTTCCTCCTCTCACGTGCCTTGCCCAGCAAAACCAGTGACAAAACTTTTGCAAGCATGTGACACACACGGACTCTGCTGACACTAGCTTTCCACTGGGCCAGCTTACATCGCTAATCACACCTGAAATCAATCGTACAAATCAACCGTACTAGATAAGGAGTGCTTATGAAGCAGCTTGAAAGCATGATCAAGACAGGAACAAATCGCAGGTCCTTTCTAAGGAAGGGCATGCTCGCAGCAGGTGTAATGACTGCGGGCGCCGGGGTTGTCAGCAG
>DASYBJ010000196.1:0-17165 GCA_036500845.1 Acidobacteriaceae bacterium
GTTTATCAGACAGGTGAAACTCACCTGGTTTGTCAGCCTCTTCACCACAGGACTGGGGCCAGATTTCGCGCCTGGAGCTGACACATCGGTAAGGGTCCACATTTATTACCAGAAGAACTTCGCCTCGCCGATCAATCGCGAAGCTTTGGCCGGGCAATTGGCAATCCTCAAAGCGCGTTCGGGAGCTGCGGCCTGCGCAAAGGGAGACCGCCCTGCTAGAACATGAGACGCAAACCAAACCGCATCACGAATGGATTGATGCTATTGAATGGAGATAGATAGCTGGAGCCAAAGGTGCTCACTTCACTAATTATTGTTTGTGCGTTGGTGGCGTTGAAGAAGTCGACGGTCGGAATCAGCTGCCAGCGATCTCGGACGAAGGCGCGAGAGAGACGCAAATTCAGCATATTCACTCTGGGCAAGCGCAGGACTCCCGCCGGCTGGAGAATGACAGACTCACTGACCGGCTTAGGAGTTGGTTCGCCATCCAGGACCTCAAATGTCTCTGTGGGCTGCAGGGGAAAACCAGTGTAGTGCTGGAAGTTAACGCTGGCACCGAATTTCCAGGGCAGCTGGTAAATGCTGTCTACTTTGAAGACGTAAGTGGCGTCAAGGTTCAAGTAGTTGTTCTTGCGGTTGATGTCGAGGTTGGGATCGGTGAAATTGTCCGAGTAACCTTGATCCGAATAGCCACGGCTGTACACTCCTTTTTGCCGCTGGAGGGTGAAGCCGCTGAGCAATTGCCATCTGCCTGAGAGCCGCTTCACGGCGGAGAATTCGACTCCGTGATAGATATTGTCATCGAGCTGCGGGATGTTCGTTAACACAAAATTGAAAGCGCCGTACTTTGCCGGATCACTCGGCCGGAAGCTATAAAGGGTCAAGGGTTGGTTGGTAATGGGGTTGGTAAAGCCTGAGACCGGGACATAGTCAGATGGCTCAACCGCGGTATTTTCCAGGCTAAACAGATTCTGCTTCGTGCGGTAATAATAGGTTGCTCCAACGCGCAGATCGCGCCAAACCTGTTTTTCGTAGCCGGCGCTCAGCTCATCTGAATATGGGCGGCTCATGTGGGGATTAATGTGTGTGCTGGAGCCCCCAAAAGCGTTCACCGGAGTGGTATTTGCCCCCTGCGGCAGCCATACGTTCTGTTGCGGAACCCGGTCTCCATTGGGAGCGTTCCAGGCGTAGTATTTGCCGAACAGGCCCACGGGGTTCACGGTTTCGGCCAGTCCAGTGCCCTGCATGAGGTAGTAGCGGCCATAGCTGAAGCGCACGACCGAATCGCCTTTACCAGTTACGTCGAACGCTAATCCAATGCGCGGCGAAACCGTGTTCCACTCTACGAGGTCTCCAGATGCTGGATAAGTGGTGATCGGAAACAATTGTTGGAACGTTTCATTTGGGTCGCTCATTTGCGTGGGGTAGTAGGTGTAGAAATTGTCATAGCGAAGGCCAAGATTCAGGGTCAGCCGGCGCTTGAGCGTCCAGGCGTCTTGCACATAGAAACTGGTATCGCGGAAGTAGTTCTTTTGCGTGGTGGGAGTGTTATAGGCCAGCACCTGAGAGGGTATCGTGAAAGGCTGATTGCCAGAACCACTATTGAAGATGACGTCGATTCCCTGATTGACCCTGTAGATATACGAGTTGTAGCTTTTGCCCCATTCGAATCCAAATTGGAAATTGTGGCTGCCGTACAGGTCGCCCTTATACCACGAGCCGCCGGCGGACCATTTGAGCACCCATGCCGGATTGTCGACTTCGTAGGGCGCCGCCCCTGCTTCGGTATTGGCAGCGACATCCTGGAGATTGAGGGCAGAGCTTGGGAGACCCGGCTGATAGTGACGCGGGAAGAGGAGCTTGTTCCAGCCAATGCGGAAATCAAGTAAGAAATTATTGGTGATCTGGCTGGTCCAGAGTCCCTGAAGAATGTAGGCGGGCTCGATCTGCCGCCAACTGGCATCCTGGGTAACAAAGGCATATGTCGTGTCGCGGCGGAAGAAACGGTTCTGTTCGTTGTACAGCCAGATGAAGCTGAACTTGTTCTTGGGATTGATCTGCCAGTCGCTGCGGAGGTCAGTATTCGATTGGTGATTGACGTCCACTACGGGATTGCCGGCTTGATCCGTCACGGAGAGGATTCGCTGGCGGAGATCGTACCGGCGGTATGATCCGAACAGCCACCAACGATCTCTCAGGATGGGGCCGCCAAGATTGGCGGTGCTGTCGCGGGTCATATCAAAAGGCGAGCCGACCTTGACGGGCCGGCCCCGGTAGATAGGTAATTTGTCTCCGGCCTGAACACCCGCCGTCAGATAGTAAAGCGCGGCTTGCCCGTGTAAGTCGTTCGATCCTGATTTGGTCACCATGTTCATGTAAATTCCGCCGATGGGCACGGAAGCGGGGGCATTGTCCGCCACCACCTGAAATTCATCGAAGGAATCATGATTCGTGTAGAACTGGGTGTAGCCGCCATTGAGGCCCGGCCAATTCAAATCCAAGCCATTGAAACTATAGATCTCCTCTCCCTGCGTACTGCCATGCACCTGCATGAGGGACTGCTGGTAGCTGTTGTTGCCGGCGACATCAAAGGTAGTCGACGTGACACCCGGCATCTGCTCAACGGTAGACCAGGGGTCGCGGCCGCTCGGTATTTCTTGAAGCAACGTTTGGTCAAATGTCGTTGAGCTTTGCACGTTCTGCAGGTCCACGACTGGATGCCCATGTACGACTACGGTTTGCGCTATTTCACCTAGCTCCAGCTTGGCGTTGACGGTGGCAGTAAAGCCGGCAGTGATGACAACTCCGATTTCATGCAACTCCCGAAATCCCTTTGCCGTGATGGTGACTTCATACGTGCCAGGCGGCAGCAGGTCGAACAAATAGCCGCCATCCCCTTGGGTCCGGTCGGAGCGGTTCGACATCAACGCCGGGCTTTTCACATTGACCGTTGCGTTCAGAACGTCGGTTCCGGAGGGGTCAGTGACGACACCGGTGATCTTGCCGGTTGTGGATACCTGAGACCATGATGAAGGAAAGAGGGAAAGGCCGAGGAGCAGACTCAACAGATAGACACGTCGATCCGAGGGGACACGTGAAGAGACCAAAGAGACCCCCACGAGAAGAAATCAGATTGTGTGCCTACGGTTTCGGACCTTGACCTGCAACTTCGTGAAAGCGGCCGAACGCAACGAGATTCTAGCCTCGGGGATCATTCTACCCCTGAGGATCGCTCAGTCAAATTGACATTTATGCAGGAACGAATCAAAGGGATGAATCCGCCGTCTCGTGGCGCAGGGTGAACTGAAAAGTCGCGCCCCGTCTCGGGTTGGCGGTCGCCCACAAGCGGCCGCCATGTGACTCGACGATCGTCCGGCTGATTGAGAGTCCCATTCCGGTGCCGTGCGACTTCGTAGTGAAGAACGCCTCGAAAATGCGGTCGGGCTGCTCCTGCGGGAGTCCGATCCCCAAATCAGTCACTGAAATCATTAATTGGCCATCCTCGGTTCTCTCCGAAGTGACCGTCAGTTCACCGCTCGTATCTTTCATCGCCTCGATGCCGTTTAGCATGAGGTTCATCAGTACCTGCTGAAGTTGCACCCGATCGCCCATGACTTTGGGCAAAGCCGGCGCGAGTTCGGTACGAATTTGGATAGAGTATTGATTCGCTTCATCTTGCAGAAGAACAATCATCTCTCGAACGACCTCGTTTAAGTCAACCAACTCCTGTTGCGGCGTACCTCGGCTGTAGAGGGAGCGAACGCGGTCGATGATTTCGGCAGCACGCGTCGTGTCCCGGATGACTCTCGATGCAGCTGCACACGCCTCCACAATATCGGGCACATCACGCCCTAGCCACCGCGCGCAGACCCGGGCATCCGTCACGGCGGCGGCGATCGGCTGCTTGATCTCATGGGCCAGCGAAGCGGTCAATTCCCCGACAGCGCTTACCCGGCTCATGTAGGCCAAGTCGGCTTGAGCCTGACGCAGCCGCTTGCGCTCCGTAAGGTCCAGGACGAATGCCACGGTCTCGCTCCGGGCGTCCTCAACCACCGTGGCAGTGACCAGCACCGGCACGCGGCTGCCGTCGCTGCGCAAGTACTCCTTTTCAAAGATTTCGCAGGTGCCGGTCGCTCTGAGCTGCGCCACCGCTCGTTCGCTGACGGCCAGCCATTCGGGAGGCGTCAGCTCTGTCCATCGGAGCCGCCCTGAGGTGAGGTCGTCACGAGTGTACCGGACCATCTGGAGAAAGGCGTCATTGGCCTCCAGGATCTGGCCTTCAAGATTGTTGATCAACACCCCGACAATATTGGCGTCCACAAGGCGCCTGATCTTTGCTTCGCGTTCCTGGAGCTCACGATACAGACGGCTGTTTTCGAGGGAAATCGCCGCCGCCGAGGCGAGCACGTTTAACACCGCAATTCTCGCCGGAGTAAACACATTGGCCGCCAAATTGTTCTCCAGGTAGAGCACGGCAATCAGCCGCCCTTGTTTTAGCAGCGGGAGGCACAGGATGGACCGCGCGTGTTCGCGACGAATGTACTCGTCGCCGGAAAACGAGCCTCGAGCCGAAGCATCATCGAGGATGACGCTTTCTTGGGTACGCGCGGCGTATTGAACGACGGCCTCCGGCAGTTCGGTGCTGGAGATTGGCGCATCGCAGAACTCGATTGTGGCCGAGCTGTCGCCGGTAGTGGCTTCCGCCTGGATTCGCAGCTCGGCGCCTCGCGGCAGGATGAGCACTCCACGCTCCGCGCCGGCATGCTCGATGGCGGTGCGGAGCAGCGCGTCGATGAGCCTTTCCAGCACGATTTCGCTGGACAAGGTCTGCGAGATCCTGAGGACCGTTGCCAGCTCCAAGCGTTCGACCGGCGTACCGATCGTGCTCCTCGGACCGGCCGCCGGCTGCTCTTCGCGGAGGTGCGGGTAGGTCTCGTCGAGTTGCCGTACCTTGCCATCGGCACCCCAGCGGAGATAGCAGCGCCGGGCGTTTCGTACATGGAGATGCGCGATCTCCTCGAGCCCATGTGCGGCGTAGAAGCGCGCGGCCATTTCGTTGGCGAGCGCCTCATGGTGGAGAAAGCCGTTTGCGCGAGACGAGCGAAGCGCCTGTTGGTAGAGGTGCATTGCGTCAACCTCGCGGCCTTCGATGCGGGCTCGCTCCGCCGAAACCAAGGTAGAACGGTTGTGAAAGTTCTCCGGGCAGGTCTGCGACCAGAGCTCGAGCTGCTGGTGGTGGGCTTTGAGCGCCGTCAGAAGATCTGATCGGTCATCGGCCGGCGCCTCGTCGTAGTATGCCGTCAACGCCAGCGCACCGTAGAAATGGTATTCGGCCTCCTGAACCATGCCGACATTCGCCCACAGCAGAGGGGTCGCCCTTGCTCTGGCCGTGATGGCGGCCTGGTAGTCGCCGGAGATCATCCCAGTCTGGAGCTTCATGATGTAATAGCCGCACACAATACTCGTCCATTCATAGCGCTCCATGAGCCGTTCATATTCATCCTCGTTGAAATCAGAGCTGCTCCAGGTGGAGACATCGGCCGTGAAGCCCCGCATTGCCTTGATGAAACGCTGCGTCCGGGTGATGATCTGACTGGAGGGATCGAATTTGGCCTTGCGGGTAAAGTCCAGAATTGCCTCCGATTCGACATAGAGCTTGTCGAGTGCCTCTCCGGCCGCGAGCTTGTGTGATACCAGATGATCACAGCAATAGCTGGCGATGTTCAGGTCGCCGGCGGCGACCGCGTCCCTGAAGGCCGAATAGAGATGCTCGATTGCCCGAGTTCGAGGCTCGTTCCAGAAACTGAGGAATGTCCCGATGATGTACTCGATCTGGGCCTTGTACGCCACCAGCTGCCGCTTCGCCACCAGGTCATAGCCCAGCTGTCCGAACCGAAAGCCTCGCCTGTAATCTCCAGAATATGGGCCCAGGTTCATGCCCAGACAGCCATATGCCATCACGGAAGCGTCGCAGTTACCATAACGAATCGTCATGTTGACCATGTGGCAGGAGCAGAGGACCACCAGGTTGCGATCGACGGCTATCGCGGGGACAAAGAGGATGACCAGGATACCTAGCGCGGCTTCGACCTCTGGGTCCGTCATCAGAGGCAGATCGATCAAATCCTCGATCACCCGGCCATTGAGGTTCTTCCCAATCGCATCGTACTCGCGAGCCACTTGCTCACGGCTCGGATGGCGGGGGATGTCGACGCCGAATAAGCGAAGAGCCCCGAGTCCACAGGCGATAGCCTCTTCGATCTCGATCTTGGCCGTGTGGATATCGACCACCACGCGATGGATGCCGGCTTGTTCCAGGGTCGTTCTCGCATGTGCCAGCAGCGCATGGAACAGCCGCAAGGCCTCATCGAAGTTGCGGCTCAGAAACTCGCAGTCTGCCTGCTCAAAACTTAGCCGATAGGCCAGCTCATGCTGACTCTCCCATAGATGGTCCCCGAGAAGTCCGATCCCGGTGGAGAAATAATTCAACGCGGATCTGTAGGCCGCCGAGGTTTTCGCTCTCCGGCCTGCAATCAGGTCCAACTCGGCAAGTTGGAGCTTCTCTTGTGGGGAGGTCATCAACATTGCGCCGCGATTGAGCTGATTGACGATCTCGAAGATCGTCTCCTCCCGCTTCTCAGCAGGGGTGTGCGCCGCGAGCAGCCTTCCTATGCGGAGATGGGCGGCGGCGCGTAGTTCCTCGGGGATCAGGGAATAGGCGGCTTCCTGCACACGGTCATGGACAAAGGCGTAGGAGCCCGCCAGGCGGACTATCAGCTCCTGTCGGACAGCTTCCCACAGATCCCCGTGGACCGCCTCCGCCCCCGTTCCGCGAACGATGCAAAGCATCGCGATCTCGGCGACGTTGCCGAGACAGGCCAACTGCTGCAAGACCTGCTGGGTCTCGACCGGCAGGCGGGTCAACTTCCCGGCCATCAGGTCCACCACATTGTCGGTGTAACGCTTGGCGTGAATACGATCGAGATCCCAGGACCATCGCGCAGTGTCATGACCGAAGGTGAGCAAGCCCTCTTCGGCGAGCGCAGACACGAACTGAAGGGCGAAAAACGGGTTGCCGTACGTCTTGCCATGCACCAGTTGCGCGAGCGGAGCAGCGCGCTCCGCTTCGCAGCGAAGCGTATCCGCAATCAACTGCGCCAGTTGCTCGCTGGTGAGAGGCGCAAGAGTGATCTCCTCTATTCGCGCACCGGCGTTCTTGACGGCCTCAAGCTTGCGCGCCAGCGGATGCGTGGCATCGACCTCGTTGTCACGATAGGCGCCGATCAGCAACAGGTGCTGCAGATCCGATCGGGTCAACAGATCCTCCAGCAAGTCGAGCGTCGCCGCGTCGAGCCATTGCAGGTCGTCGAGGAACAGCGCCAGCGGATGTTCCGGCCGTGCAAATACGCCGATAAACCGCCTTAACACGAGCTGAAAACGACTTTGTGCCTGCTGGGGCGAAAGCTCAGGGACCGGTGGCTGTTCTCCAATGATAAGTTTCAGGCCAGGAACCAGATCCACCATCAGCAGCCCATTCGGCCCCAACGCTTCACGGAGGGCCTCGCGCCAGCTGTTCAGCTCGGCTTCGCTCTTGCTCAGAAGCGGACGGATAAGGCTCTGAAAGGCTTGTGCCAAAGTGGCATAAGGGATGTCGCGCTTGTACTGGTCGAATTTGCCTGACGCAAAAAGGCCGCGCGGCGGAACGAGAATTTTGTGAAGTTCATTTACCACGGAAGACTTGCCGATCCCAGAATATCCGGAGACCAGCACTAACTCCGGCGTGCCGCCGTTGAGGACGCGATCGAACGAAGCGAGCAGAGTCTTGACCTCGCGCTGTCGTCCATACAGTTTCTCAGGAATCAATAGCCGGTCTGGCCTGTCATCTTTGCCCAGCAGGAATTCGCCGATGCGGCCCTCGCAGTTCCATTCAGTAAGGCAGCGGCCAAGATCGCTCTCCAAGCCGGCCGCGGTCTGATAGCGTTCCTCGGCAGTCTTGGCGAGCAACTTCGTAATGATTCCGGATACGGAGCGCGGAACCTCTTTTCGCCGTTCGGCCGGCGGCTGCGGCTGTTTCGCTATGTGGCAATGTACCCATTCCATCGGATCGGATGCGGTGAAGGGCAGAGTGCCGGTCAGCATTTCGTACAGCGTGACCCCGAGGGCATAGAGATCACTGCGGGAATCGATCGAACGATTCATCCTTCCAGTTTGCTCGGGGGCCATGTAGGCAAGCGTTCCGGCGACGAATTCGGGAGGTTCGGCCGACTGGCGCTCTCGCGGCAATCGAGAGGCGATTCCAAAGCCCATCAGCCAGACCTGTCCAGTACTGGGATCGATCATGGCATTGGCCGGTTTGAGGTCCTTGTGGATGAGGCCCCGACCGTGCAGCTGCCTGACTGCGGCAGAAAGACCGATGGCAACGCGCAGGAACTGTCCCATCTCCATTGGCATTCCGACCAGTTGATCGAGCGGCTCGCCCCCGGGATCATTCAGGACAAGCGCGGTTCGCCCCTCGTGGTGCGTGAGCTCAACTGACCGGACTGCCCATGCCCGATCGAGCTCGGCCCGCAAGGAGTGCTCATGTTCCAGCATCCGGACAATCTGTGGCCGGGCATGATCGGATCGCGACATCAGCACGAGAACAGAGGGCGGATGCGGGCTCGTGCCCGTTCGGCGGCGGCCCCTGCAAAGCACGAACTCCCCGTTGTTGTGAAGCGTGTCGAGAGTGTAGTCCGCGAGATCTAAGTCCGAGTAGCCATTGGACGGAAGACCGGAGTTAGCCATGGCGTTCACTGTTTCTTTCCGTGGCGATGCCGCGCCTGTCCGGCTTCATTGAGTTTCAGCAGGTCCTTCCGTTGCGTGCCGTCTGGCGCGACATGCCGAAGAGCGTTTGCTGGGGTGATAGGCAATTCGCTGTCCAGGTCGGCTACTTATCGCTTTCTACTTGGGCGAAACGCCTGAGCACCACACAAGGCCCGCGAACAGGACACCACTCTGCACAGTGAAACACAGTAGCTTATTCATCGGGATATATTCTTCCATCATTCTGCCGTTTAAGGTCCCAACACGTGTGATAGCAAAACGGTACTCCTTGAGTTTCTTCCACGCAAGCGGTGAGGAATGGCCTCCGATAGCCGCTCCCGGGGCGAATAGAAGCCAGCACCAGCGATGACTTATGCGAATCCTGTTTCCAATCCTCCAAAGACGATGACCGTCAAGGCCACGAAATTGGCTGCGGCGGAGTTTCTGGCAAAAGCCTTTCCCGGGACGAGGACGTGCTGGATACAAGCGCATGGGCGCCACGTTGTAAGTTTTGTGGTTTCAGGCATGCTCAATAAACAAGTAGCTTATGAGTTCGGGAGCGGTGAAATCACGGTCTCAATGCAGCGCGGGCATGCGATGTGGAAGAGGCGCGCTGAATCACTGGCGGAATTTCATTTTGGGTTTCATCTCAAATGACCAGGGTTTTTCCAGCTCGCGTGATCGTGTAGGACTCAAATTGCGGGCTGTCGTCGTACAGCTCGAGTGCACAACCGCTCTCAAACGAGATCCGGAGCGTTCCCCTTGCCAGAATGTCGACGGAAGCAACAAGAGTGCCCAATTGGTCCAAGATGCGAGGCGGCTACCTCGTTAAACTGTTCAAAGCGCGTCCATAGCCCATCCTGACCTCGAAATCCTACGCCTGAGGTAATCAGCAGAGATACAGGTTCGGTTTCCTCGAAGTTCAGGATCAGATCGTGCTGCCCGAAACAGGCCTGAATCATTCTTTGGCCTACGATGAAAGACAGATCGGTATTTGGGTCTAGACCATGGGCTAGCCCATACATTCCATCAATCTTACATAGCGGAACCGGCACAGCTATTCACGTGGCCGAGTAGTCGGTTAATCGGACACATGGCGTTTATCGGTCAAAAGGAAGTGCTTGGAAAACGGGGTTTTCAGTAAGAACGCCAATTGTGCCTCAGAGTGGCTGCTATAACTGGCCTGACGCCAACTGTACGACTACGCGAGTTATCGTCCAACCATCCAGGACATCAGAGGTCCAATTTCAGGGTCGCCGACTACTCACCCAGAACTTCGCCTTACGCCTCCCGCAAGGCCTATTGCCGCGAGCGTCCACGTTTTATTTGGCTGAAATTCCGAGAGTCAGCTTCATACACCTGATGAAAACATCAGGCCAAAACACAGGACGCCCTATACTACTGGGAAAACGAAGGGCGATGTCATGATGCTGCCGCGTATCACCCTATTCCTGATTTCCGGTCTGCTATATGGAGCCTTCACACTCGCAATAGCACAAGATTCCCCTTCGCAACATCAGCTACCAAGCCCGTCTGGACAACGGCAAGATATTTTGCAATTGCCTGCTCCGTCTGGGCCATTCGGAATTGGCAGAGTTGGCTACGAATGGATCGATACCTCGCGGCCTGATGGCCATTCAGCCGACCCGCAAGCGCACCGTGATTTGATGGTCTATGTTTGGTATCCTTCGCCGAAAAGAGAGGCCGGGAGGATTGGTGTGTACTTGCCCGGAGCGAAACAAATGAATGCGGACGCCGCTATCCAACCTGCAATGAAGGGGGAGTTTGAAAGCAGTTGGCCGTTCATTGTTTCAGAAACGATCACGTCTCATGCAATCGCAAATGCGCCGGTTGTCAAAGCTCCCAAGAAATTTCCCGTGGTGATCTTCTCTCACGGTCAGGGAGGTACGACCTTCGAATACACACCTTTGATCGAAGAGCTGGTGAGCCACGGATACGTTGTTGCCGCGGTTGAAAATACATACACGGCCATAGCAGTTGTCTTTCCGAACGGCAGGATCGTCCCAGCTTATCGGGAACCCGAGACAGGACTCTCCTCTGAGCAGCGGTTCCAGCGAATGATGAGGGAAGCAGGACCATTGATAAATACGGGCGCGAGTGACGTGGTCTTCGTGCTGAACAAGCTGACTCAGCTGAACGATAGAAATGCTCAGAACTTTGCCCTCGGCGGAAGACTCGATCTGAATCGAGCGGGGGCGATGGGGCATTCATCGGGCGGAGCAAATGCGACACTAGCCTGCCAGCTCGATGAACGCTTCAAAGCTTGTCTAAGCCTTGAGGGGCAAATGCCCCCGATTGCAGCATTTCCCGAGAATCCCGATGGCAAGACGTTCACGCAGCCCGTTCTTCTTCTAGAGGTGGATCATTCAGGCCAGCGGAGAGGTTTCAACGCCGCGCAGAACGATGAATACCTTAAGAAAAAGGAGGACCAATTCAACAACTGTCCGGCCGGTAGCTATGATGTTCTATTGAAATCAGCGGGACTCGTTCACGCAAGCTTCAGCGATCACCCGCTTTTTGCAGCGAACGGTCGCTCAACAGAAACCGAAGTTGCTCTTCACAACTTGCGCCTGACTCAGTCGTTCATCCTTGCTTTCCTCGACAAGTACCTCAAACACGAGAAGGAGCCATTACTTGACGACGAACCGAATCACCTAGAAGCTACTGTCAAGCGATACGGTGGCTGATCAAATCCACTCGCCGTTCCAGCTTGCCGCTGATTCTCGCCAGATCACGGTCAACCGACAAGTAATTCACTTGGACGAGAAACGGGATTTACGGTAAGCAGCTTCCTGGCTGGCAGGCTACCGAAAACGAGACTTTGCAGGAGTCTAGCAGTCTTGAGCTTTATACATGTGCCACGTGCCGCAAACTACCGAATCACGATTTGGTCTTGCTTCGGGAATTAATTTAAAGATGCCGTCAGAGAGTGCATTGACATCCTCCACTCTCTGAACATTTTGCTGTTCCACGATGCAGAGGCCAAGTCACCCATCGCGTGTGCTGCTCTTGAAGCAAACTCGACAGGGTCCTTAGCTTGCGCCGCCATCCACAGCCACGCTCCGGCGTTATCTTCCAAAATGGCCGCATCTCCGGACCCTGTGACGTTAAACAAACCAACCCAGATCGGATTCATCTCTCCTCTTGCTTGCCCACTCTTCTGATTCTATGAAATGCGCAATTGCTGAAAACGGGATTTTCGGTAACTTCACCTGTTTGAAGGTCCGTATACCCTGTACAAGAAATATCCGATGAGAGAGACACACCGAGGTAATAAATTGCGATTAACCGCCAAAACTGCTTCGGTTCCTTGGCGCGGTAGACCACACGACCAAAACGTGCCCATGCTTCCCCGGTGCATGTCCCCAACACAGCCAGCATTAATGAGAAGACTCCGAAAATTAGCAGACCATATGAAGACCTTAGAAATGAATCAGGCAAGAACAAACGCCTCCTCCCCCCTAGCTGTATCAGAAACCCTCCCCGACGTCACTGACGCACCGAGTTCAATTGCACCCGTCCGAGGCTTGACACTCATTCATTTCGGCGGGACCAGCTATCACGGGTACGGAGTAGATCGCAAGAGCAATTGGCTCGGCCCGAAGCCGCGTCAAGTTCCCGTGAAACGGGGTTTTCAGTAAGTACTTGCATTTGTGCGCCCGCAATAGTCGAGGTCTCCGATGAATAAAACTCAATTGCATGAGTTGGCTGCCGGTACAGCAATTCACGCTGAGTGGGCAGGACAATATTGCTACTCCCAACGAAAAACCTTCGCCGAGAGCCCTGCGCAAACGGCAAAGACCAGGACCAGCCCGGCTAAGTCGCCCAGATGGGCTAACCACCGGTCGCCGTTCCAGATTCCCTGGAGTAGAGGCACAGCGTAGGTTAGCGGAAGCGCTCTTGCCACCGCGTGAAGCACTGGCGGCAGGGATTCAACCGGGAAGAAGAGTCCTGAGACAGCGATCATCGGGTACAGAATCAGGGCGCCGATCGGCTGCGCAAAGCGCGCCGTGGGAACGATGCTGGCGATGAGAAAGCCAATCGACAAGATACTCCAAGTGCTGATCAGAAGCGCAATCGTGAATGAGAACAATGGAACATGAACGCCGACCGGGTAGTAGCGCTTGGCTGCCAGAACCATCAAGGCCAGCGAAGCTGCCGTGAGCAACAGCTTGACGAGTACGTGAGCGGTAAGGATCGTCTGCGGGCGCGACGGCGTGACGCGGAGTCGCTTGAGGATACCGCCTCCCGGTAGATCGAGATAATCGTGACCAGGGAAAGCACAGCGCTGATGGCGATCAGCAGTGAGGCGAAAACCGGAAGACCCACGCTGAGAAAGCTGCTAGCAGCCACTGACGACGGTGCAAGTCTGCGGCTGGCTACTCGACCCCAGGAGAGGAAAATAAGAACCCGGGAACCCGATGGTACCGAATGCGCCAAGCGGCTCGCGCAGGAAGATTTTAATCTCGATCCAAGTCAGTTTCCAGAGTCCGCGCAGCATCATGATTAGCCTATTCGCGAATCGAGCGACCGGTAAGCTTGAGAAAGACGTCCTCAAGGTTGGGGAGAATCGTGCGGAAATCGGTGACCCGGATACGGTTCTCGGAAAGACAATGAATCACTTCGGTCACTAGGTCGTCACCGCGGCCGCGAATAGTGATTCGTTTCCCATTGCAGATCACGGCATCAACTCCCGGCATCGCCCGAAAGCGCCCTGTCGCGATTGGGTCCTCCGTAGTGAGAGCGACGGTTCGCTCTGCGCAATGCCGGTCGACGAGCCTAACCGGACTGTCGATGTCGATGATTCGTCCGTGCTCAATGATAGCTACCCGGTCACACAACCGCTCGGCCTCCTCCATCAGATGGGTGGTCAAAAAGACCGTCTTGCCGCGATCTCTGATGCCACGCACCAGATCCCAGATCGCCCGTCGCGACTGCGGGTCCAGCCCTGTGGTCAGTTCGTCGAGAAACACCACCTCTGGGTCGTTGATCAGCGCAAGGGCGATAAACAGCCGCTGCTTCTGGCCTCCGGAGAGATGCATAAACCAGGCGTCCCGCTTATCGGTGAGGCCGAGCTGTCCGAATAAGTGTTCGGCATCCATCGCGTTCTTCTGGTACTGCGAGCCCACAGGTCAACTGCCTCCCACACTTTGATCCGCTTTTGTAGCTGCGCCTGCTGGAGCTGAACCCCGATGCGGTCCTGCAGCTTGTAGACTTCACGATGGGGATCAAGACCCAGAACCGAGATGGCACCCCGATCGGGCTTGCGCAGCCCTTCGATGCACTCCATTGTGGTGGTCTTTCCGGCGCCGTTGGGTCCGATCAAACCAAAAATCTCGCCTCGCTTACCTCCAAGGAAACCTCATCGACCGCAACGGAGCGGCCATATGTCTTGCGAACTCCGGAGACTCGAATGACTGGATGCATGTAGTTTGCCGCATTGGCCAGTTTGGAGGACTAGTAATCCACCGGCTACCACTGACGATAACAAGGCTTGCCGTGAGTTGACGCGAAGTGTCCGCAAACGGGTTATCGGTAAACCGCAAGCCTGGTGAGTTGGCGGCAAATCTCTAAGTCACTCAGCGAGCCTTTCCGGCGTATCGAGGAGATTTCAACTTTCCGGATTGCGGATGAGTGACCGCCCACACGTACTTTACCGCTCGGTTAAGGAAGAGTGGGCGACAACCCGACAGGAACTCTGTCAATGAGCGATTTGTTCTCGCCAGCTGACTTTCAATTGCCTGCACCCGCAATTATCTTCTTGCAATGCACTAGTATTCTAATACATTATTGCCGGGTGAAACGGATTGCAAAAATCGAGGCAGCCTCATTCGCCTTCCGTCTGGACTCCCACAGCGGCGTTCCTTTATACCGCCAGCTCATCGACCAAGTTCAGGCCGCAATTGCCGCAGGGATATTGGCAGTCGGAGATCAGCTTCCTACTGTGCGTCAGGTAGCCGTCGATCTCGTCATCAATCCCAACACTGTCGTGCGCGCCTATCGAGAGATGGAGATTCGCGGCACGCTGGATACGCAGCAAGGCTCGGGCACATTTATCGCGGATAGGAAGATCGAGTATTCGAAGGGCGAGCGCGAGCGGCAACTCGGACAATTGGTCGGGGAATTTGTCTCTCGCGCGGGCGCCGCAGGTTTTACCGTCGAGCAACTGATAAAAGCCTTGCGCGAGCTTTCATCCGAAGCTGAACCCAAGAGGAGATAACCATGTTCCAGCGTAAGCAGTTCAATAGCGTCGGTCTGACCGTATTCCTGTTCTGCATCCTGGGCGGGCTGATGGCCGAGAAGCTCACGAACACTCCGCTTTTCGCAATTGCGGGCGGGGTTGTCGGTGTTTACTTCCTCTTCGCCATCAAGGTCGTGGATCAATGGCAGAAGGTCGCACTGCTGCGCTTCGGCCGATATCGCGGCTTGCGCGGCCCCGGTCTCTTTCTCATCATTCCGATCATCGAGACGCTGAGCCGCTATGTGGATCAACGGGTGCGCGTCACGACAGTCAGCGCGGAATCGACGCTGACGCGTGATACGGTTCCAGTCAATGTCGATGCAATTGTCTTCTGGCTCGTCTGGAATGCGGAGAAATCCATCCTGGAAGTTGAGGACTTCATTCAAGCCATCACGCTGGGCTCGCAGACGGCACTTCGCGAGTCAATCGGTCGTCACCAGCTTGCGCAAATGATTACCGAGCGCGACACGCTTGGTCGCGAATTGCAGAAGATTCTCGACGAAAAAACTACACCCTGGGGCATAACCGTCCAATCAGTCGAGATACGCGATGTGCGCATCCCGCAGGCACTCGAAAACGCCATGTCCCAGCAGGCCCAGGCCGAGCGCGAGCGCCAAGCACGCGTCATTCTCGGCGAAGCTGAGGTACAGGTCTCCGATCAATTTGCCCAAGCTTCGCGCGTTTACAACGACAATCCAGGCGCTCTACATCTGCGCGGCATGAACATGCTTTATGAAGCAATCCGCGAAAAGGGAGCGATGGTTATTGTTCCTTCGTCCGCGATCGAGACGATGGGCCTTGGCGGGTCGCTCTCCACAGCTTCCATCGCAAAACAGCAGTAGACGCAAGGAGATCACCCGTGAAGAACATGATCCTGTGCCTTGTTACTCTTATTGCGATATACGCGAGCGCGTTGCGCGTGCAGGATCAGGCCGACTCTTCTCCCCCTACGGCGCAGTTTGTCACCGTCGACAAAGACGTCAAGCTCGAGGTGCTCGATTGGGGTGGCACAGGGAGACCGATGGTTTTCCTGGCAGGCCAGGGAAATACCGCCCACAACTTCGACAGGTTCGCTCCACAATTTACCGCGCACTATCATGTCTACGCCATCACACGCCGCGGCTTTGGGGCCTCGAGCAAGCCCGTTCCGTCAAACGGTAACTACACAGCAGACCGCCTCGGCGACGATATTCTGGCTGTCACCGACGTGCTCAAGCTCAATCGTCCGATCCTGGTTGGTCACTCGTTTGCCGGCGAGGAAATGAGTTCCATCGGCAGCCGCCACCCGGGGAAAGTAGCTGGATTGATCTACCTCGAAGCCGCATATGGATTCGCCTACTATGATCCCGCACATCCGATGATGGAGTTGGAGATGAATGACCTCAAGAGACGAATCGATCAGTTGGAAGCAGGCGGGGTGGAAGAGAAGAGCTATCTGTTAGACCTTGAAGCACGTGTCGCCCAATTCGAGAAAACGCTGCACAACTCGAATCTAAGGGTTGCATCCATGCCCCCGATACCACCGCGCACCCCTATCCAAGCGGCGCTCAACTACGGTGCAGAGAAATACACAAAGATCCCGGTTCCAATCCTCGCCATCTTCGCATGTCCTCACAACTGGGATCGCGCCTTCCAAAGCGATCCTGCGATGAAAGCCAAGAGACTGGCAGCCGACGTTGCCCTGTGTACGGCGCAAGCAGATGCTTTCGCAACCGGAGTACCTTCCGCCCATGTCGTCCGCATTTCCAATGCCGACCACTACGTCTTCAACTCAAACGAAGCGGAGGTCGTTCGAGAGATGAATAGCTTCCTCGCGAACCTTCCCTGATCGATTCTGATGTCTCGCTCAAATGATGGAAAAACCGATGCGCTCAGCGAAGGCTTTTGTCGCCGTGAACGGCCCTATTCCCTGATCACCGCCCACCCGTCAACCGCCCACCCGTCAATAACAACTTGATCAACAGCGCAGCTTGTTACGCGGGCTCGAAACTGGTTGACAGGATACCTCCGCAGAAAAGCGGTAACGTATTTCGGAATCCGGCTGGAAAAGGCTGCCAGAATCACGCCGGGATCATGCGGAAAGAATCTGTCTATTTCGCTC
>DASYBJ010000197.1:0-4537 GCA_036500845.1 Acidobacteriaceae bacterium
GCGTTCCTCTTGCCGATGTGCGCGGCAACATTACCAGTCACCGCGCCCGGTCCACGATTGCATCGCAGCTTTACAACGCCCGAGAGCCGATGACGCTCTTCGAGTTGCAGGAGTGGTTGGGCCATTCGACTCCAACAGCCACTCAGCATTACGCCAAGATTACTCCATTGAAGATTGCCAAGTCCTACGCGGATGCTGGCTATTTTGCTCGCAACCTACGGGCGATCGAAGTTCTGGTCGATCAGGATGTGGTGCGAAGTGGACGCGCTGCAACCGAGCCGTGGAAGTTTTACGACCTGGGCCACGGGTACTGCACCTACGACTTCTTTGACCAGTGCCAACATCGCATGGCTTGCGCCAAGTGCGATTTTTACATGCCGAAGGAGTCCACGGCAGCCTTGCTCCTGGAGGGCAAGTCGCATCTTTTGAGGTTGCTCCAGGAAATTCCGCTCGGCGAGGCAGAGCAGGCAGCCGTCGAAGATGGAGTGGCCGCTTACGAAAATCTCCTGTCGAAACTGACCGATGTACCCACTCCCGCAGGGCCGACCCCACGGCAGATTGGCGCTGGATTTGTCCAGGTCACATCTGTTCGGCCCGCATTGCCCGCTTCGACCCTTACGGACTCGCGGAGTAACGGCGCTGGAAGTAGAGAGCCAGATTAATTCACGCAATTCGCGTCGAGTCTGAACTGCAGCTTACAATTCGCGAATTGCGGTCACGGGGTTCCGGCGCATCGCTCGATGTGCAGGAAGGTAGCATGCCAGCAATGACATTGCTGCCAGGAGCATGACGACGGAAACGACGGTGACCGGATCGTTGGCGCCGATTCCGTACAACAGCCGGACGATAATGCGTGTCAGTCCCAACGCAAACGCCAGTCCCAGCGCCAGCCCGATCGCTGTGAGCCACAATCCCTGCGACAGTACGAGCCGCAGCACATCGACGCGCGAAGCGCCCAGAGCCATTCGTAATCCGATCTCGTGGGTCCGCAATTGGGTTCGATAGGCCACGACTCCGTAGATTCCGGTTATCGCAAGAACCAGCCCAATCAGCGCGAACATTCCCGCCAGGGCGCTCTGTATGACGGCGAAACTGCTCGCCATCTGGGTACTCTCTCGCATGGAACGCACATCGAAAACCGGCAGCCGTGGATCGATTTCGTGGATGGCGTTTTGCACCGCTGGCGCCAGGCCGACCGGATTTCCCTCGGTCTTCACCTGCACGATCGTCTCGTACCCCGCCTGGAAGAAGCTCATATACACCATAGGCTCCGGTGACTCATTCACGAATGTATGTGTTGAATTCCTCACAACGCCGACAACTGTGAAAAGGCTGCCCCACACCCTGAGCCTCTTCCCCAGCGGATCCTGTCCTGGCCAGTAGCGCCTCGCCGCCGTCTGATCCACGATGAGTACCCTCGGGGCCTTTTCATCGTCATCCGGCGTAAACTCGCGTCCTTCCAGAATGGGTATATGAAGGGATTCGAAATACCGCGGGGACACCTCGGCGTGGTACACCTGCAAAGATTCGTGCGGGTGTGGCACATACCCTTCCGGATACGCATCGACCCCCTTGTGGCCAAGGGTCATCGGAATCCAGTCTGTAAGAGACGCAACCTCCACGCCGGGCAAGGCCGACACGCGATCAAGTATCTTGTGACGGATCACTTGTTCCTCGTCGTGGCTGTAGCCGGCGATATTCAGCCCCACGGACGCAGTGAGAATGTGGTCCTGCTCAAATCCGGGATTCGCGCCGGCGAGATTCCGCAGTGTTCGCAGAAATAGCCCGGAGCACAACAGCAGAGGAAGTGAAAGCGCGATTTGCGCCACCACCAGCCCGCTGAGCAATTTCCGGTTGCGTGAGCCGCCGGAGATACTTGCAGACTCTGCCTTGAGTATCTCAACTGCCGGCGCGTGGGACGAACGCCAGGCGGGGAGCGCGCCGCAGAGCATGCCGGCCAACAGGGACAACACCGCAATCCCGATCACCACCTTATGGTCCATGCTCCCGTTGAGTATGAGGGGATTCGAGTTCGCCGGAAAGAACCATGCGAATGTCTTCGAAGTCCACGATGTCAACACAAGGGCCACGGCTCCTGCGACGATGGAAAGCACCACGCCCTCCATCACCATCTGCCGCACCAGTTGAATACGATTCGCCCCGAGCGACTGCCGGATCGCAAGTTCACGCCGCCGGGATACAAAACGCACCAGCGTGAGCGTAGCCACGTTCGCGCAGGTCAGCAACAGCACCACAGCGGCGAAGGCCAGCAGAATTGGCAGCGTCGCCGCCATGTATCCGTTGGCGCCGAATGGCGAGCGCCACATGGGATCCAGCGTGATCCAGTTCTCGCCCAGATGATCGTCCGGGAACGCCGCCACAATATGATCCATCAGGGTATCGAGATCCTGGGCTGCCGTGCCAAGGCTCACGCCGGGCCGCAATCTTCCTATTACGTTCAGCCAGACCGCACCACCACTACGATGCGTCATCCGCCACGCATCCGTCCCGAGGGGATCGAGCGTTACCCACAGATCTTCACGGATCCCGGGCATTGCTCCGACAACCCCCTCCGGTGCCACGCCGATCACCGTCACAGGATGCCGGGCGATCTCGATCGACTTGCCGACAATTGCCGGGTCCTCGGCATAACGCGTCTTCCAAAGCGAATAGCCCAAGACCACGACAGAATCTGGACGCGTCTCTTCTTCAGCCAGAAAGAAACGCCCCAGCACCGGCTTGATGCCGAGCACATCGAAATAGTTTGCCGACACGTTCGCAATATAGGCACGCTCCGGCTGTGCGCCACCGGTCAGCGTGATCCAATCGTGATGATATGCGAGTATTCCGGCGAAGGTGTGGTTCTGCTCGCGCAGATCGCGATAGTCGAGATACGAGAAGGGCGGAGTTGGAGAGAAGTTCCGTTCCCCACGCTGCAGGCTCACTAGGTCGCCAGTGTCCCGCGCGCCAGGAATCGGACGCAACATTGTGCCGTCAATCCAACTGAATACGGTGCTGTTGGCGCAGATAGCTACTGCCAGCATCGCCGTCGCGGTGATCGTGAAGCCGGGGCTCTTGCGCAGTTGCCGCAACGCATAACGGACATCACGGCCCAGTTGCTCAAGCCAGGCGTGGCCCCACATGTCGCGCGTCACATCTTGCACCAGAGGAATATTTCCAAACTCCCGCGCTGTCGCTTGCCGCGCCGTCTCTGCCGTCTCACCTCGCGCCACTCGATCTGCAATCGCCATCTGTAGGTGAGCGTCGATCTCTTCCTGCAATTCGCGCTTGCGTTGCTGAAAACCGAAGTTCGGGAACCACTTCACGACTCACTCTCCTCCGGCTTGACGTACATCACCGACCCAATCGCTTCGACAATCCGCTCCCATCGGCCCAGATCCGACGCCAACTGTTTTTTCCCCTTAGCCGTGATCCGGTAGTAGCGGGCTCTTTGCTTGCTCTCTGACTGCTTCCACTCAGACTGCACCCAGCTCTGACGCTCTAATCGATGGAGAGCCGGATACAGCGATCCGGTCTCCACCTGAAGCACGTCTCCGGATTGCAAACGTAGAGCCTGGACGATGCCATATCCGTGCTGCGGTCCCCACTGCAGTGTCTGAAGGATAAGCATGTCGAGTGTTCCCTGCAGCAGCTCGATCCGGTTCTTATATGGGTCTTTCTCGCTCATAGATGTAGACACTCTACCTGCAGTGGGAGTAGATTGTCTACTCCCGATTCGAGGCGGCAGCTCAAATCAGAGCCGTGCTAGTAGCAACTCCTTAGATGGGATCGGAATTTGGCCTGACATTCCGGTCGCAACAGTCCGCTGTGTGGCCTGCTGACCCACGCGGTCGGCGCGGCTGCCAGGAGCCAGCAGGAAAGACTTGCTATTTGCCCAGATTCCACATAATGGAATGAATTGGCAGGGTTTGATCGTGAGAAGGGGCGGTTGCGCTGGCTGGCGGAGCTGTGGCCAAGCTTCAGCGTGGATTCAAGATCGCTGGGATAAACAGCACTGTCTGCGCAGAAGGGACGGCGAGAGCGATTCGCTTATAGGTGAGATCGGCATAGTAAAAGGAAGATCGGGATGCGTTGCAGCGTCGGGTGGAGGAACTTGAGGCTAAGATAGCGCTCCGGAAGCGTCCAAAGAGGACTGTGTAATCAAGTCTCCCTGACGACTTTGCTTGGGTCTTTATCATCGCGTAAGCCGACGAACTTTGTATGGCGCAGATGATCGACAGCAGGATCAGACTACACCTGTTCATCGAATACGGCCCGAGAAGTTCCGGATCACACATTCCTTTCACCCGCTCTTTGGCAGCGACTTTGAAGCTCTGGCATGCAAAGAATACGGCGGTGAACAGAGAGTCTGTTTCCTCGACAAGAAAGGCCGCCAATGTGAGATTCCACTGAGCTGGACCGATCTGGCCGTGGAAGATCCCGTCACCCTGTTGGCTTCCGGGAAAAGTTGGTTCCGTGCGGCAGACCTGGTGGAATTGGCACGTTTAGTCGAAGGACTGCGGCGATGACATGTAAA
>DASYBJ010000198.1:0-7118 GCA_036500845.1 Acidobacteriaceae bacterium
TCCAGACGGTGATTATCTATCCCGTCCAAAAACTTACGCCATATAAATCCTACGGACAAGGAACCATGGAATGGAATGCTCAAAGCTGCAGGCATTCACGCAGAGGCGACCACCGACCTTGTCCGTGTAGGCAAACTGCTAGGTAATGACGGACCGGACATCGCTTACGATCGCTAGTCCTTGGAGTACTGAATCCGGCGCAAGATCGCGGGTGCAAGATCGCGGGTCTGTGGGTCGGTCTATTTCCGGGTGGAGCGTTTGGGGGCGCGCGCGCCCAGCACGGAAGCACGAGTTTTCCTGAACGGTTTGCCAGCCTTCGTAGAGGCGCCCGTTCGAGCCGGCGTGCCGCGCCCCGCGCGTTTCAATTGAGTCACTTCCTTCTCGGTTAACTCTCGAATCTCTCCCGGCTCGACATCGAGCACCAACGGTCCGAAGCCGACCCGGCGTATCTTCTCCACAAAATGCCCGACTTCCTCGAACATCTTGCGAATCTCACGGTTCTTCCCCTCGACGAGCACCACCTCGTACCAGGGATTGTCCGTATCGCGGATCATCGTGATGCGCGCTGGTTGGGTCATGGTGCGCCCTACTCGTTCGCCACGTCTGCCTTTTTCGATCATGACGCCATGACGCAACTGCTCTAAAGCCTCGCCCGTTGGCCTACCACTTACCTTAACCAGATAGGTCTTCTCGACCTTCGAGGCAGCACGGGTAAGCGTGTTGGCGAGCTCGCCGTCGTTGGTCATCAGGAGCAATCCCTCACTCTGATAATCCAGCCGGCCGACTGGGAAGACCCGCGCGTTATTACGCGCAAAGAACTTCATCACCGTAGGCCTACCCTCGGGATCGGAGACCGTCGTGACCACTCCTTTCGGTTTGTTGAGCATGAAATAGCGATGTTTTTCCGGCTGCTTCAAGAGTTTGCCGTCGACTCGGATGTGGTCCGCGCTGGGATCTGCTTTCGAACCCAGCGCCGTGACCGCCTTGCCGTTGACCTGAACACGGCCGGCGAGAATGAGCTCCTCAGCTTTCCGGCGCGAAGCAATCCCGGCGGCTGCAAGGATTTTTTGGAGCCGTTGCTCCTGACGATCTCGTGACTCATCCACTGGGTTCATTCGTCTACTCGAGTTTCTCTTGAGCGGCCTGTTGGAGATCTTCGTGTGCTTGTCTTTCCGGGGAGGAGGCCGCATCCGCGCCTTCTTCGGAGTCTCCAGCGGGCGTGGCTTCTTCGAGTGGTTGGACTTGCGGCTCGAGGGGCGCGGGCGACGGGGAAATTCCCAGGGAAGTGAGTGGATCGTCTTCGACGCTCACTTGCTCATTGGACTCGCCTAGATCGCTTCCCGCCAGCGGCACGATTTCTTCTGTAACTACGACCGCGTTGACTAACGCAGCTTCATCTTCGACCCTTCGCCGTTCTTCGCTCGCCGTCTCTTCATCTGACGCTTGGCCCGTTTGCTCTGGTTCGGTATGCTCCTGGTCGATTTGGCCCTGCCCGTTCTGCTGTTCGTCGGCTTCACTATGGTCGGCTTCATTATCAAGGAGCGGCAGTTCGGATGAGCGCATCGCAGCGTCTTCTGCCTCGGCCTCCGCCTGGGCCAGTTCACCCGCCATCTTCTCAAACTCTTCCATGCTGGGCAGCTCGTTCAAATCCTTGAGGCCAAAGCGGAGCAGAAATTCTTTCGTTGTTTTGTAAAGGATGGGCCGCCCGATCACGTGCTTTCTGCCGGCTGTCGTGATCAGTTTGCGGCCGATTAAGCTTCCTAAGACTCCACCCGAATCCACTCCGCGGATTTCGCTGACCTCCGGTGCTGTAACCGGCTGCTTGTAAGCAATCACAGCGAGCGTCTCGAGAGCCTGCAAGGAGAGCTTCATGGGAGGCTTCATGCTCTTGACGAATCCGCGCAAAGCGTCGTGATACTCAGGCTTGGTGGCCATACGGTATCCACCTGCGATTTCCCGGATCTCGATCCCGCGCTCGCTGTCGGCATACTCGGCTATGAGCTGATCGAGAATCTTCTGGAGCGCGTCGCGAACCTGACGGTCGCGCTGCCGGGCCGCCTTTTTCTCATCGGCTTTGTCCTCCGCCTTCTCGCCAGCTTCGGAGCGAGAGGCTTCTTCAGATTCTTGCGAAGCTCTTTGTGCATCGGTCAGAGGAGTCTCGGCCGCATGCTCGTCCCTGAAGAGTTCGGCGCTAGGGGGCTCCTCAGGCAATCCAGCTTCGCCGAGTGGTTCCTGCGGCGAGTCTTGGGGGGGTGCGTCGGAGCTCACTTGGGCCGGCTGATTCGCCGCGGATTGCAGTTCTTCGAGAACCTCGTTTGAAAAGATACCCGCAAGTTGAGCCAGCGTGACCGGCTCCTCAGCGGCGTAGACTACTGCTTCCACTTTGGCTTTCAAGCTCATGGGGAGAAAACGCGCTCAAAAGGCGCCTCGCCCCATACTACCGCGTGAGCTGCGTAAGGATCGTACCTCTTCGATAAGACGAAGAGCGCACCGAGCAGAGTGCCACGCCGCATCTTGCTCGTTGATTGCCTTGGTCGCGAGGGCTATGAAAGACAGCAAATGCGGATGCTTGCGGATTCGACTGCTCGTGGTGGCTCGGGCTCAGCCTTAACCTTTGGCGACAAATTGGTTGAAGAGCCAGAAGAGACCGCCAGATAGAAGAGCCGCTGCTGGCAGAGTAAAGACCCATGCCATTGCGATATTGCGAACCGTCGACCACTGCAGACCACTTTTGTTGGCAGCCATCGTTCCGGCAACTCCCGAAGAAAGAACGTGTGTGGTGCTTACAGGCAGCCCGAATCTATCCGCTGCCAAGATGGTGCACATTGCAATCAGCTCGGCGGAAGCTCCCTGTGCGTAGGTCAAGTGCGATTTGCCGATCTTCTCGCCCACCGTGACCACAATGCGCTTCCAGCCCACCATCGTACCCAAGCCGAGGGCCAGTGCGACAGCGACTTTCACCCACGAGGGGATGAACTTGGTGGCATTGTCCAGCTTCTTCTTGTAATTGGCGATTACCGCGGCCTGCGAAGCAGTAAATCCGGGCTTTTTCTGTTTGGCAAAGAGGCGGAGCGCTTCGCTCGAAAGGTACATGTCATTGCGCACGTTCGCCTGCTGGGCAGCAGGCACCGCCTTTAGCGTCTTGTAGAGGGCTACTTCGTGCTCGATCTCGAGCATCATCTGCCGCTCCGCCAAGATGGTTGTAGGCGTGAGTTTTTTGGTCTGGAGGAATTCCGTAAGATCTTCACGGGGATCGCCCATCAACGCATTGGGATCGACATACTGGCTCAACACACCGGCTGCCTGCTCTGAAACCGCAACGAAGTCCAGAACCTGGCGGGAATCCACGGCGTGGTTCAAAGCGTAAGCGGTGGGGACGGTGCCGATCAAGATGAGCATGATGAGTCCCATGCCCTTTTGACCATCATTCGATCCGTGGGCAAAGCTAACACCGGTACAAGTGCCGACAAGAAGGAGGCGAATCCAGAACGGCGGTGGCTCACCTGCCTTGGGGGCCTGATACAGGCGAGGATCCCTGATGATCGCTTTGAAGAGGAGAAGGAGCAGCCCGGAGAAGACGAACCCGACAACGGGCGAGAGTAGCAGGGCTCGAAAGACGTTGGTCGCTTGACCCCAGTCGACGCCCGAAGTGCCGGTCTTGACCGACATGAACTGATTCATCAAGCCGACCCCAATGATCGAGCCGATCAGTGTGTGCGAACTCGAGGCCGGCAGGCCGAGCCACCATGTCCCCAAGTTCCAAATGATTGCTGCGGTCAATAGGGCGAAGACCATAGCAAAGCCTGCGCCGGAGCCTACCCTGAGAATCAACTCCACGGGAAGCAATGACACAACCGCGAACGCCACGGCGCCGGACGAGAGCAGCACCCCAATCAGGTTCCACATGCCCGACCAGACCACTGCGATATGTGGCTCAAGGGAATGCGTATAAATGACGGTCGCCACGGCATTCGCAGTGTCATGGAAACCGTTGACGAATTCAAAACCCAGCGCGATCAAAAGAGCCACGCCCAGCAAGGCGTAGGCACCCGCCGTTACGGTGGCTCCCGAAGATAGCAGGTCACCTAAGAACTGCGATCCGGCCCAGAGCATGCCGCCTACCAGGACTATCGCGAAGATGATCATCCCGATCTTGCCTGGAGATTTCTTGATTTTCTGATCGAGAAGAGAAGGTGAAGGCGGGGTTGCTACCGCGACAGAGGATGATTGATTCACGCTCGCACACTCCCGAACCACTTTTGGAGCACGCTATCAGTAACGGCTCGCGGCAGATGTGAAGCGTGTATATCGCTGTAGTCAAAATCGCGTGAACACCAGATGAATAGGTCCTGGGTCAGGATCGCGGGGCCGGTCTTGGATCATCCGATGTTCTTCACGGGGGAGCTGGTTAACATCTCTCTTGAACTTCTCTGTGCAACTTGCGTCTGGGCCGAGAGAGCTACTGACGCCTGATCTCTGACATTGCATCTCACCGCCAATCGTCGCGGAGGCGTGTCATTGTGTCATCCATGACGGCATCGAAGGACTCGTGCTTCTTTACGTAGACTTCGCCGAAGTTGCGGTCCTGGCGCAGTAGTATGGCTTGCAACCGTACCATCTCGAGAAGTGCAAGGAACATACAGATCAAAGCACGCTCGGAGCGCGTGTTCTTGAGCAGGCTGCGCAGGGCAATGGGCTTGTCTTCCATCACCAGACGGCGTCGAACAAAGTCGAGCATCTGCGCGACCGTGACCGCCTCTTCGTCGACGTTAAGAACGGGACGCTGCTTAGCCCGGTCGAGGATATCCCGGAAGACGCGCACCAGGTCCACTGTATCCGCGGCGATCTCCGGTTCTGTACCCTCGGCATCGCGGAACTCGCGGATCGACGGATTGGTCCAAGTCGCTTCTTCGATCTGCTGCTTTTGTAGCAGCATCTGTGCCGCACGCTGAAAACGCTCGTGCTCGAGGAGCCGCTCTACCAATTCGCGCCGTGGGTCTTCGCTCTCTCCTTCCGCCTCCGCAGGCTCGCGAGGCAGAAGCATGCGGCTCTTGATCTGAATGAGCAGGGCAGCGACGTAGATAAAATCGCCGGCAGCATCGATATCGGTTTGCTTCAGGCCTTCCACGTATGCGAGGAACTGGGCTGTGATTTTGCCGATCGGGATGTCGTATATGTCGATATCCTGCTTGCGAATGAGGTCGAGGAGGAGATCGAGCGGGCCCTCGTAGAGCCGGCCGACCGTTACAGAGAACGGTGACACACTCTCGGAGGCCTCAGCTTGTGCAGCCTGCTTTTGCTGTTTTGCCGAAGGCTCCGGCTTCGCAGCCCTTTCCTGCTCCGTAGGCTTTTGGTCGTCGCTCATGGACCGGACTCGCTCTCTTGTGGCTCCAACAGGTGCGCCGCCGCACGCACTTGTTGCATCGTCTCACTCGCGCGCCGCCGGGCCAATGCCGATCCCGCATAGAGAATCTCGTTTACCAGCCCGGGTCGTTCCTCGTAGTGCCGTCGGCGTTCCTGGAGTGGGTTCAGTTCGGCGACAATGGCATCCGCGACCCAGCCTTTGCACTCGATGCATCCGATACCCGCTGACCGGCAGCCGGCGTACACCCGCTCGAGTGTCTGCTGAGAGGAGAAGACCTTGTGCAGATCGCCTACAGGACACACATCCGGATCGCCCGGATCGCTGCGCCGGACACGAGCCGGATCGGTGACCATTGTTTTCAGCTTTTTGCGTACTACCGGGTCAGGGTCGGTTAGCAGGATGGTATTCCCATAGCTCTTCGACATCTTCCGCCCATCCGTGCCCGGCAACTTGGGTGACGGTGTCAACAGCACTTCCGGTTCGGGAAGAATCGGAGCGGAGTCTTGCACGGTACCGCCGAGCGGAGGGTAGAAGTGGTTGAAGCGACGGGCGACCTCCCGGGTCAATTCCACATGCGCGACCTGGTCCTGGCCCACCGGCACGTAATCCGCCTGGTAGACAAGAATGTCCGCCGACTGCAGCAGCGGATAACCGAGAAATCCATAGGTGCTCAGATCCTTGCCTCCGGCTGAGACATCGCCGATCTGCTGCTGCTGTTCTTTGTAGGTGGGCACGCGTTCGAGCCATCCGAGCGGAGTGATCATCGAGAGCAAGAGGTGGAGCTCCGCGTGCTGCGGCACTAACGATTGCACAAAGAGCACGGAGCGTTCCGGATCCAAACCGGCTGCGAGCCAATCCAGCGCCACCTCGAGAGTGTTTTGTTTCACGCCTGAAGTGTCGGCGTAGTCGGTCGTCAGCGCATGCCAATCGGCGACAAAGAAATAGCAGTCATACTCTTGCTGCAACCGCACCCAGTTGTAGAGGGCGCCCATGTAGTTGCCCAGATGGAGCTTACCGGTAGGCCGCATGCCGCTGAGCACGCGCTTGAGAGAGGAGTTCTGAGTTCCTTGGTTCACTGGCTCGATTGTACGGAAAACCTCAAACTGAGAGCTGCAGGATGTAGAAAAAGAACCCTAGCACCGGGCTGATGATGACGTTCACGATTCGGCCACCGAAGAACAGCATTAGAAAGAGGCTGATGATGCCCAATCGGTCATACATGGGAACCCAGTTTGCAGGCAGCATGTGCCGGAAGATGTGGCTGCCGTCGAGAGGAGGGAGCGGCAACAAATTGAATGCCGCCAGGAACAGATTCAAAATGACTCCGATAAAGAATATGAGAGCCAACGGATACGCGACCGGAAACGCAGCCATGACCGGTTGATTGAGACCGCCGAAACCGCCCATCGCTATCGCCTGCACCAGGATCCGGCCTCCCCCCGAGACTTTGACGATGACAATAAGCATGACCAGCGAACCCACGGCCGCTAAGACATTGCTCGCGGGTCCCGCGACTGTGGTCAAAATATCGTCGCGGACAAAGTTCTTAAAATTGCGCGTGTTGACCGGCGTGGGCTTGGCCCACCCAATCAAGGGCACTCCGGTAAACATGGCCACGAGAGGGAGCATTACAGTGCCAACTGGGTCGATATGCTTGATTGGATTCAACGTGATCCGGCCCAACATCCGCGCCGTCTGATCGCCGAGTCGCGATGCCATCCAGCCGTGCGCCGATTCGTGGAGGCTGAGCGCA
>DASYBJ010000199.1:0-3224 GCA_036500845.1 Acidobacteriaceae bacterium
CAAAGCATGGTACTCGAACACCCGCAAGTCGATTGGCGAAGGGAAGGTCGCGCCTGTTCCGGCAACGCTTGATTGGGATCTGTGGCAGGGCCCCGTGCCGCGGCGGGAGTACAAAGACAACCTCCACCCTTACAACTGGCATTGGTTCAAGATCTACGGCACCGGCGAGGCGCTCAATAATGGGACGCATGAGGTTGACGTCTGCCGCTGGGCGCTCGGGGTTGACTATCCGCATAAAGTGACCGCCGCGGGCGGACGCTATCAGTTCAAAGACGATTGGCAGTTCTACGACACGATCCTTACCAACTTCGAGTACGACGACAAGATGATCACTTGGGAAGGCAAGAGCTGCAATGGGATGAAGTACTACAACCGGGACCGCGGATCGACCATCATGGGCACGACCGGCTCCGTGCTCGTCGATCGAGACGGATACGAGGTCTTCGATCTCAAAGGAAAGAAAGTTGACGAGTTCAAGACCGGCGGCGCTACTTCATCTTCCGATCTTACCGGCCGCGATTCGATGACCGACGCTCACTTTGCGAACTTCATTGCGGGGATTCAGAAAGGCGAGAAGCTGAATGCTCCGATCGAGGTCGGCAATGTGGCCGTGACTATGCTGCAGCTCTCGAATTTTGCGTGGGACCTGCATCGAGAACTCAATCTCGACACAACAAACGGCAAGGTGCTGAACGACAAAGAGGCCATGAAGCTGTGGTCGCGGGAGTACGAGAAGGGCTGGGAGCCGCGCGTCTAGCTAAAGGCTGTTGCAACGAATTGGTTCGCATGGAAAGCGGCTCCCTTCAGGATGGGAGCCCTTTTCTTTTGTGGTCTTTTCGTTGCGCTTTCACGGCCCGAACCCAACATTGCTGGTACCAGGGGCAATCTGCCAACGGACCAGCTCTAATCGTCGCCTGTCTGCCGACTACCTGTCCATTTGTCCGATTTTCAGACTTTGCAGGCAGTTCGCGAACGCCGATTCTAATTAGCTAATCGCAGGGCTCGCCAACCATGGGCGCGGCAACGCGGGCGGCCACTCAAAAGTTGCGTTTTGCGAGGCCGGAAGTTTAAGTTCTCGGCCGGGCGTCCACGATCGCCGTTCTACAGCTTCATTTCCTTGTCCAGGACAAACGTCTTCACGGTTTCGCGCTTGACGCCGTCAAAGGTCATAGCTTCTACCGTCGCCTGCGACTCCATGGCTTGCTTAAACGACTTCAGGTTCTCTGGCTCCATGCAGATCGCGACTTCGTTCCCGTTGATCGTGTAATGGACCGGTGAGCGGAGGGAATACGTCTTCCGGAACAGGTCGCCAGCGTCCAGAAGCCTGTTTCCCACTTCACAGGGTCTTGAACCTGCGCTGTGACGATTACCATGGGCATATTTTTCTCCTTTGAACTTGCGGCATTCGAACTTGCAAACAAGCTGATAACTATAGCATCTGAGCACTGTATCGCATTTGAGCATTCGTTGACGAAGGGTCGGCTCGGCGGAATTGTGGACGAGGTGGTTCAGGAACGTGACGCAAAGCTGAGGCCCAAATTCCCTGAAACGGGGTTTAAGGAAACCAGGCGCGATCCGGGAGGAAGAAGGAAGTCGGAAACCTGCTACTTCAATGGCGGGTGTTCCTAGATCAGGCGGGGTCGGGGCCTGTCAAAACGGTAACGGTTACCAGAAAGTAGTGGCCAAGACTCTGTTGGGGGAGTAGGGTCTCGCCTGCCCAACAAATCTACTCATTTACCTAAATGAATACATTGCTTTTTGCGTATTTCTTCCCAGCCAGGCTGGCAAGGAAAGACGGATAGGAGAATCAGGTGAGACAAAGCAAGGTTCATGCAGTTCTTCAGGCGGTCCTTTCCACGTGCTTCATTTGCGGCACATTGGCCTTCGCCCAGGAGCCAACTGCCGCAACCCAAACACCAGAGAAGCCCCACTTTTCGTACTCGGGAGACGATGGGCCGGGCTTCTGGGCCCGTTTAAGCCGGGACTGGAGGGCCTGCGGAAACGCAGAGCAGTCGCCGGTGGACATCATCCCCGGTAACACTGTTGTCGATCCGACACTCACACTAACACTTGACGTGGAACCGGCATCGGTCGTGATGTTTAACGATGACGGACACACCATCAAGGTGCAGTATGCGCCGGATACCGGAGGAACTATAAGATTCAACGGCGTCGACTACGAAATCAGGCAGTTCCACTTTCACACCTTGTCAGAGCACACTTTTCAGGGAAAACGTGGCTTGATGGAGCTTCATGCGGTGTTCCAGGTTCCAAAGACAGAGAATTATGTCGCGATTGCGATGCTTTATAAAATCGGGACCGAAAACTCCTTCTTAAAGCAGTTGATTCAAGCCGGTCTGCCGAAGAAAAGTTACTCTCGTCCCGTGATCATCCCCGCGCTCCAGCTTGCCAATGCTTTCACAGAAACCTCCTCCTACTACAACTATGCTGGATCTCTCACGATACCGTCCTGCTTTCCCGTGACTTTTATCGTATTGAAGACAGAGGCTACGATGTCAGCGGAGCAGTTTTTGGCCTTCCAGGGAATTTTGGGAAACAATTTCCGGCCGATCCAAGCACTCAACAATCGCGAAGTGAGAGTCACCCCAAGCAACTAGTCAGGAATTCGTGGCAAGGAAGATTTGAAAGATTGGCCTTAGCTTGCCTTGCAAGCGGGCTTTTGCTGTTTGCGCTGGTATAAGGCGGGGCCACGCTTGCCCCCGTAAAACTCTCAGACCTCAAACCCGTCGCCCAATAGGTGAGCGATGATCCTCCGGTTGAGTCCGAGTCAGATCGCCCTCCCTCGATCGCTTCGGATGGCGCTGTGGAGGCGTCGTGACGTGGCTTAAGATGGCTGGCGGATCCTGGTGACGTGCTGGGCCGGGCGGAGCAATTGAAGGAGAGCCACTTCCCCAAAAATCAGCTCTCATTCACAGAGCTGGATCAACCGGTCAGAACCTTCAACAAAGAAGGTTACCTCTAGTAGGAGCCCGGGTGAGGATCGACACAGCTACTCGAGAACGGCGGCGACGGTCATTTCGAGTGTTCTCCTCACTCCTGCGTCGCCTTCGATGGGACCATCAACGAATTGATTGAACGGGTGAGGCTTCCAATTGTCGCGGGAGGTATTGGGCTGGTAGGTGAGAGGCAGCCCGGTGCCCGCGGGGTCATATGTTTCCTGGTTAAGCGAAGACATCTTATAGACCACCATGTCGAGCGAAGGA
>DASYBJ010000200.1:0-36836 GCA_036500845.1 Acidobacteriaceae bacterium
GGAGGAGGTGGTGGAAGCGGAGGATCTGCGGGAGCACGTGGCAGCCCGGCTGCCCGAGTACATGGTGCCGTCGGCCTATGTCCAGCTGGCTGCGTTTCCTCTGACCCCGAACGGCAAGCTGGACCGGCGAGCGCTGCCTGCACCGGATGACGATGCGTATGCGCAGCGCGAGTACGAGGCACCGCAAGGGGTGGTGGAAGAGACGCTGGCCAGGATTTGGTGCGAGCTTCTGGGGCTGGAGCGAGTGGGCCGCAACGACAGCTTCTTCGAGCTGGGCGGTCATTCGCTGCTGGCGGTACGGATGGTTGCGCGACTGCGAGAGGCATTGGGGGTGCAACCGCCCATCCAAGCCGTTTTCAAGACACGGACACTCGCTCTCTTTGCCGATCTTCTCGCGGAGCGCTACGAAGACAATCGAAGCCTCGTCCGCTTGGCAGGGACAAAACAGGGAATTCCCTTGTTTTGCATTCACACCATAGGGGACCACGTCGACTACTACCAACCACTTGCGAATGCCTTAGAAGACTCCTTTACCGTTTACGGCCTCTATCCTCCTGCAAATTGGTGGCTGCCAGGACCTAATGCTTTAGAAAGACTCGCCCGAACTCATGCCGACAGCATACAAGCACAACAGCGTGAGGGACCTTACCGTTTACTCGGCTGGTCGGCAGGTGGGCAAATCGCTCTTGCGGTATCCATAGAGCTCGAACGCCGTGGACAGGTGGTGTCGTATGTAGGCTTGGTGGATACTCCAACTCGTTCGGAACTCAAAGCGAACCTTGCGCACTACTGGCAAAATATGGTCCAGCGCGACCTTTTACAGGACGGACGCAGGAGCATACCTCAAGAATTGTTAGAGAATCTCCTCCGCGACCCTGAAAACATTACCGACTTGGACCTGGAGCAATTGCTGACCCACTCTCAAGATATAGAAGATGGAAAAGACCTTCTCAGTCTCCAGCTAGCCCACAAAAGACTTAAAGCATGGACGCACCAGATGAGATGTATCGTAGAAAATGACCTTGGGCCAATCAATGCTCCACTGCATTTCTACTGGTCAAAGGCAACTCTGTCTTCGGAGCCCGTACATAAATCTGACTGGGTGCGCTTGACCGCACATGCGACGTCGACTACCCATGAATGGATAGATGGTGATCACATTACAATCCTCGAACAACCATTCGTTCTCGAGCTCGCGAATGCAATCACGAAGAAAGCACTTGATCCATCACACCGAAGAGAATGAATCCCTAGTTAATCTAGGTGGCAAATATTAACTTATGTGGAGATACGAGAAAGTAGAAATCAATTAAGACACAACCGTCGCCCCGCAAAAGCTCGTCGATGAACTGCCTCAGCTATGGAACGTGCTGATGAGAGACATGTCTCTGGTTGGGCCGCGTCCGCTCGCGGTTCGAGATTTCCGTCGTCTCGATGATAGTGGACATCTTCGCGGGTGCAGCGTGAAACCCTGGATCACCTGCCTGTGGCAAATCAATGGCCGGAACAACACGACTTTTAAAGAGTTGATCCAGCGAGATTTGGATTAGATCGATCGCTGGTCGCTCTTTCTTGATGCCGCCATCGTCCTGCGTACGATTCCCACGGTACTCAGCGGACGGGGAGCGATGTAGCGTTCGCCTGTTCAACCCCATTTCTGCGTTTGGTCAAACTGGTCACGAAGCCGGCGGACCGCCGGGCGGGAATAGGGCAGAGGGCAGAGGGTTCGATAAGAGGTTGATAAGCGTTCCACAGTGCTCCTTGGCCATCCGTGCCTTCTGGTTTCCATCAGTTACCAGAGAACTTGGAACTGTTATGGCGGAGGTCGTCAGTGGCGAGAGCGGACTGGCTGGGCGGTGACTGTAGGTCCGGGGTCCGTAAGCACACACTGCACCGAGGCCGCTTTCGAATTCCTTCGCGGCGACATCTCTGAATCATCCCAATAGGCCCTGAGTTTCCAGCATAATGATCAATTTCCTGGTCGCCGTTCAGCAGATAAAACCCATGAAGGTGATAGGTCCTGAGGCCGATGCGTTGTCGAATCGGGCGATCACGGTTTCCGCCAGCTCAAATAAGGCCGAGCCGCAGCGAGCATTTGCTCTGGCCTGCGTTCGACCTGAAGGTTCGCTGTTCCCTCAATGATGTATCCGAAGATGGGACAGGTATGGCGATGTCGGCCCGTCTGCTGACCTAGGCCGAAGCGGATTCTTCGCTCCACAGCGATGATGCTGCAGTCTGTCAACACGGCCTTCATCGTCGGCTCGCTCGTGATGGGTCCGACACTCATAGACGTTTGGGTGCGGCAGCGTTGCATTCGATTCATGGTGCCGGGAGGGGGGTCGAACCCCCACGGGCCGAAGCCCGGCGGATTTTGAGTCCGCTGTGAGGAGGAACTCTCATGCCAAACAGTTTTCTGATGGAAGACCTCAGTGTGCGGTCTGACAATACTTACTCTACGCTTCCTTCAATTTCTGGGGCTGATCTTTAGAGCGTTATTCATACCCCAGATAGGGCGAACTCAAGTGTTAGGCCGCCCCGTCTCTTGATTCAACATTCATTCACAACACAATCTCGATCGTCAGTCTTCAATTCATCGACCAGGAGTTGCGACTCCTCGGACGTGATGGAGATAGGCGTGATAAGGACGCCGACTTGTCGCGTGAGGGAATGCTCCTCACCTTCCTCATCTCCTATCGGAATCCAGCGTTGGGCAAAGCAAAGTTGCAAATCATTCAGCGCATCTCTTAGGCACTCTTCGCATAACAATGTCGCCATACAAGTCGGTCCCAACGATCTATCCTTACGGGGAACCTTCTCAAGGGAAACTATGCGGAACACGGGTCTATTGACGTTGCAGCCATAGCACGTCTGTGGGTCGCTCTTGGTGAATCTGATCATCGACTTGTCCTCATACGGGAGTGATTTGTTGCCAGCACATCGTTATTCAATCCAGATCTGTGGAAGAGTCGCTGAATCGGAACATCTTGGCCCATCATTAGGCCAGAGAATATGGTAGGAGCGAAATTCAGTCAAATCAGAAACAGTACCTCATCCGATGACATACATACGGAGCGGCGATGGATCACGGCGTAGTTTTGCATCCACTTCGTAGACGAGGTTTAGGCAGAAACAGCGACTTTGGTCCTTCTTTCGCTCCTAATCGAAAATCTGCGCCCGTTTCGTCCGGTTGGAAGTCCGGCGATCCAGCCATCTATGTCTCGAAGGCGATATCTGACTAGCGGCCCAACATCACATACTGCGGCCCCTCACCGCCGAGCAAAGTTTCAGGAAAGCCCCTGCAATCGCCGGTGTACCCGCTGAGCAATCCGCTCCGGGATTCTCAGAGACGTATAGCCCCTTTTGACTCTGGTAGGCTGACGCGCAATCTTGATCACCCCAGGCTCCTGGGTGAACAAGCGTCTGATGGTGTTCTCACTAAAGAACCAAAGCTTCGATAGTTCGGAAACTGTGTAATGCCGTTCCAAGCCCGTTGGGCCGAAGGCCGTCTGTGGTCTTTCGGGACTCGTCAAGACACTCATCTGTTGCTGTGTGGGTTCCATTCAACACCTCTCACGATTCGGATTTGTCATGAAGTTAGGAACGCCGCCCAAGGGCGGACCAAACTGCGACATGCCACATCACGCGCGTTATATGTGGCGTGGATTCGATGTTGGGTCAAACATCTCCTTGTTTGGAACGCCCCTGAGGCCAAAGGAGCTGATTTCGAGCCGCGTAAAATAAAGCCGCGGGTGCGGTGCTCGATGACGACTCGGGGAGGCGGGCAATTGCGTGACAGATCCAAGGATTCTCGAGAAGAGAATTCACTTCGGGCAACCGCTTCTTGCGCCGACGAATCCCACATGGCCGACGAGAGGCGGATGGTGCCACGCGCAAAGAGATCGCCCGGAGGCTCCGTGAGGATCGAGTCAGCCCTGATTTCATTTACGCCTTCGAGAGGACCGGCCACATAGTGACCGAAGAAAATCGGGATTTGTGGACCGCGAAGGCGCGCCGGGAGTGGAATGGAGCGCTGCGCGACTACCGGCGGAGAGTTGAAAGCAGGGCAATCGATTTCTGCTTCACTTGCACCACCAATCCTGTCGATCCGACCTAGCGAAGATGAAGTGGTTCGCGGCTTCCGAATTTGCGATCGCTGTGTTTTGTGCCTACGATCAGGGGCTCAGTTCGTTTGCCGTCGAAGCGAATCCGATCCCACAGATCACCAACGCTTTGACAGTATCGATACCGGAATCATTCGAAAGCCTGCGCGCCTTTTTTCGGAAACCGAAGAAGCGGGCGGACCATTGTCCGGACCGTTGCCAGTGGGCTGACCCAATTTCCATGCGGCGCGGACGCTTTCTTGTAACTGGACCTGCCTGGCTTTGACGAACGGAGAATAGCTCTTCTCGGTGATCTTCACTGAGGCGTGGCCGAGCAGCAGCGACACCTGGTCGATGGGAACGCCCGCGAGGAGCATCTCGACTGCGAACGTGTCGCGGAACATGTGGGGGTGGCAACGCTTAATCTCACCGTCGGGCCTCCTGATATCTGCCGATTTGAATAGACGGCGATAGCTTCGTTGCCAATCGGCTACAGCGCTTTTGGGATCTCCGTTGCCGGTCCAGAAGAAGTAGCGGGGGTTGGGTTTGGGGCCGGGCGGAACATTTTCGAGGGCCTCGACAACGTAGGGAGGAAGGGGGACATACACCGGCGTCCCGGTTTTCGCCTGGTAGAGGAGAAGGCTGTCACCGTGGAGGCGGTGACGTTCGAGCGTGATGGCATCGCGAATGCGAAGACCACTCCACCGCATCAGCAGCGTCATGGTGCGGAGCCTCGTCTGATTCGCTACCACATCCCCGCCGCCGCGATCGCCTCTGCGGATGTAGGTTGCAGCGAGGATCCTCTCGAATTCGGCGGGAGGGAAGTAGTCTGTTGGGATCTGAACGACTTTGATCTTTCCGAGGCCAATGGCCGGGTTCTCGGTGAGATATCGACGTCGCACGCAGGCCCAAAAGAACCCAATTACGCGGCTTTGTTTTTTCTGCTTGGCGAGTGGGCTGTCTTCCCATGTGCTACGGAAATTCAAGAGGGCGTCGAGATCCAGTTCATCCAAATATTCGATCCCCTGCGCTCGCGTCCAGGTAAGGAGCTGCTTGCGGAAGATCGTTGTGAGCTTTCTGTGCGTGGCGGGGGCGACACCGCGGCTGCTGGCGTCCGTCAGATAGGCCTCGACTGCGACCTCCACCGTCGCCCTTGATTTCTTCGGTGGGGAAGGATTCATGTTTTCGGAACGTAGAGGCGGCGTGGCGGGTGCGGCGACAGCAGCTGGGACGGCCGGGCCAGTTGAGGGCACCAATCCATCTGCAAGCTGCCGGCGCAGTTCCTCTGCCTCCTCCCAGCGATGCGTTCTGGCGCTCTGGCGCACAAAAGTGCCGTTCAAGGATCCCCAGATCCATTTAGGGCAGCTGCAACGGCGCCAGGTCTTGTCGCCAGCGTTCTTACAATCCGGATGGTGGCGGGTATAGACGGAAAGCAATGGACACCCCGACTTCAGCGAGATTCTGCTGCAATCGCCGAATTGGGGCAAATTTCGCAGACGACTGTACAGTGACTGTACAGTTTGGCCTGAATTTTTCCGTCTGAATTTCCAAACTGCTGAAAACAAGCAGCTTAGTTATGGTGGAGGCGGCGGGAGTCGAACCCGCGTCCGAAATCGTAGTCAGCAGAGAGACTCCATGCTCAGTCGAGTTCCGAAGGTTTCGCGCTACGCGCTCAGAACCGACAAGATGCGCATAACGCTAGTCCGATGATCTCGCCCTTACGACTCGGACCGGGCCGTAAGAACCAGCCTGCTGTGCGACGTCCTTCCGCAGCCCACAGGCGAAGCCACGGAGAACGGCTACTTAACTAATTAAGCAGCGTATGCCAGTTGATTGTTGGCAATTGTGGTTTTCCAGGCGATTACGGGTGCCCAGCCCCCGGCATGCCTCTCTACTGCAATCGATCCCGTCGAAACCGTGACGCCCCCATCTTGGGAAGAGCATTGACACGTCAGGAAACAACCAGAGCGAGCTTGTTCTGACTCCTTTCTCTACGCTTCTATTCTATTCGGTCGGTCACATTCCGATTGCGTTCAAATCGATCGACTCGAAGTCCTTGTGCAGGATGCCCTCCCGAATCTGCTGAACGCTCTTTCCCTGCAACGACATCTTGTATGCATAATACCCCTCCTTTGCGCAGGTGGAGCACTCCGCTCCATGCAGCCCCTCAAAGCAGCTGTGCAGACTCGAATGTCCGAGCGCACGGTCGCAGCGGCAGAAGCAGGGAAGCTGGTATAGCACCCTGGGCACCTTGGCCGCGTCCTTGTAAACCTCTCTCTGCCACGGGTACTGAAAGTTGGGTCCGGTTAGCTGAGCTCCAGCAAGAATCGGAGGCAATACAGTGCCTTTTGCGGGGGCGGCCGTGTGGTAAGCGGGAACATCGTCGACTGGATTCACCCACTGAGCGTACGCCGCAATCGTAAAAACACCGATCGCGAATGCCACAAGAATCTTGTTCATCTCTCGTACACCTATATTTGTTTATTGGTTGGTTTCACGACCAGGGGATCAAGTAGGCCGAATCGCCACAGAGCTCGAATCGAAAATACCAAAAAAAGACGGCACGAACGGTATTTTGTCCGTGCCGGGAGGCCAGTGACGCAACTTAATCTCTTTGTGAGCCGAGAGAGCCGAGCTCAATCTCGACTACTCCATCAAATATACCAGATCCGATCTCGATCTGCCAGGCTACAAATATAAAAATCTAAATACTGGATTCTGCTTTCAAAAGCTCTAAAGCCGTTAGATTCCTATAAATCCAGTTTAGTGTAGCTCCGTTTTCCCGAAAATACCAGCCGTCATATTTAGATAGACGCAGATTATCGAAAAACGTTTCGCTCGCGGGAGGAAAAGAATCGCTCAAGTCGTCTGCATCTGCCCCACATTCGGGTCAGCGGTATCATGGACCCGATGACCACACGAAATCAGGGACTTGAGGCCGATCAAGAGAACGGGAAGCAGGGAAGCTTTTGGCGAACTGCTCTTTTGCTCGCGACCTCCGCCGCCTTCGGCGGTATCGCCGTCGCCATCTGGAATCGCCGTACGCTCGCCAGGATACGCCAAGAGATTTCCGCTGGAGCAGCTCCGCAGACCTACAAAGAGGACCTCTCGGGCGCAAATGTGCCGGATTGAATCGTTGAACCGGGATCTGTCTCGTGGCTGGGAGCGAGTCGCAAGTCCGTCTCCTTCACCCGGTCTTCAGTGAACTCAGGACTTTCGCCATCTGCATGTCGCGTTCGGTAAGCCCGCCAGCATCATGCGAGATCAGCGCCAATCTCACTCTGTTATATCGGATGTCGATGTCGGGATGGTGCCCAGCGGCTTCCGCCTTTTCTGCGACCACGTCAATGAATCGCATCGCTGCGCGAAAGTCGGGAAACTCGAAGTGACGTACGATCTCTCCATTTTCGAGCTTCCACCCAGCAAGCCCCTTCAACCTCTCAGCTACGCTATCAGCACTTAATACGCTCACGGCCGCCTCCTCCGTAAACTTCTATGGTCTGTATAGCACTCTCGATGTGCTTTCGGCTCCGGGGCGAACAGGCTTGGTGGATCGCCCGTACTTTACCCGAATGTGCTCCTCAATTTGCTGCCGGCAAGGGCAAAAGGTGAGAAGCGCTTGGCGTGATGAGTGATCTCGCCACGCAGGTCTTCCCAGAGTTGGTCAGGTAATGTCAAATACACGTCGACAACTTGAGGATCGAACTGCGTACCGGAACAACGCTTGATCTCTCCGCGTGCGGCATTGAAGCTTCTCGCCTTTCTGTATGGACGATCCGAGGTGATCGCGTCCAGTGTGTCCGCGATCGAGAAGATCCGTGCGCCTAGAGGAATCTGATCTCCCTTCAATCCTCGCGGATATCCACTGCCGTCGTAGTGTTCCTGGTGGCTATACACGATGTCAGCTGCTTCCTGCAGAAAGGGTATCTTGCGCAGCATCTGATAACCCCGGCTGCAGTGCTCACGCATGATGCGTTGCTCGTCTGACTTCAAATCACCAGGCTTGAGAAGGATTGCATCCGGAATCGCCATCTTGCCGATGTCATGGAGAAAGGCTCCTCGGGCAATAATGCGAATCTGTTCTATCGGTAGACCCATTCCGCGTGCCAGAGCTATGGTAAACGCCGTGACGCGTTTAGAGTGCCCCTCGGTCTCAGCGTCCTTGAGATCCAACGCATCGCCCAGGGCCTCAAGCGTGATGTCGTAAGAGCGCTCCAGATCCGCCACAGCCTGGTTCAGGATCTCCGTTCTCGCCGTGACGAGTTGTTCGAGGTTCTGGCGATAGATCGCGTTCTGTTGTACTAGTCGGCGATACTCCACCGCCCGCTTGACTGAGTTCAACAGCTGCTCTCTTTCAAACGGCCGGAGGAGGCAGTCGTACGCACCATTGTGGATCGCAGAGATCGCGATGGTCGAAGTCGGAGCTCCAGAGATCACGATTACCGGTGTGTCCGGGTGTATGTTCCGTAGCCGCTCCACGAAGCTCAGGGTGTCGACGCCCCGCGCGATCGACTGAAAGAGCACCACGTCGTAGGGCGGATCGCGTTCGATGCGTTGGACGGCTTCGCGACCGCTCGTAGCCAGCACAGTTGAGTATTCCGGTTCTTCGAGCATTGCCGCGACAACGGATCGAGTCTGAGCCTCGTCGTCGACAACCAGGATGCGCGCAGCTGCCATACATTCCCTCGATCCTGGTGGAGATACCCAGACACGGTTTCCTAAAGACATATTCAGAACACTAGCTGTTCAATGAAGAGCTGGTCCGGAGAAAATAAAAGTGCCAATAGACCTTGGTCGTTGTCTGAGTAGTTTTGCTTGCGCGCCTTCCGCTAAAAGTGTATCGTCCGGCGGTTAGGGAGGCCACAATTCTTCGCGCAGGTTTGGGGCCCGAACAAACTGTTATACTGGCCTTTAGTTTTTTCTCGGCTGACTGCTATGATTGTGATGGCCCTGGGTGAGCTAAGCGTCCCCCCTCTCTTATCCGCTGCGGAGAAATGCGGGTAAGATTCCCTTACGCAGGAAATCGGGTTTGCGGTTGGGCTTTGATCGTTCGCACCCGTAAACAGCGCCACTTCCAAGCATTTCCACGATGTTGTAGCAGGCACTCGGAATGGGGTTGCTTTGTTCAATTTAGAACGTGAGTTTTCAAAACAAAACTCGGGGATCGTTGCTTCCAAAACTGCTAAACAGTCGGTCGAGCAGCGCCAGAGGGATGTCTTCGAAAGCCATCGGCATCGCACATTCGCTCTGGCCTTTTACATGACAGGCAACGAGGTTGAGGCCGAAGAAATACTCTCCAACACGTTCGTTCGTGCCTTCCAGGCGGCGGATCAACCGGATGCCTTCGGCGTCGACTCAGCGCTGATCACGGAACTTGCCGAGCGCTTCTCTCTCAAGCACGAGCAGCCGCATGCGGTATCGTCCGGCGAGATGCATCTTGGAGACAGAAACGTCCGTCGTACTGATCTCGAAGAGGCAGTGCAGGAGCTTCCTCCCTTCGAGCGCCTGCTTTTCTTACTACGCGATGTCGAGGGGTATTCCGTCGAATCCATTGCAACGTTGGTCAATATCCCCCAATCCCAGGTGCAGCGTACACTTCTTTCTGCCCGGATCCGTCTTCGCCAGATCTTGGCCGTATGTGCCAGCACGCGTGCCAAAGCTCCCGAGGCTGCTTAAGCCAATGTGGTGTCCTAGCTGCTAGGCAGGTCACTCCAGGGCCGCCCAACTCTTGAACAATTTCCATCGCATGCGGAAGCATCTTAAGCCTTCGCCGCACGTCTTTTCACCCAACCCTCCTTGATCGTCTGTCTGGCACGCCCTAATGCGAGCGCATCTTCGGGCACATCTTCAGTAATGCACGACCCGGCTGCAACATAGGCTCCATCCCCTAAGGTCAGGGGCGCTACCAGGGTTGAATCACTTCCCACGAACACCCTGTCCCCAATTTTCGTTCTGCTTTTGTTGACTCCATCGTAGTTGCACGTGATCACACCGGCTCCGACATTGACCTGAGCGCCAATCTCCGCATCCCCCAAATAGGTTAGGTGGTTGGCTTTGGACCCCTTGCCTAACCGCGTCTTCTTCGTCTCCACAAAATTCCCGACATGGGCACCCTCGCCTATTTCGCTCTCAGGACGCAGATGAGCGTACGGGCCAATCAGCGCGTTGTCCTCAATGCGAGACTCTGTGATCGTGCACCCGTTGCGCACGGTTACCCGGTTTCCTATTGTCGCGTTCTCCAAGACGGAGTAGGACCGGATCCGGCAGTCTTCTCCAACCTCTGTTTTGCCGAGCAACTGTACGAAAGGTTCAATCACTGTATCGGGTCCCACAGAGACGTCAGAGTCTATGACTGTTGTTTCTGGCCGAAAGATCGTCACACCATTGGCCATCAGCCGTCGAGCATTCCGCAATCTGAGCAACCCATCCAGGTGCATCATCTCCTCAATGGTGTTTGCTCCCAACACTTCGTCCTCGTTGGTTGTCTTGAGTGCCACCACGCGCTGGCCGGCTGCGGCCAGAATGCGCGCCATATCTGTTAAGTAGAACTCGCCGTGGACATTCTTCGTCTCCAGACGATCGATATGTTCGAAGAGAGGCTCACGGGCAAAGGCATAGAACCCAGAATTGATCTCACGCACCTTCGCCTGCTCCTGAGTTAGCGCCTTCTGTTCGACGATTGCCTCAACCTCGTCGGACTTGGGGGACTTCCGGATTACACGGCCGTACCCGTGCGAGTCGTCAGGAGCCGCTGTCAGCACTGTCATCACTGCCCTCTGCTCCAGATGAAAATCGCGAAGCTGAGCGATCGTTTCCGGTTGGATCAAGGGTGCGTCGCCCGAAAGCACAATCAGATTTTCATAGCCCTTCACCGCGTCGCCAGATTGACGAATCGCATGTCCGGTGCCCAGTTGCTCCGTTTGGTGAACGAAGTTTACCCCCATGTTCCCCAGCGATGTTTTCACCAGCTCAGCCTGATGCCCAATCACTACGTAGATGTCTTGCGGCGGAACGATCTGACGGGCTGCATCGACGACGTGCTGCAGCAGGGTCCTGCCGCCCACTTCATGCAGCACTTTAGGACGTTTTGACTTGAGCCGCGTTCCTTTGCCTGCCGCCATGATTACGATACCGAATTGCATACCATTGTCCTCGCCTTCATACTACGGGTCTTGTATTAGAGTCTCGTTCTGACCTACAGGCTTGGCATTGTAGAAAGCGATCGCTGGCCTCACACGCGGAACTTGAGGGAGATGGTTAGAGGCGAGCTCAGGTGAGGGATCTGTAGCAGGGGATCAAGAAGGGAACTTGCGCCGGGTGTGGGCACCGGAACTCCATGCCCCCCACCCGGCCCGCGGGAATCGCTTACTGCGGCTGTTGAAGTTGCGGACCCTGGTTTGCGTCGAAGCTGCGCGAACCATGAATAGACTTCGATGTCGTTACGGTGACCGGCGACTGCAGTTTGAAGTTCACCAGGGTTTCGGTCGGGATCTGAACCTGCTGTCCTCGGGTTACCCCGTTGACGCCGGCGCCGATGCCCCCGCCGCTTGCCGCACCAATGGCCGCGCCTTTACCGCCGCCAGCCAGGGCACCGATGATGGCTCCGATTGCCGCGCCGCCGCCGGCTTTCATCGCCGTGTTCTTGCCCCGGCCTGCGCCTTTCTTGCTGAAGCTATCGGTGACCACCGAGATCTGCTGGCCTTCGGCATAGATCGAGGTCAGCTCGATTGAGAGCTCGGAGCTCCCTGAAAAGTGCGTTGCATCCTTGGCTGTAACCACGCGGCCGACGACGTTCGAACCTCTAGGAGCCGCAATCATGCCGTCCACGATCAGGTCCGCCGCGAGGGAGCCATGAAAAGTGGTGTTTGGCTGAGTCGTTGCACTGTCCAGTGTGTCAGTCATACGAATCGGTATCACCGTCCCGGCTGCTAAGGTGACAGTCTTTACCACGGGCGCTGGTGGCGGGGCAGGGGGCGGCGGAGCAACCGTCTGCACCGGTTCCTGCGGCCCCGGGGGTGGCGTCTGCTGGGGCGGGTCGGATGGCGGCGGGGACATCTTCGCTACTTGCTGGCGATGCGGCCGCTCCACCTTCGGTGGCGGAGTCTTCGCCGCGACCTTAGGCGGGGCGACTGTAAGGTTGTTGATCACCGTCCGGACCCCGTTCACGGAACCGCTGTCTGCCGCGGCTAAGGCGCGGACTGCGTCGTTATCCACTGTTCCATTGAGGGTGACCACGCCACCGGCGACATTCACTTGAACGTTCTGTCCGCTGAGTGCCGATTCTGCGTTGATCTTCGCTTGAACATCATTTGTGACTTGTTGATCGTTTGGCGGAGTAGGCACCGGAGCGCTGCTTACAGGAGTAGGCGCCGGAGCGCTGCTTACAGTTGTCTTGGGCGAACTCGTTGGCTGCTGTGGGGTCCCGTTGCAACCTGCACTGAATATCAACGATCCACCTAAGAGCACCAGCAGTGGTATGCGGCGAATCACAAAGCTCGTGTTCATATCGAGTCCCTTGTTCGTTTTCATCGTTCGTTCCTCAACGTGCCACGCCGACTGGCTCCGGTTTTGTGGGTTCGGTTGTTCGCGTTGCAGATTCCGAATCATAAGAAATCCCGAGCTATCCCGAGGGTCACCTGGGCTGTACTCCTGTTCGACGAGCAAAACTGAGAAATGGTGACAGCGGCGTGTGTATCATTAAGCGTCCTGCTGGTTGCCGCTTTGGGATTCACCTGCTCGTCTGAGCTCGTTGCTACATAGCCCTCTTGCAAGCTCAAGATCATTGTAGTCTTGTCAGGTGGTGTTTGTTGCCCCACTTGGGTCCAATTATGGCAGCGCTTGGGACGTTCGGTGCATCCCAAGCAAAAGATGAAAATTTGCCCGGTATCGTTTCATTTGCTACTATCCGGGTCTCTGGGAAGCTCCAAAAAGTCAAGGAGATATAAGGTATGACGGACGAAACGCAAGGTGGTGGTTTCAGTTGGTTTTTGCTGGGCCTCGGAGTCGGAGCGGCCCTCGGGGTTCTCTACGCGCCCAAACCTGGGACGGAAACGCGCGAGGATATTCTGCAGGGAGCTCGCGAGGGGAGCGAGTTCCTGAAGACCAAGTCACGGGTTGCCGCTGACCAGGTGGGCAGCCAGGTGAATGAATACGTCGATCGCGGCAAGCAGGTAGTTGAACGCGGGCGGGCCCAGTGGGAGAATTACGTCGATCGTGGCCGTCAGGTTGTTGCCGAACAGGCAGACAAAGTCTCCGCGGCAGTGGACGCTGGCAAGCAGGCGTACAAGTCAACGACGTCTGGCCCGAGCAACGCTTGAGGCTCGCATGCACTTAAGTGAAGTGCATGAGCACTTCTGGCTGGAAGTCGGAGAGCAATGGACAAGAATACACAAATCATATTCATCATCTTTACCGCGGTTACGGCCATTAGCGTCGTTATCCAAGGCTGCGCTATTTTGGCGATCTTTCTCGCCGGGCGGAAAACACAGAAAGAAGTTCACGCACTGATTGAAGATTTTCGCGTCCACGTTCTACCCATCGTAAGCACCTCCCGCGGCTTGGTCGAAGACCTTTCCCCGAAAATCAAAGTGATAGCCTCGAACGCGGTGGATAGCAGCAGAACTGTCAGCAGCATGGCGCACGAGGTCAGCAGCGTGGTTCGTGAGATAGCTGAACGTACCCGTGCCCAGGCCGCACATGTCGATGGCATGGTTCAGGGAACGCTCGAGCAGATCAATCATGCAGGCAGCACGATTCAACACGGAATCTCAGTGCCGATACGTCAGCTGAATGGGATACTCAATGGATTGCGCGCGGGCGTAAATGTGATTCTGAGTAAGGCGCCGCACCGTAGGGTCAACTCAACGGAAGTGGAAGACGAGGTCTTGTTCGACTAGCAGGCTGCGGAAAAACGCGCCGAGGCAACAAGCGAATCGCAAGAAAGTGTGTCACCCGAATCGGAGCAGCCCCAGGACTAGACGGTTCGTTCTCCCTAATAGTGTTGACAGGCCCTAGTTTTTCAGCAGCCTGCCTTGGTGCTGCGTAAACAGGCCCTCGTATCCGTTATGCTCGCTTAGACGATCCAGCCACCGCCGACGACTTCTTCTTCCAAATAGAACACAGCTGCCTGCCCGGGCGTGACCGCGCGGGCAGGTTGCTCGAAAGCCACTTCGACCTCGTGTCCGGCAGCAGAGTGAATGCTTGCCCAAGCCGGATCATGGCGATGCCTGATCTTCACTTGCACCCGCATCGTGCCATTCAACTCGGGAATGGAGATCCAATTCAGATCGCGTACGCGCATGGTCGTGCGCATCAGTTCGTCCTCGCCCCCGATCTTGACTTGATGGCTGTCCCGGTCGATCGAGATCACGTAGAGCGGTGTGGATGAGGCCACACCAAGACCTTTGCGCTGCCCAACGGTAAAGTTGTGAATGCCTGCGTGTCTTCCACGTCTTTCGCCGCCGGCAGCAACGAATTCACCGCTCGTGTCAGGCGAGACTTCTCCCTGCTCCTCGAGATACGCATCGATAAAGCGCTTGTAGTCTCCGCCGGGGATGAAGCAAATCTCCTGTGAGTCCGGCTTAGAGGCGAGGTCCAACCCGTATTCGCGGGCCATCTCGCGCACTCGGGGCTTGGTATAGCTGCCAAGAGGGAAGAGCGTGTGTGCGAGCTGGTCCTGGGTGAGACCAAACAGGAAATAAGTCTGGTCCTTGGTTGCGTCCGCGGGCCGCTTCAGGATCCACCGGCCGCGTTCCGGGTCATACTCGTTTCGCGCATAGTGGCCGGTCGCGATCCGCGATGCTCCGATTTGCTGCGCAGTCAGAAGCAATTGATCGAACTTTAAATGGTTGTTGCACAAACTGCACGGAATCGGAGTTCTTCCCGAAAGATACTCATCCACGAATGGACGCACCACGTCACGCTCGAAACGGTCCTGGTGATTGACAACGTAATAAGGGATCTCTAGAGTCTCCGCGACTCGTCGCGCGTCGTATACATCGTCGATGGAGCAGCATCGTCCTTGAACTTGCTCCGGCATCCCCTCCTTGCCTGCGAGCCTCCGCTGGTTCCAAAGCTGCATCGTCAGGCCGACCAGGGAATAGCCCTCCGCCTTGAGCATGGCCGCCGCGGTTGAGGAATCGACTCCTCCCGACATCGCGACTGCGATCGTATCGTTGTGCTCGTTCGTCAAAAGTCTCCTGCCCATCTCCACTAGCGCGCAGCCAACGTAGGCGCCTTGCGGTACACCGGGGAAAGCTTGCGTAGCCTGCTTACTTCCGCCGGCATCAGCTCGAGTGCATAATCGATTTCTTCTTCAGTCGTCTGCTTCTGTAAGCTCACACGCAAACTTGCCCGCGCGCGCTCCACTGAAACGCCCATGGCGAGCAGCACATGCGAGGGCTCGGTTGAACCTGAGGCGCAAGCGGCACCTCCTGAAACTGCCAGTCCCTTCAGATCGAGTGCGATCACGAGAGCTTCGCCTTCCAAATGGTCGAACCAGAGATTCGAAGTATTGGGAACCCGCGCCGCATCACGGCCATGTACTCCGGCTTCGTCAACATGCGCTAGTAAAGCCTGCTCGAACCTGTCGCGCATCGCACCCAAGCGCTCTGGCATCCCGTTTTGAAGCCCCAGAGATGCGCACTCCGCTGCTTTGCCCAAACCCACAATCCCAGGCACATTTTCTGTGCCTGCACGCCGCTGCCTTTCGTGCGCACCACCCACGAACTGTGGCTCCAGTGGCGTGCCCCGGCGCACAAAGAGCGCTCCGACCCCTTGCGGAGCATGAATCTTGTGTCCCGAGATCGTCAGCAGGTCGCATCCCATGGCGCGTACGTCCAGAGGCATCTTGCCAGCCGCCTGCACAGCATCTGTGTGGAAGTAGACATCCGCCTCCGCGGCAATGCGTCCGATCTCTGTAACCGGCTGCAGCACTCCAGTCTCGTTGTTCGCCATCATCACGCTGATCAACTTAGTTTCAGGCCGTAAAGCCCTTCTCACGTCGTCCGGGTCGATCACACCCTGATGATCGACGGGGAGAAACGTTACCTGAGCTCCCCGTTCCTGCAGCTTTTCCGCTGCGTGCAGCACAGCATGGTGCTCAACAGATGTCGTGATAAGGTGATCGCCCGGCTTCACCAACCCAAAAAGGGCTAGGTTATCGCCTTCCGTTCCGCCGCTGGTAAAAACGATTTCGGCAGGACGGCAGTTCAGCAGTGCGGCCACACTGGCTCGGGCACGCTCGACCGCGGCACGGGCCTGTTGTCCGCGCAGGTGGATCGAAGATGCGTTGCCAAATTGCTCCAGAAAGTAGGGACGCATCGCTTCCAACACCTCGGGGAGAAGAGGTGTGGTGGCATTCGCATCCATGTACACTCGCCGCAAAAAACTCTCCTGCCCATATTTTACGGGAAGAGGCGCTTCTGGGCCTTCGCGTCGCCTGCAATTCGAGCGCAAGCCATATCGCCTATCAAGCGGATTCTGTTTCGCGGAGACCCGCAACCGGCCGTCTGCGCCCTCGCAGAGGAGGATCACGTGTATTGCTTGCAAAGGAGTTTCTGCTAGTCTTCTTGCGCGAACGTACCGTCGTCCTGAGGAGGACCCGTTGAAGATCTGTCTTACTTCTACTCTTGCCACATCGCTCATTGCGATCAGCCTTCTGTGTTCTCCTGGCCCCGCGGTGGCTGCCGATCAAGCGCAGCAAATCGCGCCCGCGCAAATCTACGGCAAGATTCTCCAGGGTATGCAGAAAGAGATCGTTGGAGCTGCCGAAGCCATGCCGGCAGAAAAATACGATTTCTCCCCGGGTTCCAGTGCCGGCAACTTTCAGGGAGTTCGCACCTTCGCGCAGCAGGTCAAACATCTCGCGGCCGCGAACTATAGCCTCTTCGGACGTTTCGGCATTACGCCCGATGTCGATGTGAAGAGTATCGACAAGCTCACAGCGAAAGATGACATCGTCAAAGCTCTGCAGGACTCCTACGTCTTTGCACAAAAGGCGATCGACTCGATCACGCCTGAGAACGCCTTCACCGTGCTCGACGCTCGCCAGAATACTCGTGCTGGAGTCGCCACTCAGGCCTTGGCCCACGCCAACGACCACTACGGACAGATGGTCGTGTACCTTCGCTTGAACGGCATCATTCCGCCTGCAAGCCGGCGCTAACACTCTTGTGCGCTTCTCGCTCTTGGCGCGAGAAGTGCTCTATTCAGTAGGAGTCCGCCGGATGGGGGGCACGTCGAAGATCAGGCAAGAGAGATCCGAAAGAATTTTTGGTGTGAAACTTACTATTTTTGGCTTGTAACCCGGAGCTAACACCCTAATGGCCGCCGTCGACACTTAAATTGTTCGAATGTGCCTGTCACGTGTGTACCTGGCAGAGCAAGCAAAGCCTTGGACCGCCTGTCTCACCGCCAGAAAGGGCTGGGCAAGGCCAAAAACGACCCCAGCCGGTGTCAAGCGAAGATCCAGCGAATCCAATAGGGAAAGCCGACGTATAAATTTGGATTTATAAAACTGGAAAGTTAAATATCCCTCTGGGGCGCGGCCTCAGACCCAGCAACTCTTCTTCTAGGCTCATCGTTAGGCAAGAATGACAGGTATCCCGACGATCTCCCGGTCAGCCTCAAGGCGTGGCATTTTTCCGTACACCCGAAAAACAGCCAAAATTTCCTCCGGCTGAAAATAGATAACATTCGTTCATTAGGGGAATTTTTATCGATTCCACTTGAGCCGCCGGCACGCCGATAACCGCGGGGCGGCACCTTCGTCGAGTGTCCTTGCAGCCGCCACTTTTCTACACTAGGTGAGCCGATGTTCAACAGGCGATTACGCTCTGGACTTTGCTAGCGGGTCTCAATCGCCATGTATTGCACCGGGTAATCCGGGCCGATGTACTCTGCACGCGGCCGGATCAAGCGATTATCGTCAAGTTGTTCGATCACATGAGCTGCCCAGCCGGCAACACGGCTCACGGCGAAGATCGGGGTGAACAGATCGAGATCAATGCCAAGCGTGGTGTACGTAGATGCTGAGTAAAAGTCGACATTCGCGTTGAGTTTCTTTTCGGCCAGCACGTATTTTTCAATCGCGCGCGACATCTCGAACCACTTCGAATTTCCCGACGCCTTGCCCAACTCCTCTGACATCTTCCGCAAGTGCGTTGCTCGCGGATCCTCGGTGTGATACACCCGGTGGCCAAAACCGGAGATCTTCTGCTTCGCTGCCAGCATCTTTCCTACGTACTGCACCGGGTCCGCCTTCTCCTTATCGATGGAGAAGAGCATATGCATGACCGCCTCATTCGCGCCTCCGTGCAGAGGTCCCTTGAGAGCTCCAATCGCTCCCGTCATTGCCGAATGAACGTCAGACAACGTGGCAGCGATTACGCGCGCGGCAAACGTCGAAGCATTCAGTTCATGATCAGCGTGCAAGATGAGCGCCACATCCAAACTCTTTGTGGCCGTCGGTGAAGGCTTTTCCCCGTTCAGCATCCAAAGGAAGTTTGCCGCGTGGCTAATGCCCAAGTCCGCATCAACGAGAGGCTTGTCCTTGCGCAGCCTGTCGTAGATGGCCACGATCATCGGAATTTGAGCAGTTAAGCGGAAGCTCTTGCGAACATTCGCGTCATGGCTATTGTCGGCTTCATCGGGATCGTAGAAGCTCAAGCCGGAAACGGCGGTCCGCAACACTTCCATCGGAGCCGCTCCCCGGGGAAAAGAACGGAGTAAGTCGATCATCCTTGGATCGAGCGAACGCGCCTGGGCTAGTTTCTTGCAGAATTCCTCGAGTTCAGGGGCTTTCGGAAGTTTCCCATGCCAAAGAAGATAGGTTGTCTCCTCAAACGTCGATTTGTCCGCAAGTTGATGGATGTCAATGCCACGATACGCCAGCACTCCAGCATCGCCATCGATCCAGCAAATGCCGGAATTCGCTGCCACAATTCCCTCAAGTCCTTTCGTCGCCACCGCTGTCGACATTCCTGCCCCTCCTTTGATGCGCTTAGTTTTGCGCTCTAGATGCGCCCTGTTGTGCGCTTTGCCGGATCACCCTATGAGGAAGGCGGCGTACTGTCGCCATCTCACCGAGCCGTGCTTGCGGCTGCTTCAAGTTATAGCGCAGCAATTGCAGCATTGTCACTTAGCTAACTGCCGACGAGACCGCCGACCACCGGCCGGTCCAGAGCAAACGAGTCCAGACTGACTTCGGGGCGCGCTCCTTGCAGAAGTTGGCGAATTACGACTGCGGTCGCCGGAGCCAAAAGAATGCCGTTACGGAAGTGCCCGGTAGCCCACCAGCAGTTGGGTTCGCCGGTGCTCCCGATGAAGGGCAGGTGGTCGCCTGTTCCTGGGCGTAAGCCCGCCCAGCTTTCGATCACCGGTGCCGACGCGATCGGCGGCCACAGCTCCGCCGCCTCGGCCAGCAGGCGATGGACGGTGGCGTCTTCCACTTCCCGGTCGAACCCCGCTTGTTCAACGGATGCTCCAATTGCGATCCGGGTGTCACCCCGCGGGACGAGATAAACCGTAGGCGATCGAAAAACATTACAAAGCTGAGGCAATCCTTCCATGCGGACCATCGCCATCTGCCCTTTCCGTGGCTCGACTCTCTCGGCCATGGGACTGCTCCCCAAACCGTAAGCCGGATGAGAAGATGGGGACCGACTTGCCGGCTGGCTTATCCGGGTGGCCCAAGCGCCGCAACAGTTCACAAAGGCGCCCGCGCTGAGCTCTCCCGCTGAGGTCAAGATCAGGACAGATCCGCCGCTAGCGTCGACGCCCAGAATAGCCGTGTCTTCTTCAAGAACCACGCCTGCTGCCGTCGCCGCCGCCGGGAGTGCAGCACACAAATCGCGCGGATCTAGGCTTGCCTCCTCAAGCCAAAGGAGCGCCCGTCCGCCGGCTCTGAATCCAGCTATCCGCTTTTCCGCTTCCTCCGCCGTGATCCGGAGTCGCGTGGCAGTCTCGCTGCAATCGAAGCCGCCCCCAGGTTCTGATACTTGCAGCGTGTTCCGTGTGCGTAACGCAACACGCCGCTGCGACAGGCGCTCGATCAGCTTCAGATATTCCGGATAGAGGGCCCGGCTAACGGCGGCAAGTTGAATCAGTTCATGCGGGTTCTCAGGATCCTCGGCGGCGAGCATTCCCGCGGCGGCCCAGGAGGATTCACGCATCGCCCGTCCCCGCTCCACGACCTTGACTCTGAGGCCGCTACGCGCCAGCTCTAGAGCCACAGATAGCCCAATAATTCCCGCGCCTCCGACGACGACATCAACAGTGTCCACGCGTCCATTGTAGGATGGAGGTCGTCTAAACTGATGACATCCCCTAAGGCTTAGAGCCAGTTCTGGTCTTCAAGCGCCGCTGGGGCCTCCAGGAGGCAATGCGATGAGCGAGGGCGTAGAAACGGTAGAACGGACCCATTCGGGACTGTTTGTGGGCCTGTTGGGCTTTGCAGTTTTTGGAGCTTTGGCCGGGTTGATCTGGAGCTTCACGTTGGAGCATCGCCTCGAGAAATCGGAAAGCCTCCTGGCGGCAGCACAGAAGCAGAACACTCAACTGGCTCAGCAACTCAGCGAGACCGATGCCAGATTAAGCGTCACCTCCGAAACCCTGGGCAAGAGCGTTGGTTTGACCCAGCGCCAGCTCGAAACTCGAGCCAATGCATTGCTCAAAAGACAACAAGCAGATGCGGCTCGCTTTGAGCACGAACAGGCAGCGGCACAGGCCGAATCTCAGAAGCAGTTTGGTGCGGTCTCGAGCGATGTTTCCAGTGTGAAAACTGACGTCGGCGGTGTAAAAACGGATGTTGCTCAGACCAAGAACGAACTGCAGGGTGCCGAGGCACGGCTGCAGAGCGCAATCGGTGACTTGGGCGTGCATAGCGGCCTGATCGCGACGAATAGCAAAGAGCTTGAGATCCTCAAGCACAAGGGCGATCGCAATTATTATGAGTTCACCTTGTCCAAAGGCGGTAAGCCTACGCCGCTCTCCGGTGTCAGCCTTGTTCTCAAGAAAGCCGACCAAAAGCATTCCCGCTATACGTTGCTTGTAGAAGCGGACGACAAGAAGATTGAAAAGAAAGACAAGGGCCTCAATGAACCGGTGCAGTTCTACACCGGGAAAAGTAATCTGCTCTACGAGGTGGTTGTCAACAACATCGGCAAAAACCAGGTCGGCGGCTATCTTGCGACTCCGAAGAATGCTCCCACGCCCGTGATCCCCTAGAAGGTGTCAGCCACATCGCAAATGCGCTCCGTTAAAAGCGTGTCAATGTGCGATGCTCAAGAGAAGATTCGGCTGATGCATGAAAGAGACCACAACATCTCCGCTCTTCCGCGAATCCCATTGTTGTCGGCTCAGCGGGAAATTGAAAATCGCTAGGCCTTCGGTACTCTGTCCTGGCTGCAACGTGGCGCTCCGGTCAAAGGGCTGAGCCCGCAGAGGAGCCAGAGTAGGGAATGCCTGAAACACGCGGTCGAAGTCTCGCACTCCCGCGCCGACGTTCACCTGCTGCGAGCCATCGGGGAGTGTAACCGTTGCGGAGATATCCTGTAGGAAGAGTGGGATGTTGGTCTGATTGCGAACGCGTACTTTGGCGAGGATGATGAGTTGATCGTAGGATTCCTTGCTGCCCTGCATTCCCGGATCGCCGCCGCCGCCACCATTGATGGTTGTATTGACCGGATAGTAGTTGACTGCGAGAATTTCGCCAGCCGCATCCGGTGGTTTCTGAATAAGATAGTAGTAAATCGCAATTGCCGCCGTTACAAGCACAGCCGCTACCGCAAAGGTCTTCCACGCGCTCTTGAAAGGGTGAGGCGGATCGACCTGTGTCAGGTGCAACTCGGCTTCAGAGGGATCGGGGAGTTCCGTTGATGGAGTCACAGTGGAGGCATTCTAGATCATTTAAGCGAACGCTGTAAGACCCCGAATGGAGCATCACAAATCTCACCTCTTAATTGTTTCAAATGAGTAATGTCAACGCAATTTGCGCGTATTACATGGGGAAACGATGCGAATTCTAGTTTTTGGAAAAGATGGACAGGTCGGGCGCGAACTCGTGCGGCTCGGTCGGGCGGGTGAGGAATTGGTGGCTTTGGGCCGGCAGGAGTGCGATCTGAGCAATCGTGGCAGCATCCAGGAACAGGTCCGCCGGGTGGCTCCCCAGGTCATTATCAACGCCGCTGCCTATACGGCCGTCGACCAGGCGGAAAAGGAGCGGGATCTATGCTTCGCCGTCAATGCCGTGGCTCCCGGCGTTTTGGCAGAAGAGGCAGCCAAGCTCAAAGCGATTCTTATCCATATCTCGACCGATTATGTCTTTAACGGCGAAAAACAAGGACCTTACGTGGAAACTGACCTCATCGATCCTCTTAGTGTCTACGGCGCGTCGAAGGCGGCGGGAGAGGCTGCGGTCGCGCAGGTGGGAGGGCGATATCTCGTGCTGCGCACCAGTTGGGTCTACGGCCCACAAGGCAAGAACTTCTTGACTACTATGCTCCGATTGGGCTCCGAGCGCCAGGAACTGCGCGTGGTCGATGATCAGAGCGGCGCTCCGACCTCAGCCAGGTCGATAGCCGCCGCCACGTCTCGTCTGGTTCACCAATATGCACAGCCAACCCAAGCCATGCCCGCCGGAATCTATCACATGACCGCGGAGGGATCCACGTCATGGTGTGGTTTCGCTCGAGCCATTTTCGATGTTTCAGGGAATTCTGCAAGACCTCGCGTGTTAGCTATCACGACGGCCGACTATCCGACTCCCGCCAAACGCCCGAAGAATTCCGTACTGTCAAATCGGAAGTTCGAGGATACCTTTGGTTTTCGGTTGTCGTCTTGGAAAACGCAACTGCATGAAGTCATGGGAGAGATCTTTGCTGCTCGGTCGCCCAAAAACACGGAATCAGCTGCTCACAGGCCCCAAGTCATTTAGCGACTTTGAAATAGAAACGTAAAGGAGGAATGTGTGTGCACGTTTTTTGTCGACGGAGAATGAAAAAATGAAGGCAGCGTCCACCCGGATCGCAGATGTCAAAACAATCGACTTGAACGCTTTTGAGGATAGCCGCGGAGTATTTTTCGAGAGCTACAACCAGCGAGCCCTGGCAGAGTTCGGCATTCGCGACCACTTTGTACAAGACAACCAATCATCTTCCAAGAAGGGCGTATTGCGCGGTCTTCACTACCAAATCGAACAACCTCAAGGAAAGCTGGTCCGTTGCCTTCAAGGAGAGATCTTCGATGTTGCCGTCGATCTGCGCAAAAATTCGCATACATTTGGCCAGTGGGTAGGGGAACTGCTAAGTGGAGAGAACAGGCGCGCGCTCTGGATCCCGCGTGGCTTTGCGCACGGTTTTCTCGTGCTATCGGACACAGCCGATGTGCTCTATAAGACAACGGATTTCTATGCGCCAAAGCATGAGCGGACGATTCTCTGGAATGATCCGACAATCCACATTCAGTGGCCCATCAAGGTAACGCCGATTCTCTCGGGCAAGGATCTGGCGGGCAACACGTTCGACCAGGCAGAGGTCTACGACTAGACTGAATTGTTTGGATTTCTCCGGGCGAAAGAGCCCAGGCGAGATTCGATCAGAAGAGATCGTTCAGAGCCTTGGCCGTTCTTTTCATCTCGTAGCGCGAGCGGAAGCAACGCCGTCCGTTTTCAATCATCTGTTTGCGATCTTCTTCACTCAGATTGAGAAACCTCGTCATGGATCGATACGTTCCGTCCACGGTGTCGTCATCCACGATACCCGCGGCGTCTTCGAGAACGTCCGGCCAGATGTTGACCTTGTTGGAGAGAAGTACAGGAAGTCCGGAGGCTAGCGCTTCCACTGCGGCCACCCCAAAATTCTCCTGATGCGACGGAAGCACGAAGGCCTCGGCGGCATGAATTGCCCCCCACTTCAGGTCTCCCTGCAGCATGCCGGTCCAGTGCAGTCGATCCGCTACTCCCATTGCGCGAGCCTGCGTCTCCAGTCTCGGCTGGAGTCCTCCCTCGTCAGGCCCTGCAATCACCAGGTCTAGATCGCTGTGCCTCTGCGCGAGCCGGGAAAAAGCTTCGATGGCCAAATCACATCCTTTCTTCGAGTGGATTCTTGACAGAAAGAGGAAGAACCTGCGGCCTGTGAGCTGCGGGAACTGATCGAGAAATGTCCTTCGCTGCTCGCTTGCGTCTCCCGAGGGAGCTAAGGTCCCGAAGGAAACGACGGCAGGTTTGACCCGATAGGGCCACATTGTCCCGGCCGCACAATCCCGTTCGATCGGTGTCGTGAAGCACACTGCCCTCGCATCGCGGAGCACGCGGTATTCCCGTGCTACCCAGTAGAGCTGCTTGCGCATATGCTTCATCGGGAATGCGCGTTTGAAGTACGGATCGAGCATACCGTGAGGAAAGATGGCGTACGGAACCCGTCCCTGTATCACGCGATACGAGCCGTAACTGTGGTATTGCCAAAGACCATGGATTACGACACCGTCGAAGCGCGAGAGGTTCTCATTGAGCCATGTTGCCAGCCGCGGAGTGTAACCATAATGCCCTTCCGAAGGGCCGAGCGCGTGAACGGGAAAAGGCTGATTCCGGACGAATGTCTCAGCGGGGTTGTCCAGGGAAACCAACTCCATTTGCGGTCCTCCCCCGCTCGCCTCGGCGAGTGTCCGAATGCCCTCTGTAGGACCGCCAGAGGCAGGCGAAATCGATCGGATAACGTGGAGCAGACGCCTATGCAACTGCGGCGCGACGGTTCGCCGGCTGGGACTCTGGAAATCGACCGTAATCATGGCACTCTTTTCACCATACTAGCGCTTGAGTTGGACTGAACTGGCGAATTGCGGTCATTCTCAGGTCTAACCCCCGAGCGTTGTTTCTCGACACCCCAAACTTTCGATCCTCAAAATCCCGAACTTTCGATCCCCAAAAAGGATGCGATCCAGCCGCCTGTGGATGGCAATGTCATAAAATGACAGCACTCCGGTTGCATCAGACCGCAGTACCAGGAGCAAGAATTCTTGAAAAGAGCTTTAGTTACCGGCATCACCGGGCAAGATGGCGCTTATTTGGCAGAATTTCTCTTGCAAAAGGGATATGAGGTGCACGGGGTCAAGCGGCGTACCTCTTTAATCAACACGGGTCGGATCGATCACCTCTACGAAGATCCTCACGAGGAAGGCCGGCGCCTGATCCTTCATTATGGCGATCTGACCGACTCCTCCAGTTTGGTGCACATCGTCCAACAGGTCCAGCCTGACGAAATTTACAATCTGGCCGCCCAAAGCCACGTGAAGGTCTCATTTGAAGAACCCGAATACACGGCCAACTCGGATGCTCTGGGAACTTTGCGGCTGTTGGAGGCGATCCGTATTTTGGGCCTCTCGGAGAAGACCCGCTTCTACCAGGCCTCCACGTCGGAAATGTATGGATTGGTGCAGGAGATCCCTCAATCAGAAAAGACTCCCTTCTATCCGCGTTCTCCATATGGAGTAGCCAAGCTCTACGCGTATTGGATCACGGTGAACTATCGCGAGTCTTATGGCATGTACGCTTGCAATGGCATTCTGTTCAATCACGAGTCGCCGTTGCGGGGCGAAACTTTCGTTACTCGGAAGATTACTCGGGCTCTGGCGCGTATCAAACTTGGCCTTCAGCAGAAGCTGTACCTTGGAAATCTGAACTCCAAGCGCGATTGGGGGCATGCTCGTGACTACGTTGAGATGCAATGGTTGATGCTGCAGCAGAGGAAGGCTACCGACTATGTGATCGCGACTGGAATCCAATACAGCGTTCGTGAGTTTGTCAGCATTGCCGCGGAATATCTGGGCATCAATCTTCAATGGGAAGGTGAAGGGCTGGACGAACGCGCCCTTGACAGTCGAGGCAATGCAATCGTTGCCGTCGATCCGCGCTACTTTCGCCCAGCCGAAGTCGAGACTTTGCTTGGCGACGCGACTAAGGCGCGCAACGAGCTTGGCTGGTCTCCCCGAATCGATTTCCGCTCGCTCGTTGAAGAAATGGTGCGCGAGGACCTGAAGGCTGCGGAACGGGATGCCCTGGTGCAGCGGCATGGATTTGAATCCTACAGCTATCATGAGTCCTAGACCACGATCTCTACTTAAGTAACCTGAACTGGAAGGAGACCTGCCGGTGGAAAAGGACAGCCTGATCTATATCGCAGGGCACCGGGGCTTGGTGGGCTCAGCGATCCGTCGTGCTCTCGAGCGGCAGGGATTTCACAATCTCCTCCTGCGCACCAGGGCCGAGCTTGATCTGATGGATCGCGCCGTAGTCGAAAGCTTCTTCGAGCGGGAGCGCCCCGAATACGTTTTTCTCGCGGCTGCAAAGGTGGGTGGCATCCAAGCGAACGATACTTATCCGGCAGAATTTATCCACGAGAATCTCGCCATCCAGAACAACATCATTCATGCAAGCTATCGAACCGGCGTTGATCGTCTGCTCTTTCTAGGTTCCAGTTGTATCTATCCCAAACTTTGTCCACAGCCGATCAAGGAAGAATATCTGCTGACAGGATCGCTCGAGCCGACGAACCGCGCCTATGCAATCGCAAAGATCGCGGGCATCGAGATGTGCTGGTCTTACAACCGTCAATACGGTACGCGGTACTTGGCGGCTATGCCGACCAATCTCTATGGCCCGGGGGACAATTTCGATCTCGAAAAGTCTCACGTGCTTCCCGCGCTGATGCGCAAGGTTGTCGAGGCCAAAGCGCGAGGGCAGAAGCAAGTCCTGGTCTGGGGAACCGGCAAGCCCCGCCGGGAGCTGCTCTATAGCGACGATTTGGCCGACGGATGTGTCTTTCTGTTGAATCTGCCGGAAGCAAAATATTCTTCTCTGCTGACCCACAAGGATCCTCCGCTCATCAACATCGGTACGGGTGAGGACCTGACGATTCGAGAGTTGGCCGAGACAGTGTGCGATGTCTTGGGCTTCGACGGGGAGCTGGTCTTTGATACAACGCGGCCCGATGGGACCCCGCAAAAGCTTCTGGACGTTAGCCGGATGCGAGACCTAGGCTGGCAAGCAAAGACCAGTCTCTCCCAAGGGATTCGGCTGAGCTACGAAGCACAATGGCCTGAGCTGATTGCTAGCCGCTCGGAGAGATAGGCAATCTCGACTACCCCGCAGAATTTTTATAGCCACCCAAACAGTAGCGCAGAAAACAGAGCGAGTGTCGCACGCAGACGGGAGAGTCCCTGTTCAAAAGCTCACGCGCTCAGATTTTCTTTTCCGGGAAGAAGAGTGCGACCTGCTCGGGCCGTGGTGGCTTCGTCATTGCGCTCACGCATGCCAAAGAGATCAGAGCGGCGATCAGCGCTGGGTAAATAGCATCGCGTTGGGCGAGAATGGGCGGCAAGCGATGCTTGATGAAATCGGCATCCCATAGGACCGTCACCACTGTGCCGGCTGCAATCGCACTGACCGCGCCCGGCGTATTCACACGGCGAGAATAGAAAGCCGCGAGGATCACGGGAGTGAGTGCGGCGGCATAGATGGTGTAAGCGTAAAGCGCCATCGCTAGCACCGATTGCGTGCCCAGCGCCTGGTAGAGCGCCCAAATTCCCAGGAAGACAACCACAAGACGCGAGACGATCAAAGTCCGCCGGTTTGAGGCATCGGGTGCGATGTAGCGCGTGAAGACGTCATTCACCAAATTGGTAGCCGGCGAGAAAAGGTAGTTGTTTGCGGTCGAAATAATCTTTGCAAAAACTGCTCCCATCAGCAGAGGGCCGAGCCACCTGGGCAGACCGTGGAGCGCTGTATAAGCGATGATCTCGCGAGGCCGCTCATGCACCTCGCCGGTTGGAAACAGCACGGAGCCCACAACCGCCAGTGCGACAATGACTGTCTCCAGAATCACCGTGCCAATGATCCAACCGACCACTGCCCGCCGCGCGTCCTTCTCGGACTTGGCGGAGAAGAATTTCTGATACATGGATTGGTTTCCCAGCATGAGCAGCATTGTCGGGAAAAAGAGCTCCCCGGCCTGAAGCCAGGTGAGATCGCCGAGAACCTCGAAGTGTGTGGCAGGCAGGGTGTGGGACACGTTCGCCCAACCTCCAGCCTGATGGAGTGCGAAAGGCAACGCGAGAAGCAATGTGACTGCTGCGAGAATTCCGATCACCACATCCATATAAGCGACCGATGACATACCGGCGATGGCCGTAAAGACAATGACAAAAACCGCGATCAGATACTTCCCGAGATCCGCCGTAATGATGTTGGGAAAGATCAAGTGCAGAATGTCGCCGCCGCCGATCAGTTGGTAGCTGGTGATCGCTGTGTAGGCGAACAGGATGGCGATCACGCCGAGCACACGCGCCGTCTGGCTATAGCGCGCCTCGAGCAGATCAGGAATAGTGAACTGCGCGAATTTACGTGCGCGGGGCGCGATGAAATAGATCAGCAGCAGGCCGGCCCAACCGCCGCCGCCCTGCCAAAGAGCAGCGAATCCGTGCCTATACGCGTTTTCAGCGCCTGCGAGCAGCGAGCCGGAGCCGATCCAAGAAGACAAAAGCGTGAAGATGAGAATGAAGGCCGGCAAGGAACGACCGGCGATCAGATAGTCTGCCTTGGTCCTCGTCTTCGAAAGGCGCGAGAGGGAAACCGTCAGCAAGGTGAGCACGATAATGCCGAGCACCCAGGCGTAGATGGAAGGGCTAGCGGCGTGTGCGTTTCCCATGAGCTCTCTGTTAGGACTGGTTAGTGTAGCCGGTTATACGGTGAAGTGTTTCTTCAAGGCAAGGGTGAGTTCGCTCGCGCTGTGGCCGGAGACGCGAATGACCTTGTTGCGTGTATTTGTGCCGGTGAGAATATGAATTGCTGAACGGGGCACGTCGAGAAGGCCGCAGAGGAATTCGGTCAGCTCTTCGTTTGCGCGGCCTTCCAGTGGTGGCGCAGAGAGACTGATTTTGAGAGCCTCCCCAATGATACCGGTGATCGCCGTTCGCTTCGCCCGTGGATGCACGCGCACCGCAAATGTCGCACCTTCGGTATGATCTTGGATTGGAATCACCGTTTGATCGTGGCCCTAGTGCGCGCGTGGCCGCCTGCCGAACAATGCAGTGCCAAGGCGGACTTGCGTCGACCCTTCCTCAATCGCCACTCGAAAGTCATGGGACATCCCCATCGAGAGGTCGGCAAGGTTGAGCCGCGGATAAGACGCAGACAAGTCATCGCGCAAGGCTCGCAACCTTGCGAAGTAGGGGCGCGCCGCCTCGAGATCTTCGTCATACGGCGGCACGGTCATTAGGCCACGAAGCTCGAGCGCGGTGAGATCCGGTAGCCGCTCCATCAACTCGCTGAGCTCGGCCGAATCCGGAGCGAGACCAGACTTAGCTTCCTCGTGACTGAGCTTGACCTCCAGAAGCACGGGAATACGGCATTTCATGTTCGCCGCAGCCTGGTTGAGACGCTCGGCGAGACGGTAAGAATCCAAGGTGTCGATGGCTGAAAAGATTTCGACCGCGCGCGCCGCCTTGTTCGACTGCAGGTGCCCGATCAGGTGGAACTGCCTATCGGCATGCAATGGAGCCGGGCTCATTGCCGAGCTCTCCTCCCCGAAGAGTTCGGCTCGCTTTCGCTGAAACTCTTGAACTCGATTCTCGCCAAACACTCGCAGCCCTAGCGAGGCCGCCTCCTGGATCGCTGAGGAGGAGTGCCCCTTCGTGACAGCCATAAGCGAAACACTGCTGCGGGTGCGGCCGGAGCGCTGGCACGCCGCTGTGATCTCGTCCTCGATCCGAGAGAGATTCTCCTTGAGGAAGGGAAAAGCCTTTTGATTGCTGTCAGTCATCCTCAAAACGGGAACGGCCTATCGCGAAGGCAGAACCGAGCGTTCCACGGCTTTAAGATGATCGCCGCCGATGGATGCCGCAGAGAAAACTTCCCCCGGCCGCTGCGCCGCAGACGTGTCCGCTTGGACACCAAGTCTTCAATGGCCGTGTTCTTCAAGATACTTCTCCACCTCGAGGGCAGCCATGCATCCGGAGCCTGCGGCCGTGACCGCTTGGCGATAGCGGCGGTCTTGTACATCACCGCACGCGAAAACCCCTGGAACCCGAGTGAAGACCTGGTCATGCGTGCGGATGTAACCATCTTCATCCAGGTCGAGGAGCCCCTTGAACATCTTCGCGTTTGGCTCATGGCCGATGCCGAGAAACATGGCGCTGACCTTCAATACCGACTCGTCCCCAGTGACAGCATTGCGAACTCGCAGGCCAGTCACTTCCTTCTCTTCGACCCCGAGAACTTCCTCGACAGCCGTGTTGGTATGGAACTGAATCTTGTCATGCGCCTTGGCGCGCTCCAGCATGATATGTGAGGCGCGGAATTGTTCCCGGCGGTGAATTACATTGACCCGTGTTGCGAAGCGGGTGAGGAAGAGCGCTTCCTCCATGGCCGAGTCGCCGCCGCCGATCACGGCTATGTCCTTACCGCTGAAAAAGAATCCATCACATGTAGCACATGAACTCACGCCATGTCCGATCAGTGCCTTTTCGCTGGCTAAGCCGAGCCATCGTGCGGACGCGCCGCTGGCAATGATGAGCGTACGCGTGCGCACCGTCTCCCGGCCTAGATTGAGATGGAAAGGCCGAGTCGAAAAGTCGACCGATGCCAAGTGCCCCATGCGCACTTCGGCTCCAAAACGCGTCGCCTGTAATCGCATGTTTTCGATCAACTGCGGGCCTTGTATCCCTTCCGGCCAGCCCGGAAAATTCTCTACGAGTGTGGTGATGGAAAGCTGCCCGCCGGGCTCGTGTCCTTCAAGCACTAGAGGTTTAAGGTTGGCACGGGCGGTATAGATGGCAGCCGTGAGACCGGCGCAACCAGAGCCCAGGATGACAGTGTCGCGTATCGTGTCGGACATAAGAGATACGTTTCTGATTCTACCGAACGGCAAAAAGACGCGCCGTTTCCTGGGCAACAGAACCAGGACGTCCTTTCGCGGAACGATAAAATGTTCGTATGGCAAACCTGACTCTGATCTACGGCATGCGGCTCCTTCCCTCCGGGGAAGTGACCGAAGTAGGCGACGCTCCCGTCAAACTCAAGAATGGGAAGGAGGCGCGGGTGACCATGCACGTCCTCGAAGGCAGCCGCGAGGAGATTGAGAAGCAGCTCAGGCAGAGCATCGAGGCTTTCTTCGATTTCTATCCAGAGATTTGAGAAAACCCCTTGTGTTCCGCTTTCGTTAAAAAGAAGGCATCTCCTCATGCTGAGGGCCGGAATGGACTCAATCGCTTGCCCGTTTGACGAATCAGCGGAACGCGTACGCTTTGCGTAACCAGTTCCGTGGGGGCTTGCTCAAGTAAAACTCGTCAATCTCGTTACTTTTTCGGCCTGGTTGCATCTTCCTAGTGGGTCAGTTTTGCTTGAACAAGGAGAGCGTCACGATGACCGTAACGGCAAAAGCAAGCGAATCCGTCCAGCCGCCCAGAGTCACCAACCTCCCTCCGCGCCCCAAAGTACTCGTCGTAGGCGGTGGATTCGCGGGGCTTCACGCTGCTCTCGCACTGGCCAACAAACCCGTGAATGTGACGTTGATCGACAAGGGTAATCGCCATACCTTCCAACCCCTCCTCTACCAGGTTGCCTTGGCCGTTCTGTCTCCCGCCGACATTGCGCAGCCGATCCGCTCGATTTTGTCCAAGGGCCGCAACATTGAAGTGCTCATGGACGAAGTGATGGGATTCGACATTAACCGTCGACGGGCTATCCTCGCCAGCGGCACGGAAATGAGCTACGACTATCTGATCTTAGCCACAGGTGCGACTCACTCGTATTTTGGCAGAGATGATTGGGCGGTCTTGGCGCCGGGACTGAAAACGGTCGAAGACGCGACAGAGATTCGGCGTCGCGTGCTCTTGGCCTTTGAGTTAGCGGAGCGTGAGATGGTCGAGACCGGCACGCACCCACCGCTGAATTTCGTCATCGTCGGCGGAGGGCCAACAGGAGTCGAACTGGCCGGAGCTATCCGCGATATGTCCAAGCTCTACTTGCACAGGGATTTTCGCCATATCGATACCACAACCGCGCGAGTGCTCCTGCTCGAAGGTTCATCTCGCATCCTTCCCACTTACCCTCCGGACCTTTCGGAGAAGGCAGTTGCGCAACTACGTAAGTTGGGAGTCGAGGTTTACACAGACCAAAAAGTGACCGACATTCAGCCGGGATATGTCATGGCGGGCGATAAGCGATTCGACGCGGTCGTGACGCTTTGGGCTGCCGGCGTTGCTGCTTCTCCTTTGGGAGCGAAACTCGGAGTGCCTACCGATCGGCGAGGGGCTGCGATCGTCGATCGCTACCTGAATCCTTCCGGCCACCCGGAGATCTTTGTCTGCGGCGATCTGGCCCATTGTGAAGAGAACGGCCGCTTGATTCCAGGAGTTGCCCAGCCTGCCATGCAGATGGGAGATCACGCCGCGCGAATGATTGAACAGGACATGGCGGGTAAACCGAGAACGATGTTCCACTATTTCGACAAGGGAGACATGGCGACAATCGGTCATCAGGCTGCTGTGGCCGATGTCAAGTGGCCGTTCAAAGCGCACTGGGGAGGTTTTCTCGCCTGGGCCGCGTGGCTTGTCGTGCACATTTACTTTCTTATTGGCTTTCGCAATCGAGTGCTCGTTCTCGCGGAATGGGTGTGGACCTACCTCACCGTTCGGGACGGGGCCCGTCTGATTACCGGGAGTACCGTACTTCCCGGCTGGGACCACCTGGCAAGGGTGCATCCAAAATCAAAACCGTCCGGTGCGGAGGCTGAGCAGCGCGTAGCCGTGTCTCAGGCCGCTTCCTCCAAGTCTTCGTGAGTGAATTCTCTAGACCGAGACAGGCTGGTCGGCATTGACCTTAACCGGAGTCAGCCAATTGAACCGGTCGGTACGGAGACCATTCGCGATACCCATAAACTCGTCCGCAAGTTGCCGGGTAATTGGCCCCACGCTGCCGTCGCCAATCAGAATACGATCAACGGAGCGGATCGGCGTGACTTCGGCAGCCGTGCCGGTAAAGAAGACCTCATCAGCGATGTAGAGGAGTTCGCGGGGCATGGCTTCTTCGATCACCGGAATTCCAAAATGACGGGCAAGCATGAGTACGGAGTCACGTGTAATGCCCGAGAGTACGGAGTTGGCCAGTGGCGAGGTGAAGAGAACTCCATTGCGAACGATGAAAAGATTCTCGCCAGAGCCTTCCGAAAGATTGCCAAAGACATCGAGCGCGATCCCCTCGGAATAGCCGTTGACGTCGGCTTCCATGCGGATGAGCTGGGAGTTCAAGTAATTTCCTCCAGCCTTTGCCAGTGAAGGAACCGTGTTCGGCGCCATCCGATTCCAGGATGAGATGCAGACGTCCGCTCCGCCCTCGCCGGCAACGTATTTGCCCCAGGAATAATTGGCGATGTAGACCTCGGTCGGCGTGCCCTTGGGATTGACGCCGATCTCGCCATAGCCTCGCAAAGCGATGGGGCGGATATAGCATGGCGCCACAGCGTTACTCTCGACCAGGTCGATAACGGCATTCGAGAGTTGGTCTAGCGAATAGGGCAGCGGCATCCGGTAAATCTTCGCCGAATCAATCATCCGCTGCATGTGCTCGGGCAGGCGGAAGATCGCCGCCCCTTGTGGTTGACCATAGCAGCGAATGCCTTCAAAGACTGAGGAGCCGTAATGCACGACGTGGCTCATGACATGAATCTGGGCTTTCTCCCATGGAATCAGATTTCCGTTATGCCAGATCCTTGCAGTGGGTTGAATGGGCATCGAAAGCAGCTCCTTCTATATCTAATCCCTGATTATAGCGTTGGAAGGCGCGTTCTTGATGTGTCAGGATCGCCCTAAACGCGCCTCATTTGAGGATTTTCTTCCTGTTTGGGGGGATTGTATGTGGACATGCGTGGGAGGCATCGCTGGAGGCCGGATTGATCCCATCCGGCTAGGAGTATAAGACTGGAGGGGCCGCTTTGGAGGCTTGGCGGTTCGCGGGTGGGCTTCAGGCCGAAGTTGGGAGGGCGGGCCGACCTGCATCAGACGAACCAGGTGCGGAGCCGCGCAAGAACTTTGCTGTTGCGGACTCGGGGATCAGCAGCGGCCAGGCGGCTGGTAGCGCGGGGAATCGTGTCAGGGGACACAGTTGCTCAACTCGGAGTCTTCGATGAGTCACTGCAGAAGATACAAATTGCTATGGACCGCCGCTCTCCTGTTGCTAACGGTCGGTGTAGTACCTAGGGCCGATGCGCGTTATGTGCCCCAAACCTGTAAGAACAGCTTCACTGTCGAACAGGAAATCGCAGAGGGACAGAAGCTTGAAGCGAAGGTCCTCAAGAGCATGCCTGTTCTGCCCGAATCGGATGCTGTCTCTGTGTACGTAAGGAACTTGGGGGCACGGCTTGTCAGCTTTGCGCCGGGGCAGAGATGGCCTTTTAGCTTCCACGTAATCAGGCAGAAGGACATCAACGCCTTTGCGCTTCCGGGAGGGCCGATTTTCATCAACCTGGGTACCATTCAGGCAGCGGAAAACGAAGCCCAGCTGGCCGGTGTCATGGCGCATGAGATCAGCCACGTGGTGCAGCGCCATGCCACTTGCAATCTGACGAAGCAACAGAAGCAGACACCCTTTTGGGTTCTCGGGCAGATTGCTGCGCAGCTCGCGCTTCCCGGCTCTCTAGGAGAGGTTGCCTCTTCGGGCATCGGCACGGTAGCGGGGCTGGGGTTTCTTAAAATGTCACGCGACGCCGAAAGGCAAGCTGATCTCCTCGGGACTGACATTCTGTACGACGCTGGGTACGATCCTCGTGGAATGTCACAGTTCTTTGAGGTGATTCAAGGGAAGTATGGTCAAGGCGGATCGCAGTTTCTGAGCGATCACCCCAATCCCGGCAACCGCACCGGTTACGTGAATGACGAGATTGCGACGTTGCCTGCCAGAACGCGTCCCATACAAACCAGTGAAGCGTTCAAAACAATGAAGAAGCGCGCGGACGGGATGCAGACCTATACCGCCCAGCAGGTGGCAAACGGAGCATGGAAGACGCAGTCGCCCAGCGACACGAGCACCGTTGCCGCGAACAACCCGCCTACGAGCGTGGCTCCGGGCGCAGACTGGCGGACTCTGGAGCAGCCGCAATACACAGTTAGCTATCCGGGCAGCTGGCATGTCTATGACCAATCGGGGTCGGTGACAATCGCGCCTCAGAATGGCCTGAAGGCTGCGGAAGCCGGGCAGGGGGCGGTCATCTATGGTGTCGTGATCGATGCTTACGCGCCGGCAGCATCCACCAGCCGAGGTCCGGCAACTCAGGCCGATTTAGCCGAAGCGATGCAGCAGTTGATCGCGAAACTGCAGGCTGAGAACCCTCAGATGCACATCAAGGTCGGCCTTCAAGAGCTGACCGTGAACGGGCGGCCTGCGAGGGACATTGAGACCTCAAACTCTTCTTCTGGGAATGCGGTTGGCGGATCCGACGAGCACGATTGGATCGTCGGGGTACAGCAACCAGATGGGCAGTTGCGCTACCTGGTCTTTGTAGCGCCGTCCGGCGAGTTTGAACAGCTGCGGCCAACCTTTGAGCGCCTTTTGCGGACGCTGCAAATTCGGTCCTGACCGATGATGGATCTTTGCGAACGCATATAGACCTTTCGTAATCGAAGCAGCAACGGGAGCGGATCCAACTGAGCGGCCGTGCCTTAGATCCCGCGGCGACGAAACCTTCGGTGCTTTTCAACAGTAAGGCTCATGTTTTCAACAGGAGATCCCTTGCGGTTGGATACACGGGCTGGTAGTATCAGTCCTGCTTGGAAGGTCAGGGGTTCTGGGCCGATAGCGGCTGAGACTTGCCAAAGAAGATACTTTCAGGTATGGTTACTGAAGTTTAAGAAGCGGTTGGGAAGGGCTTCGCGGCGGGGACAACGAGTCACCCGAGTTGGTTTCGAAACGCGAAGTAGCCGTCAGCGGCTGGAATATCCTTCGCTGATGCAGTTGTTCGATAGGGACCAAACGGTTCCGTACAAAGCGAACAATCCATAGCGTGGCCAGGGAAGGGTTCCCTAAGGGCTTATTGCCCGCCAGTAAACTCACGTGTCACCGGTGAGACCGGGGCGGAGCTACTGGACGAGATCTTTTGAAATCCGCTGCTTGCGTGGCCGCCCCTCAGGTTGAGCTTAGAATTGAATCGAGGCGGGATGCGCGAACGATTTAAGGTACAAGATTTAGGGTAAAAAAGAAATCGCTTGACAATGTTGGTCAGATTTAGTAACCTTAAAAAGTTGCGCCTAAAACGGTAATGCGCTGAGAAGCGCTGGTCTAGTACAAGATTAGGCCGGGCGTGGATCGCGACCGAAATGGCAGCAAACAAGTTCGAGGACCGGCAGCCTGAAGGCTGTTGACTCGATCCAAGGCGGACCGCTCAGGCGGAACCCGGCGAGGATCTTTGACAATCAAGTTGAACATGCCAGTCGTGAGATAACGATGAAGTTGGTTTGATCATTATTCTCACAATGTAATGTCTCGCGCAGACTTTCGAGCTCTGCCGAGACTTGGCTCTCCGTTCCGGACCTCCGTCCTGGAACTGGAGCCATCAGGTTTCAAACGAGAGTTTGATCCTGGCTCAGAATCAACGCTGGCGGCGTGCCTAACACATGCAAGTCGAACGAGAAAGTGGAGCAATCCATGAGTAAAGTGGCGCACGGGTGAGTAACACGTGACTAACCTACCCTTGA
>DASYBJ010000201.1:0-5377 GCA_036500845.1 Acidobacteriaceae bacterium
AGGAAAACTGACTGTTTCGGCAAGGCTGTTGAACCCGCAAAAAACACCGATGTCACCCTGCTAAGTATCGGAAGAGAAGACACGCGCATACTTTATTAGATGCATGCATATTGACCAGGTTTAAAAACACGCCGCCATAGATAATTGCCTATGTTGTCATTGAGCGATATTCCCGATGGTGAGGAATTCCACGCGAAGTGAAAAATTCTTTACGCCGGACAAAACCGCAGATCCCTCGACTGCGCTCGGAGCGTGTGACTTTTTTGATTTAGCACAAAAAACAGATACTGAAAATAAAGAGCTTAGACGCCCAAAAGGCGCAAAAATCGAATAAAGTCACATCCTCTCGGGATGACAAAGTAAGGATTCGATGCGGCCGGGATGACAATGAGGCGTTGTGAACAGATTCCAGGCGCCGTAGGCTAAATTATGCGCAATTACTTATGACGCTGCGTTTTAGATCTCCGTCCTCCGGGATCGGAGGGCGGCTCCTACTTATCGTTCTCGAGCTGGAAGAGTCCGGGCGCTCGGCATTGAGCTCGTACGCCGGGCGCCGCTAGATATTATTTTTGAGGACCGGCTCTAAGGAACGACGACCAGGAACCCTTGAAGGCTCCTCTTCGCTCGCTGTTCAGTTGCCTCGAGCGCCGAGTTCCTCGGTTTCATCAACGGTTTCGTCGAAGATTTCATGAGCGCTGGACTCATCTTCGTCCGACTCATCCTCGTCAGGGTTACCAAGCACCAATCCTAGAGCCTGCCGCTCGAAGAGCCGCTTGTAGATACCGTCGGCGCGACGGACCAGAGTCTCATGCGTTCCCTCTTCGACGATGCGGCCCTCTTCGAAAACGAGAATGCGATCGAGCAGCCGGACCGTCGACAGGCGGTGCGCGATGACGATCGCAGTACGGCCTTCGATCAACCGCTGCATGGCCTCCTGGATGAGCGCTTCCGACTCGGAGTCGAGGCTGGAAGTTGCTTCGTCCAAAATCAGGATCGGAGCATCAGCCAAGAACGCACGGGCCAGAGCCACCCTCTGTCGTTCTCCTCCGGAGAGTTTGACTCCGCGCTCTCCGACCAGCGTGGAATAGCCCTTTGGCTGACGACTGATGAACTCGTGCGCGTTGGCTAATTCCGCAGCACGCTCGATCTCTTCCATCGTTGCAGCCGGGCGCGCGTAGGCGATGTTTTCCGCCAGCGAGCGGTGAAACAGCACCGGCTCCTGCTGCACCAGGGCGAGCTGCGAACGTAAGGAGACTTGGGTGGTTCGAGCAATCTCCTGTCCGTCAATCAGAATGGCACCGTGGTCGAGGTCGTAGAGCCTCTGCAACAGTTTGACGAACGTTGTCTTGCCTGAGCCCGAGTGCCCCACCAAGCCCACGCGTTCGCCCGGACGAATGCGGAGCGAGAAGTCATGGAAGAGCGGAGCCGCGTGTGCACTGTAGCGAAAGGTGACGCGGTCGAAAACCACCTCGCCGTCGCTGATGCGGATGGGCTTCGCCCCGGCGCAGTCCGCGACCCCGAGGGGAAGCACGCTCATTTCGACAAGGTCCTCCATCTCGTTGACGCTGCGCTGCAGATTCGCCACATGCTGGCCAACATCGCGGAGATAGCCGTGGACGATAAAGTAGCTTGTGAGCACGAAGGTGACGCCGCCTGGCGTAGCCAGGCCTCGCCACCACAGGAGCAGCGCGTACAACGTCACCGAGGCGCGAAGTCCCAGCAAAACAAATAACTGGGCAGTACCGCTGCGTGTGCCGTTTACCCAATGGCGGTAGGTGCGGCGTCTCCATTTATCGAGCACCCGTCCTAAGCGAGCGTCCTCGCGCACTTCTCCGCCGAAGGACTTCACCACTGAATTACAGGTCACAGCGTCGGCCATCGCTCCGCCTACCCGCGTGTCTTGGGCGTTCGACAGCCGCGCTGCCGGCGAGACATAGTTCAGCGACAGCATTACGGATAGGGCTACATAAAACGTCGCACCCATGGCTACGATCAGCCCCATCGAAGGCCAATGCGAACCGAGCAGCAACGAGCTGCCGGCAAGCACCAGCAGAGCCGGTAGCAGGGCTAAGAGCAGCGTATCGTCCATCAGATCGACGGCCCACATGCCACGCGTGACGCGACGGACAATGGAACCGGCGAAGTTGTTTGCGTGCCAGTCGGTCGAGAATCTTTGGACGCGCCAGAAAGCATCGCCGGCAAAGCGCGACATCAGCCGAAGAGTGAGCCGGCTGATCGTCATGAGGGCATAATGCCGGCCTGCGACAAGCACGCTGCCCAGCGTCAGCATCGCTGCGAGTGCCCAAAGTGCAGCATTCAAGGCGCCCTGAGAAGGTCCGCGATGTGTTGCGATCGCGTCGACCATCCGGCCGGCGAAGACTGGCATAAACAGATCGGCAACGGTCGCAATACTCATCAAACTGGCAACCGCGGCGACGAGCCATGCCTCACGCCGCCAATGGCGAAAGAGAAAAGAAAGTACGTCACGCATCATGGTGTGACTGTTCCGGGAAATACTCATAGGTCACTCGTTCAAGAGAAAAGGTAATCGTGAGGCCGTTCGGACCCCAGCGAGCAGATCGAGCCGGATGGCTCATGGAAGGAGGTGCCCAGATGCTTTTCCCCTCGCAGGAATGAGAAAAGGCCCTGAGGCTTGCGGCTCAGGGCCTTCGTAAAGCTTTAACGAAGTGCGCTAGAGGCGCTCCACCTTGGATCCGACAAAGCTAGCCGGTACGCTGGACTTGAGAAGACCGGTACGCTGGACTTTATCGGCAGGTCGCGAGATTCCTTCGTTCTTGAACATGAAAGTCATCCTGAATTGTTTTGGATTTCTAAAGTCTATCCCAGTTTTCACGTCCGGCTTGTAATTTTGAAGTAAATTAGGGTCGGGCGGCGTCGTCTTGTGAGGTTGAGGATTGACCCGACTCGGCGAGGGCTCGCCCCGCAGCGGCCGCCGAGGCCCAAGCCCACTGGAAGTTGTAACCGCCAAGCTGGCCCGTGACATCGACCACTTCACCGATGAAATAGAGCCCCCGGACCTTTCGGCTTTCCATGGTCCGAGCGCTAAGTTCTGCAGTGTCGACACCTCCGGCGGTGACCTCGGCCTTTTCGTAGCCTTCGGTACCTGAGGGATGAACAGTCCAATGATGGAGCGCCCGCTCCATCTCGTCGAGAGCCGGATTTGTCCACGCCTGCGGCGGGCGGAGTTCGAGCCAGCGGTCGGCCAGCCGTTGGGGAAGCACGGCGCGCAGTGCTGCGCGCGCGGCAGCAGGATCGCGTCGGGCATTCTTGGCGCGAAGGGATTCCGTCCAAGTCTTCTCTGGCGCAAGATCGATCAGGACAGGCTCGCCTGGTCTCCAATGCGAAGAGATCTGCAACACGGCAGGGCCGCTCAGACCGCGATGGGTGAAAAGCAGCTTCTCCCGAAAATATTGCGAGTCGATCGAGGTCACAGCTTCGGTCGAGACGCCGGCGAGCCCCTCGAAGCTGGCCAAGTCTTCAGGGGAGAAGGTGAGTGGAACGAGCGCAGGACGGCAAGGCTGGATGTTCAATCCAAATTGCTCCGCGATTCGGTAGCCCAGAGAGGTAGCCCCCAGCTTAGGAATAGAAAGGCCACCGGTGGCGACAACAAGCGCCGGAGCTGACAAAGACCCACGGCTGGTTTCGAGAGTGAAACCTCCATTGTGCCGGATGTGTTCAACTTGAGCGCGCAGCCGAATCTCGACGCCCGCCGCCGTTGCCTCCTGCTCAAGCATGGAAACAAGGTCACGCGCTGAGCGGTCACAGAAAAGCTGGCCCAGAGCTTTTTCATGCCATGGGATTCTGTGCCGTTCGACTAGGGCGAGAAAGTCCTCGGGGGTGTAGCGGGCGAGAGCGGACTTCGCAAAGTGCGGATTGGCAGACAGAAAATTAGCCGCTGTCGCGTGAAGGTTTGTGAAATTCGCGCGGCCGCCGCCGGAGATGAGAATCTTCTTGCCGACCCGGTCCGCATGGTCCAGTAGCAATACGCGGCGCCCACTGCGGCCCGCCTCGATGGCGCAAAAGAGGCCGGCCGCGCCTGCGCCGAGGATCAGGACATCGTAGTCAGCCCGGGAGCTGAAAGACACGGAAACTCCATGGAAGTTTCGCTGGGTGAGAGCCTCGGCTTGGAGGTTCCGTACCTTATGTACGCTCAGGCCCTAGATGTGGCACGAAATTGCGCCGCGCTTCTCGAGATACTTCTGGTGGTATTCCTCAGCACGCCAGAACGTATCCGCCGGTACAACCTGGGTCACGATTGGCTTCGAAAACTTCTTCTCTCGGGTGAGCCGCTCGATGGTCTGTTTCGCTGTTGCTTCCTGCTCCGGTGAATGGAAGAAGACGACGCTGCGGTATTGTGTTCCCCAATCCGGACCCTGCCGATTGAGTTGCGTGGGGTCGTGCAGGGAAAAAAACATGTCCAGGAGCTGCTGGTAGCTTATTTTTGCGGGGTCGAACTTTACTTCTACAACCTCGGCGTGGCCTGTGCGATCAGTACAAACGTCTTTGTATGTCGGCTTGTCGAGCTTACCCCCTTCATAGCCAACCGCTGTCTCGGTAACGCCAGGAAGTTGTTGAAATTGCGCCTCGACGCCCCAAAAGCATCCTGCTCCGAATGTAGCTGTCTCCATAGCCTCCCCCTGTTCCGTGATTCTACGCGATGAAGAGATGAAAGGGCGCCCTACAACGAAGCAACAAGGGAGGCCCAAAAACCGGTTCTCGAGCCTAAAGTGCAGAACTACAGCCAGGTGCAGAACTGCTTTGCAAGGAATAGGATTGCGTCTGGCATCCCGACCGCGGGGTAGCCGCATTCCAAGCAGATTAGGAAAGGGAGTGAACCTATGCGGACCGAAGCACCGACCAAACGCCTATCTGGACAAAACTTGTCAGTAGCTCTCTTTAAAGAGACACAATGCGTGCGCGATGCCGTCGCCGACTTGAGGCAAGCGGGATTTGGCGCAGACGAGATCTATGTCGCCTTTTCTTCCGAACACGACCAATTCGATCCACAGCACTCGGAGCTGTGGCAAACCAGCCAACGCGGCGAGCATAGTGTGCGTTGGAGACTCAGACATAGCTTCGAGCGCGATCTCCAGCATCGAACAGGAACCAATGATACGGCCGGACAGCACGGGACCGGAGCGAAAGAACTCGAGCCCGCGTGCACGGAAGTGAATCTGCATGATGCTTTAAGAGCCATTGGAGTGTCGGAAGATCGGATCCGGCTTGTAAATCAGCAGGTCGGAGCACATGGCGCACTGGTTCTCGTGAATGCATCGACCCATGCACATAAGGCCAAATTGATTGCTAAAACAATCTTGGAAAAGAACTGCGGCCAGATTCGCACTGACACGGCCAC
>DASYBJ010000202.1:0-4238 GCA_036500845.1 Acidobacteriaceae bacterium
AAAAAGACTTCCTGCCGTACGCCGAAGCGCTTGCCATTCAGGAAAGAGCAATCCAGACGCTGACCGAGGCTGTTGGTTGCGCTACACCTGTCTCTTTATGCCGATCGGCCAGTTGAGCAAACCTCTAGTTTCCCGTTCCGCAGACTGCTCCTGCCATGGGCGGGCGCCATGCAAGAGCCGCTCTTTGTATCAGTTCCGCGCCCGTCTTTGCGTTTCCAAGCCCGCCCCGAATGGGTCTGCAGTTCGAGATTGAACTTAGCGCTTACCGGGCCGACGCTCACACCTGCGGGTGTCAAACCGCTGGATCGCCGCGACTTTCCTCACTAATGTGCGTTTCTGTTGATCTTCGTCGGCTCGCCGACCGGATCTTCGCACACCGGAAATTTCCGGAGCTTCTAATCTGGAATCGTATCCAGGAGAAAACCGGTCGGCTGGAAGCCATCTTCGCGGTCTCCCTTGTGGCTGAACAGAAAGACCTCTACAATCTTCGCGTGTGCCAATGTTCCGTACCTAAAAGGACACTGTATGCGTCTGATCCGTGGAATCACTGTCGTAGCCATCATCGCCTTCCTCATCCCTGCGTTGCTCCCTGCCCAGGACACTTCGCACTCCGTTGCCGGCGGCGGCATCTCGGCCCCAGGCTGGACGGGAAAGGTCGATGCCAGAGCGGAGCAGGCCGGAGAGAGTGTGAAAGACACGAAGCTTAGCCAGGAAGGCAATACGCTTCACGTTTCGACGGGTCCAGCAGTGACCTACTGGAATCCGGCGAACAAGGCGAGCGGCAACTACACTGTATCTGGCACTTTTACTGAGTCAAATTACATGGGCCTGAACAGCCACCCGCACCCATATGGGATTGTGATAGCCGGCAATGCCATGGGCACGCCCGAGGAGAGCGAGCTGTACTGCGCAACCTACGGCAATGGGAATTTCATCGTGCGCGGATTTGGCCCTGACGCTTTTCAGATGAACGGCCGCGGGGAAGAGAATGCCGCTGTTCACAAGGCTTCTGGCCCCGGACAACCTGTGACGCAGAAAATCGCACTTTCCGTAAAAGGCGACCACGTGGAGTGCGCCATCAACGGCACCGTGGTTGCGAGCTATCCCAAGTCTGACCTGGTGACGGCTGGCAAGCTGAAGTCCACCGATGGCGTCTACGGGATCCGTTTCGCTCACAACACGGAAGCCACGGTCAGCGATTTAAAAATGACGAAGCCGTAGTAGTTCGCGATAACGACTCCAGCTGCCGGCACAGCCGGAAACTCCCAACAGGCATGGCTTTCACCAGCCCATTTTCGGCTGGAATGACGAGTGCTACTCCTCGCGCAACAGTATCGCCGGATCGACGCCTGCCGCTCTGCGTGCCGGCAGCCACGCTGCGGTTACTCCGACCAGAACCATTGCAAGCATTACGCCGCACACCACCGATGGATCGCGCGGCGTGGCCTCAGAGACCACTGCAGCCAGTACCCTGCTTGCTGCTATCCCCAGGAGTAACCCTGCCAACGCGCCAGCACACAGCAGTTTGAGCAATCGGCCCAACGCCGCGTGTACCACTTCCAATCGGCTCGCTCCTAGAGCCATGCGGATGCCCAGCTCTCGTATGCGCTTGCTCACTGCATAGGAGGCCATGCCGAAAACGCCGGTTATTGCCAGCATCGCACCCAAGCATCCCATGATGCCCAGAGCAATGGTTGCCGCGCGTGCCGGAAACAGCGTAGGCGCCATTGCATCCATCCAGGTCCTCACGGTTACCGGCAATCCACTGTCCAGTTCCTTCATGACTTTTTCCAGCTTTGCGGCCAGTTGCGCTGCATCGAGCCGGTCGGAACGTACCACCAGCACTGTCGTGCTGCTCGCCTCCTGTCGAATCGGAAGGAACATGGCAGACAGCGGTTCTTCGGTCAGCGTCCTGTACTTGCCATCTTGCACAACACCCACGACCTGATACCTGGCGCCTGGTCCGCGCATAAAATATCCGCCCATTGCGCGGTCGACCGATCCGAAGACCTTACTCGCAAATGTCTGGTTGACAATCGCCACGTTGGGAGAGGCAGCGTCGTCGTGCCAAGTGAAATCGCGGCCTGTAATCAGCGCCGTCTGGGCCGCGCCAAGATATCCCGGAGAGATGTCGTAGCGCATCGCGTCGGCCGCCTCGTTTTCATGCCGGAAATCACTTGTACCATTCACATACACAGGAGAGTCAGGAGTGGCAACGTTCACCGGCGTCATGTTCGCATACCCGGCTGCTGAAATCCCTGGAATCTCGAGGACAGCATCGAACGCACGCCGCTGGAAATCCGCAGCGCGGTTCTCGCTGTACCCGGCCATCTTTAGATCAAAGCTCGCCAACATCGAGCCCTGCGGATAAAAGCCGAAGTTGCTGTGCAGCTCGCGCACAAGGCCTCGCACCGCGACCAGGGATGCCGTCACCAGCACCGCGCAGACGGAAATCTGCAGCACCAGCAGCACATCGCGGAGCGTCAGCAGCCGCCAGATACGAGCGCTGTTGGCTCCCGCCTTAACCAGAACGTAGGTATCCGAGCGCCATACCTGCCGGAGTGGCGTAATGCCGAACAAGATTCCGCTCACAATCGAAAGCAGCAAGGCCATCGCATAGGTCGTACCATCAGCATTCACCGGAATCTGAATGGGAGAACTCGGCAGCACTCGCCAGCCGCTGAGCCAGTGCAGAAGCGCCACGGCAGCTTGTATGCCGATGACGCCTCCAGCCAGTGAGATCACAACCGCTTCGAGTAGCAGTTGCCGCAAAATTCGGCGGCGCGTCGATCCCAGAGCCAGCCGGATCGCGATTTCGCGCGAGCGATCCGATGCCCGCGCCGCGAATAGGCTTCCCAGGTTGGCGCACGCAGCCAATAAAATCAGGGCTGCCAGCAGCATCACGCTTCCAAGAAAGGCCCGCACGGGGCGCCCCAGGGTGTCTCCAACCAATCCGGGACGCGTTAACCTAATCTGCATCCCATGGTCTTCCTTGGGATACGTCTCTCCGAGGTGTTTCGCGATAAGGTTGAGGTTTGTCTCCGCTTCGCGCGGGCTCACACCTGGTCTCAGCCTTCCGAGAATAAAGATCGCGAGGTCACTTCGTGCTTCCAGATAGTTTGACCCGTCAATTTGTTGCTGGTTTACGATCGGCAGCCACAGGTCCGGAGATAGAAACAACTCCGTCCCGCGAAATGACGGAGGAGCAATTCCAATCACGTTGAATGGCTGTTTGTTGATTTCGACCGTCCTCCCGACAATCCCGGGGTCGCCGCCGAAGTGGCTTTGCCAGTATCCGTAACTCAAGACCAGGTCAGGAATCGTACCCGCGCCATGCTCATCCGAGCTATGAAAGAACCGGCCCAGAAAAGGCTGAACGCCCGCAACGTCGAAATAATTCCCTGATGCTTCATATAAATAGACCGGAGAGGCGCTCTGCCCCATAGATAGCGCCGCAGAAGTCATGCGGTAAGCAGCCATTCCGGAGAATGTCGTGTTCTGGTCTCGAAAATCACGATAATCAGGGTAAGAATGAAAAGGCATGCCGGTTGGCTCGCGCTCAAAGAAGAACAGCTGGTCGGCATGCGGTAACGCCAGCGGACGAAGCACCAACGCATTCACGATGCTGAAGACGACCGCATTGGCACCGATCCCGATCGCCAGCGTCAAAATGGCCGTCATCGCAAATCCCGGCGACTTCCTCAACTGCCGCAACGCATACTTCAGGTCGGCTGGCATTTTCGACGCTCCTACAGTTACGTGTCTGTGCATTGAAGCGGTGCTACATAGCTACTGCCTACACCGGGACGGATCACTCCTGATCCCGACCAGGCCCCATCGATTTCTAACCCGATTTAGGAGACCCAAATCCTTTGGACGAACTACTTGCACGCACCAGGCCAGTCTTGGATGTCATGCAACTCACTCATTCCACTCCAGCTAAAGCATTGTGCCTCGGCCGACCTGTCCGCAATTGAAGACCGGCTGTTCGAAATCGAACAACGCCCAACGGAACGCATAAAGATGGCGGACGCAAACGTTGACCTAGCCAGGGTAACTCTACTTTGAACGCCCTCATGAACGCGTTCAGTTCAACAGAAACCCTGTTGGCAACCGTTGAGATCTTCAGTTTCCGGTTTGCCTCGTCATCCGGCCCCATCGGCGAGCGCCGACGGAATTTCCACTAACCCGAGCTGTCCTCGATCCGAAGCCGGGGACGAGAACTTACTTAGCCACAG
>DASYBJ010000203.1:0-15815 GCA_036500845.1 Acidobacteriaceae bacterium
CAGAAACAGCGTGCCCCGGTCAGCCGCTTGAAATCGTCCGATGGTCTCAGTGACGGCGCCCGTAAAGGCGCCTCGTTTATGCCCGAACAGTTCGCTCTCGAGCAGAGCACTTGGAATCGCGGCACAATTGAGCGCCACAAATCCGTGGTGCCGGCGAGGGCTGGCATCGTGAATCGCTTGCGCGATGACCTCCTTGCCGGTACCCGTTTCTCCCTGGACCAGGACGGAGCAGTCCACAGGAGCAACTATCCTTATGTGGTCTAGTACAGTCCGGAATTTTGGGCTGGACCCAATCAGCTCTACAGCACCCATAGTCTTATCCCTTTTCGAACTGCTCTGAGACTCCTGCTGAGTCGTCCTGCGGAGAGTTGCTCACTGCCGCCTGGATCGCTCCGAACAGTTCCGCGGCGTCGAACGGTTTGTAAAGAAAACTCCCAGGCTGACGGCTGCGTTCTAGGAACCGCCGGAGCTAGGGCCTTTGGAAAAGATCACCACCATCATGGTCGAGCCGATCGCGAAGGGAGGGATAATGCCACTGCCGCCAGTGATCGCCGACGTACTGATTGTGAGGATCAGGAGGAACGTTTCCAATAAATTTCATCATATACTCATTCATCGCCCGACTTATTAACTTGCTGTGACCTGCGTTCAGTAATAAATAAATAAAGAATTAATAATCTAGCTAGTCCAGTAGTTTGGGAGTGGGCTTCGCCGTCCTTTCGAATCTCTGAGAGAACTGGTGTTAAGCAGCAGTCGCTGACATATCTTCTGCACCGTTCGTTTTTCGTGCACCACAGCAGATCCGGATTCGGGCACCGCCATGAACGCCGCCCGCCGGCCGACCGTCAGAAAGCCGCGCCTGGACACATTCATGGTTTTCTCTCCCGCTTGGCTCTTCCAGCGCCCGTTCCACCAGATCGGCCTTTTATTCAGTCACTTGGATGGCAGAGGTATACAAAAGATTCATTCGAAAAACTGTAAAATAATTGGGTTCTCAACAATGGAATCTACGTCTTGACAGCTCCGCGCTTTTCATCTTGTCGCGCAGCATAGCAACTTCAGGCGTGCGGCAGAAGCACTCTTTATTACTACATCAGGATTGAGCGTTCTGATTCGGGAATTGGAGAACCAACTCGGATTCCGTTTGTTTGATCGCACCACTCGCCGCGTCGTGCTGGCGCCTCATGGAAACCGGTTGCTCGGGCTTACACGACGGAATTTACGCGAGCTCGATGCCGCGATGTCGCACATCGAACGAGATGCAAAAGGAATGGGTCAGTCGCTATCCGTCGGAACGACGCCCCTGGTTGCGGCCAATATTCTGCCGCAGGCTATCAGGGAGTTCCGGTGTCGACAGCCGGACCTGCGTATACGGTTATTCGATGCCAATCTCAATACGATTCTGAAGCGGGTTGAAGCTGGCAAACTCGACATAGGCTTAGACATCTTTAAAAGTGTGCCCGGAATCCTTCGCACTTCTTTTTTCTGGCTTACTTTGGCGGTAATTCGCCCCGATGAGGGCGCTGCACCTCGGCCAGCATCGACGGCGTGGTCTGCGCTGAATGGACAGAAGTTGATCTCGCTGTCGTCAAGCTACCCTCGCCAGCAGCTTATCGACGAGCATTTGGCGAGGAATGGCGTTCGATGGCAACGCGGTACGGTGGCCACCTATCTGGATACGCAGATCGCGCTCGTTGAAGCACACGAAGGCGTTGCCATTATTCCGTCTTTTGGATTGCCTGTGTGCGGCGATGGAAAGGTAGTTATAAGCCAGCTGATCTAATCAATGCTTAAGAATGTTGAGGGCCGTTTAGAGCTGGATGAAAACACTCGTTGATCTTCGATGACGCTTTCGATCGCCCCACCAAGGAGCGCAGTCTTCAGGCAGAATTCACGCAGAATGTGTACCATTTTAGGTTGCATCTTAATTTATGCGAATCCTGATTGTGGAAGACGACCCTAAGATGTCCACCGTCCTGCGTGATGCGCTGGAAAAGCGGGCACACCGCATTGTTGTCGCCTCATCAGGTACGGAGGGGCTCGACATCGCGCTCAGTCATCAGTTCGAGGCGATCATCCTAGACGCGATGCTCCCAGGGATGGACGGTTTTGCCGTGGCGCGATCATTGCGCAACTCAAAAGTCTCGACTCCGATGATCATGCTTACCGCCAGGGACGCGACAACTGACGTTGTGCGCGGACTAGATAGTGGAGTCGATGACTATCTCACGAAGCCATTCGCCTTCGAGGAACTCTTTGCCCGTCTTCGGGCCCTTGGCCGAAGGATCACCACGGCCGCATCTCTCGCTTATCATTTTGAGGATTTAGAGCTCGATCCATTGACGCACGCTGCCTCCCGTTCAGGCGTCCCAATCAGTCTCACTCGCACCGAATTCCTGCTGCTCGAATTCATGATGAGGAACCCTCGCGTCGTATTGCGGCGTGACACCATAATCAACGCTGTCTGGGGCTATGAGCGGACGGTTGAAAACAATACTCTGGACGCCTTTATGAAGCAGCTCCGGTCAAAGGTCGATGGCGGATTCGACCGAAGGCTGATCCACACTGTGCGGGGTTTTGGATACAAGCTCACGGCGAAAGGGGAACAGTGACGCTCTCGATCCGAACTCGGCTTACGATCTGGTATACGGCGCTGGTGGCGGGCATTCTTGTATTTCTTGGCGTCGGTGTTCTGCTCAGTGCGTCGTGGGGGCTTCGCAAGGCGGCGGACGAAGAGCTAACCTCAGGTATCGATGGAGTGGTTGCTTTTCTCCGGCACAAACTCGACATCCACCAGATGAACAACCTGAACGATGAGTTACGTGAGCACTCGGCACTCCTGCCGCGCGGCAAGATGTTCAGGGTGAGTAATCTCGATGGTTCCATCGTCTATCAGCCGAACGCCATGGCGGCGGTCACGCCTATCATTCCTCCCGGGAAGGAACTTCGAAAAGAAAGCATTGTCTCGAACGGTCGTTCGTACCGCACCATCAGCCGGTTTGCCATCGTCGGCCCGTATACGTTCCTTATCCAGGTAGCTGTCGATCAGACCGAATATCTCCATTTGACGACAGGCTTGGCCTGGATCCTCATTCTTAGCGTCCCACTTGCCGGATTGCTGGCGGCGTTCACGGGATATTGGATGAGTGGGCGCGCTCTCCACCCAATCCATCAGATCACGGAAACAGCGAACTCCATCGGTGTGAGAAGCCTCTCCCGACGCCTCCCGTTGTTGGGAACAGATGATGAGCTCGATCAGCTTTCAGTGACGATCAACCGAATGCTCGATCGGATTGCGACATCCTATGAGCGCATAGCGCAATTTACCGCAGACGCGTCGCATGAGTTACGGACGCCGGTAACACTCATCCGCTCGAACGCTGAGTTGCTGTTGATGGGGCCGGGCAATAGCCCACGAGTTGAACGGGGACTGTCTGACATCCTGGCCGAGAGTACCTATATGACCCGTCTGATTGGTGATTTGCTCACCCTTGCCAGAGGTGCTGACGAGGATGCCTCGATCCCGATGGAGCTTCTTGAGTTGAACGAACCGGTTCGCTCGATTCTCGAGCGGGCCCAGGCCCACGCTGCAACGCGCAACATTTCTCTTGAGTATGTGCTGCGAGACCAGATCGTCCCCCTGCGCGGTAATCAGAACATGATCGAGCGAATTCTGATGATCCTGATTGATAACGCCGTGCGATATACGCCGCCCGGAGGGAAAATATGGGTCGAGACATGGGTTACGCTGGAGCATTGCGGGTTCATCGTTCGCGATACGGGCATCGGAATTGCCACCAGTCATCACGAGCGCATTTTCGAAAGATTCTTCCGCGTCGATGAAGCCCGGACTCGTCGCGATGGAGGTTACGGACTTGGACTCTCGATTGCCAAGAGTCTCATTGAGTTCCACGGGGGCACTGTTCATCTGGAGAGCGAGATCGGTCGAGGAGCGAGCTTCAGAGTTTCTCTCTTGCGCGCGGACGTACCGAACTCGATCACGGAATCTCAGTCAGTTCTCTAGGGCCTTTCGCGGTGAATTCGTCAACATACAGCCAAGCTGGATGTCTCCCAGGTCTCGATTTTGAAGCCTGGGATTCTCGGTCCTCAAATCACCGCCTACTACGTACATGCGAGATCACGCGGGCAGAGCCCTGGCAGGCAAAATCAGAGGACTCAGTAGAAATTCAGGTGGCCTGGGTTAGATATAGGCAATGAACTACGATTGCCGTTCAAGCGTCCTGAGTTCAAAGCTCACTTACATTCTTCGAGGGTGCCTTGGAAGGGCACGGCTTCAGCCGCGCCAAAAGCGGTTACGGGCTTTACATGCTGAGGAAAAACTCGGCATTTGGGCAGAAGGTCGGCAAGTTGCAGTCAGCCCCACATCCCCTATTGGATTCGGGAAGGGCACAGCTTTACAGCTTGCGGAAAAACTCGATTTCTCAGAAAGTGCCGAGAATGGATCGCGTCAGAATGCCCTGGTAACGATTCGTTTGTCTCGGGTGATGGTTTTCTATCTCCCGATTTGCGCCTTCTCTGGCCCCATGCCGAGTTTTTCCGCAAGCTGTTTAGCCGTGCCGCCAACCACGGCCGAGTTAGGGGTTTCACAGGCTGCTGAAAAACTGGTCTGCGGCGAACGAACCATCTATTCCTTGGGGTGCTCCGATTCGGGTAATACATCTTCTTGCGCCTCGCTTGTTGCTTCGGCGCGTTTTTCCGCAGCCTGTTCAGCCCCTGAGGTATCGCCGTTGCCTTCCTCCAAAGTCAACAAACTCAGTAAAGAACTTCTGACTCGGGCCCGCGCGCGATGGTTAGTTGCTGCCACCTTGTTGATCAACTGCTGCAGCCTGTTTGCACAGCTCAATGTGGCTGGTACGGTTGTCGATCCCGATGGTGCTGCAGTGCCGAGCGTCGAGGTGCTGCTGAAAACATTGCCGGGTAGTACGGTGGAGGGTGGCAGCGTTACTACCGATCCCGAAGGCCACTTCCGCCTTATGCACATTGCACCCGGCGACTACCAGATCGAGATACCCTCCAAATATGGCTTTGAGCGATACCAAGCTCCGGTTCACGTTACCCAGGCTACGCATGACCTGCGTATCCAGCTCACTCCTACTATCGTGAAACAGGAGGTGACGGTTGCCCCGGAGACAAGCGAGGTCACCCTGGATCCATCCTCGAATCGTGATCAGGTCTCCACCAATGCGCAGATGCTGGAAAAGGTCCCGGTCTTTGATCAGGACTATATCGCAACGCTTACGCCATTCCTCGATCAGACTGGTGTCGGCACGATGGGCGCGAGCATCATAGTCGACGGTGTGGAGATGAAAGGAACTGGAGTTTCCGCTTCCGCCATTGCCGAGGCGCACATCAACAACGACCCTTACAGTGCGGAGACAAACCGGCCCGGCAAAGGGCGCATCGAGATCATCACCAAGCCGGGCTCTCCACAACTTCACGGCACACTCAACTTTACCTTTCGCGATTCGGTCTTTGACGCGAAGAACTATTTTGCCATTTCAAGGCCATTCGAGCAAAAGCGCATTTACGAAGGCTCTATCACAGGTCCGCTTCCCTTCGGTCACGACACAACATTTCTGCTTTCCGGTGCGCGGCAAGAAGATAACCTGCAATCGATAGTTCATGCAGATACGCTTTCAGGCATCGTCACGGCTAACGTTCCGACGCCGATTCATAACACGGAATTTGCGGCCCGTATCTCTCATGATTTCTCTCCCACACATCGGGTCTCCCTGCAATACAACGTCACGGACACCATCTCAAGGAATCTGGGTGTTGGCGGGCTCGTGCTTTCTCAAAGCGGTGTCAACGCCCAAGCGCGCGAGGACGACGTTATCTTCAACGACAGAGTGGTTATCTCTCCAACACTGCTCAATCAATTGCAGCTCTTCTTTGAGAAGGACTACAACCCTACGCGCAGCGTCCTTGCCGCTCAAAGATTCGTAGTTGATGGCGCATTTACCGGCGGCGGCGCACAGGCTGATTTGCTGAACACGGAAAACAATCTCAAGATCAATGACATTGTGAGCTGGACTCACAAACACCACTACGTCAAGTTCGGCGTCAACATCCCAAACCTGAGCCGTCGTGCCTGGGAAGATCATTCGAATCGAGTCGGCACCTTCAATTTCTCAAGTCTCGCAGGATATGGGGCCAGCACCCCTTATTCCTTTACACAACAGGCTGGAGTCGGTCGTACTATCTTCTGGATGAATGAGATCGGAGCCTTCATTCAAGATCAGATCCAGATCCGGCCCAACCTTCAGGCCTCGATTGGCTTACGATACGACTGGCAGACGTATTTCAAATCGGTCCACGACTTCGCACCTCGCTTATCGGTGGCGTACTCGACGGCCAATCACAAAACGATACTGCGTGCGGGAATTGGGCTTTTTTATGACCGTTCTGGCGCGCAACCCATGGCCGACCTGAAGCGCTATAACGGAGTCATTCTCCGCGCCTTCACATTACTCAATCCCTCCTATCCAAGCCCATATCCAACAGGCACTGATCTTGTGAGTCTCCCGACAAACCTCGTTCTGCTGGCGAATGGCGGGCGCATTCCTTACATTACCAACTACAGCGTAGGCGCCGAACGGCAACTCGCCAAAGGGCTGACAGTGGCAGCCACGTACCGCGGCACAACAGGTGTTGCTCTGTTTCGTTCGCGCGATGTCAATGCTCCGCTTCCTCCGTCGTACGCGGGACGGCCGGACCTCAATCTGGGGGTTATCCGGCAGATCGAGTCTGAGGGTAGACAGATCGGCAATGCTTTCGACCTTACGCTCAGCAGTAATAAGAGCCGATGGTTTTCGGGGCTTGCGCAATACACGTTCAGTCACACCAACAACAACACCGGCGGTGTTGTGTGGTTTCCTGCGAATCAATACTCTTTCCAAGGCGAATATGGCCGGGCAGACTTTGATCAACGACATCGCTTTAATCTGCTCGGAACCATCAACGAAGATCATTGGTTCAATCTTGGTGTCGCCGCAAAACTCTATTCGGGCACGCCCTATACTGAAACGTCGGGTAATGATACCTTCAACACAGGTATCCTCAACGCACGACCACCAGGCGTAAACAGGAACACACTCGAGAGCGGAGGCAATGTTCAGTTCGATCTTCGCTGGAGCCACGATTTGATTTCCCGCCGAAACGCCTCGGACAAAATGCCATCCTTCTCCCTGGCTGTCGATGCGTTCAACATCACGAATCGGACGAACTACATTTCCTATGTGGGCAATGTGCAGTCATCGTTCTTCGAACAACCCACCGCAGCGATGCCAGCCAGAAGACTCCAGTTCACCGGCAGAATCAAGTTCTAAGAGCGCGGCTCCCATAGCGAAGTGTGTTCATCGGTTTCTTTCAGGGCGATCGCCCGTCGTGATTGCTTCCTTGCAGGGAGAAATCTGAATTTCTGCTGAATCGCGATTCTCTCGAAATTGACTGCATCATCACCATCTGCGCTCAAGAAAAAGACTAATCTTTGTAGAAGTTCACAAGAAAGCGAGTCCCAAAGCGGTTTGAAATCCCCAACTGATCACTTGGCTTCGGTCCGGTTCTGCGCAACCCTTATTGCTGCATTCACGGGTCAATGTCAAAACCTCATCAACCGTCCGCAGATATCAAAGGAAACTTCGATCAGTTCGAAGTGGATCTCGGGAGAAACCATCTCTTCGTTACCCCAGAAGGGGTCAAGGCCGTACGCGCATTCGATATTGGCACGGGCAAACTGGTCCGCCATATCGACGGGCTTCTTGGTCCTCATACCGTTTTGAGCCCTCTTCGCCAGGCGCGTCAATAACTGAGCTGACATCGATTTGAATAGCAACCAAGCTCCAGTCGCCAGATACTTTGGCTCTGCGCAGCCGGATTGTCTCAAAAATGTACTTCACATCACCTTCATAGGTTTATGGAAATGAAATCGCTGAGGCCATACGTACTCATGTTGAATCTGATCCTAATGCCGGTTTTCGCTTGGGCACAGATCGACCGCACCGAATTGAACGGGACAGTCACCGACCCATCGGGTGCATCCGTTGCAGGTGTCACAGTAACGGTGACACAGGAGGGAACAAACCAGCTTCGCACAGTAACCACAGATGGGCATGGACAATTCGTCATCTCCTCGCTACCGATCGGACGGTTTTCGGTCGTATTCACACACGACGGATTTAAGGACTCGCGTGTTGCCGATCTCGATCTGCACTCCGGCGATGTTCGCACTGTCAACGCCAAACTTGAGGTTGGCGCAGTCACTCAGACAATCGGTGTTGAGGCGGATTCCGGCGGAGCGCAACTCGACAAAAGTAATGCGACTTTTGGCGGGACCATTCAATCGGTACAGATTTCCAAGATTCCACTGAATGGCCGCAATATCACCAATCTTGAGCTTTTGGCGCCTGGAGCTATCGATTCCGGTTCCGGGGCGCAGCAGACGATCCGTTTTGCGGGCAATGGAACTGATGACAACAACTTTCGACTTGACGGTGTAGATGCGAGCGGCGTTTTCCATGCCTCACTCAAGTCGGCACTCCGCCTTCAATTCTCAACGGAATCGGTCGCTGAGTTCAAGGTTGACTCCGCAGCTTACACTGCAGATACCGGCGGCTCTGCAGGCGGCCAGGTAAGCCTCATTTCGAAGACGGGAACCAACGGCTTTCACGGTAGCGTATTTGACTACCTCCGCAACAGTTATTTCGATGCTCTCGGTCCAATTCGGAGTACAAACAAGCGCCCGGTCTTTCAGCTCAATCAGTTTGGCGGCAGCCTCGGAGGGCCCATCATCAAGGACCGTACTTTCTTTTTTGTAAATTATGAAGGTTTCCGTCAGCAACTCGGCGGGGTGCCCCAGACCGGATTCGTGCCCAGCCCGTCTTATCGTACCGCTTTGGCGGCTGCCCAGCCCGCACTGGCTGCCGTCATCAACGCCTATCCCCAGGGGCAGGCTCCTACCTCCGATCCGAACGTCTACTCCTTTACCGGCGTCGTTGCGAGTCCGAATAGTGAAAACGCTGGTAACATCCGTGTCGATCACCGCTTCACGTCGCAGGATTCGGCTTATGTCCGTTACAACATCGATGACGGAGTTTCTACCAGTGCACTCAATGCTCTGGCTCAAGGAATCACCGTCACATCTCGCGTGCAGAATTTTGTACTCGAAGAAACTCACATTATCAATCCACGAGTAATCAATGAAGCCCAGTTCGGATTCAACCGCAATACTTACCTCCAGTCACAACAGACAGGGGTGCCTTTCAACTTCTCCATCACTGGATTCACACCGCTTTCGGAGAACTACTCCAAAGAGCAGGTCGGGCAGTCGGAGTCGGTAAACGACACCGTCACATGGACGAAGGGAAACCACACTTTGAAGTTTGGGGCGGAGATTAAGTTCCCCTGGTTCAATGAGCAGAACTCTGTCGACGGCACGGCAACATTTCTCAACCAACCAGCGCTGCTCGCGAACCAGCTCAGTACGTTCCAGACGACAGCAGCGCTTCCCGATAAGGGGATGCGCAAAATCCATGTTGCAGGTTACGCACAGGACGAATGGAAGGTGTCGCAGAACCTGACGCTCAACTATGGCCTTAGGTACAACTATTTTGCACCGTTCCACGAGGTGCACAACAGCGAGGATCCCTTCGACATCGCAGACTGCGGCGGCTATTGCGGTATTGGCGCTGCGTTCTCCCACCCCAATTACCTCGATTTCGATCCGCGAGTGTCGGTCGCCTATTCGCCCGAGTCATTGGGTGGTAAGACAGTCTTGCGGGCAGGTTTCGGTACCTATCACGGAGAGGTTCAGCTCGGAGATCAAGACAGCCCCGTGGTGAATACGGAACCATCGACACTTCTCACCAGTGGTGTGCAGTCAAATGGAAGTTTCGTTCAGTATTCCTATCCTGTGCCTCCTTCGCTCACTCCGTCGACTGGCCTGGCTCTTACGCCGCGCTCCATGGCGCGGCACCATCCGGACTCATATGTGGAACAGTGGACGGTATCGATCCAGCAAGCTCTGCCTGGCCAGACCGTGTTCACGCTGACCTATCTGGGGGCGCACGGAGTTCACCTCTTCCGCCGCTCATACACAAATCTCATCAACCCGGTAAGCAACACACGGCCGCTCCCACAATATCCAAGCGAAATCGATACAAAGTATAACGAAGGTGCATCGAACTTCAATGCTGTGGTGAGCAGCGTGAACCGGCGCTTTCACAATGGTCTTTTCCTGGCAGGGAACTACATGTACTCTCATGCCTTGAACGATGGCTCCGTTGGCGCCGGCGACGCGGACTCGGCTGAGAACGTCGCATGTTTCCAGTGCGATTACGCCGGCAGCGACTTCGATGCGCGCAACAGCGGAACCTTCAGCGCGGTTTACCAACTACCCTTCGGTCGTGGGCATCGATACCTCGCAGGCGGCACTCTACCCGATCTGCTCGCTGGAGGATGGTCGGTGAATAACTTGTTGAGCGCCCGCGCCGGCTTTCCGGTCAACGTGACACTTAGCCGCAACAGCACCGAACTTCCCGATGGAAACAACGTAAACCAAAGACCCAACCGGGTACCTGGAGTGCCTCTATACTTTGGCAGCCGCAGCATCTCGCGTTGGATCAACCCCGCGGCGTTCTCTTTACCAGCAGTCGGAACCTGGGGCAATGCCGGTCGCAACATCCTTACGGGGCCGCCACTATGGCAGGACGACTCGGCAGTCGAGAAGAATTTTCATATTACTGAGCGGAACAATGTAATCTTCCGCGCAGAGGCGTTCAATATCTTCAATCGTTCCCAGTATGGCCAGCCGTCTTCTTCTCTCAGTATTACGAGCAAGGCCGGTGTCCGGACTCTCACTGTGCCCGCGAGCTTTGGCACGATCACTTCTACGGTCAACTCTGCAGGCCTCGTGGGTACAGGGACGCCGCGAGTTCTTGAATTCTCCTTGCGTATTACGTACTAGGGCCTTCCATGAGAAGGCCTAACCTAACGAGCTATTCGGCGCGCAGTGCCTGCACAGGGTTGATTGAGGCGGCCTTCTGTGCAGGGATGATGCTGGCAAGGAAGGCGCAGATCCCGAGGGCTAGGACTGATGTGGCCAGCACGTGCGGGTCCCAGCCTTTCACCTGATAAAGTTGCGCCGCGATCAGACGCGAGCAGCCGATCGAAGCCGGAATGCCGATGATCAGTCCGATCAGAATCTGCAGGAACGCTCCGCGCAGCACTAGGCGGATCACATTACTTCGATTAGCACCCAACGCCATACGCACGCCAATCTCGCTGGTGCGCCGCTCCACTGTATAAGCCGTAACGCCATAAAGGCCGACCGCGGCGAGAATGAGTGCCAGGATGCCGAACAGCCCCGTCATCTGCGCAACCGCGCGCTGCTGGTCAAGGTTTGCTTCTACCTGCTCCTGCATGGTCTGGATATGGAGCAGGGTGAGATTAGGGTCGACTTCGCTGAGTGCGCGGCGGACCTGTGGTTCCAGTCCTTCCATGCTTCCATGCAGCTCGAGGACCGCCCCCTCAATAAAGTGAGTGCTGTCGTCGAGGCTCTGCATCATTGGGTTGTCGTAATGCACGCGCTGCGCGAGCGGCACAAAGAAAATGGGCCGCGGAGGCTCGTTGCCCGTGAGATTCTTCCAGATGTATTTCGCATTGCGCACGATTCCCACAATTTGATATGTAGCGCCATACCGCGGCAGATCTAGGCCGAAGTATGTACCCAGCGGCTCCTCGCCCGGTTTGAAGAACCTCCGGACGAAGGTTTCATCGACAACGGCAACATTTTGCGTCGAGGCGGTGTCCTCTTCAGTGATCGGACGCCCTCGAAGAATATGCTGGCCCAGTGCTTCCAAATAGCCCGGCGTCACGTGGTCCCAGGAAGAGCCGATGTCCTCGTTCATTTTAGGCATTCCATGACCCTGTCGGATGACGATTTCTCCCCAGTTATCCTGCAGCGGCGTATAAAGAGCGAGAGCCGCCCGCTTGACACCTGGAATCTGAGAGAGCCGGTCCCGCAGCTCGCGGTACATTGCGTCGAGTTTTGGCTGTGGATACGAAGAGAAGGGCGCAGTTAAGCTGATGCTTACCCGGTGGTCAGTCTCATAGCCGAAATCTTGATGCTGCATCTTTCCAAGGCTACGCGTCAGTAAACCGGCGCCCGCCAGTAGAACGACTGACAAGGTCGCTTGCACAACGACGAGAATCTTCTGTGGCAGCGACGAGCGGTCGTGTGTGCTACGGTTGGCCCCGCGCAATGCCTCCGCCGGATCAGCACGCGAGGCGAACCATGCCGGAGCCGTTCCGAAAAGGACGCCGGTTATCAACGACAAGGCGAAAGCAAAGGACAGGACGGGCAGAGAAGGTGCGGCCCCGATGGGAACATACTGTGCTCCATGGAAGGTAACCGCCACAATCACCTTTACACCCAGGTACGCCACCGCCAGACCCGCAATTCCTCCAAAGATCGAAAGGACGAGGCTTTCCGTGAGCGATTGCCGGGTGACTCTCTCGCGCGACGCGCCCAGCGCAAGGCGGACGGATGTCTGCGTTTGCCGAGCCGTACCGCGAGCCAGAAGGAGATTTGCAATATTGGCGCAGGCTATCAACAACACCAGGCAGCAGACCGTGAGAAGGATGCGCAGGCTCTCTCCATAATTCGCTTTCATGACCCCTACGCCGGTTCCGGCGGAAATTACGCTGATGTTTTGCTTCGGGAGAAGCGCTTTCACTCCGGACATCCACTCGGAAGGCATGCCGCTTTCATTCACTAGCCACTGCCGCAGCAGGGCAGTGAGGCGGGCAGGTACTGCATTGGGAGATGCTCCGGGACGAAGCCGCCCGATGACCCGCAGCCAGGCAGGAAACTTGTGGAGAAGGGAATTCGTTCCCCGGAAGAGCCGCTCCTGCTGGACGGGAATCCACACCCCAGGCGGGTCGTTGCGGAGTGTTTCTCCAAAGAAGCCCGGGGGAGTAATACCGATGATAGTGAACGCATGGCCGTCGAGAACAAAGGATGATCCCACCATATGAGGATCTGAGCCGTATTCCTGCTGCCAAGTGCGATAGCTGAGCATGGCGACCGGAGCCGCCGAAGGCTGGTCATCGGCGGGCTGAATGGTTCTTCCGGCGAAAGGGCCGACGCCAAAGGTCTCAAAGTAATTGCCGCTCACGAACTCTTCGCGCAGTGGCTTGGCGATGCGGTCACTCTCGCTGCGGCGTACGCTGATCTGCCACCCTCCAGCCTGAAAGGCCGCAAGATCAGAGAACTCAGGTGTGTCTTCTTTCATGCGCAGGTAAAAGGGATACGAGAACATGCCCCAGTTGTTCTGAGGACTGCCCTCCACGCAGCAGTCCTGCCCATCGCCGATGCGATACAGGCTTGACGGATCAACCACCGGCAATGACCTGAGCATGACCGTGTGAATGAGGGAAAAGATCGCCGTAGTTGCGCCGATGCCGAGCGCCAGTGTCAGGATGGCAGTCAGTGTATAAACAGGAGACAACCGCATTTGGCGGAGCGCGTAGGCAACGTCCTGACGCAGAGTTTGCATGCCGAACCTCTCTGGGCAATACGAGCAGTCGGGCGGCCAGGTTCCGGGAATTTTACGCGCGCTGTGCCGCATCCCGATTTCTCAGGGCTCTCGGGCCGTATCGGACGCAGTAAAACGACTTCGCTGCGAACGAAGTGTGCGAAGGCTTGCGCGAAGATACGGTTTCACCGCATTGCGAATGACTTTCTCGACCGCGCGCAGAGCCTGCGGCCGCGGAAAGGTGCGCCGGCTAGCAAGGCGAATTGTTCGCGCAGTTTTGCCCTGCAGTGGCCGCAATATGATGTCACGAGTGCCCAGGGCAGGCACGGCGAGCGCCGGGATCAAAGTCGTTCCGTATCCGGCGGCAACCAGATTGACCAGAGTCTCCAGGCTCGCTGCCTGCCAGGCGCCCTGACGCTGCTGCGTGCGCCCGCAGGCCTGCAGGGTCTGGTTCGACAGACAATGTCCATCCGCCAGCACCAGCAAATCCCGGGCGAGATCTGATTCCGCCACAGTCCTGTGCGGGGTCAGCAGATGCTCGGAAGGCAGAGCTGCAAACAGCGGTTCATCGAAAAGCGAGAGTTCGGTCAACTCGGGCTCTTCCACCACGGTCGCCAACAGCGCCGCGTCCAGCCGATGATTGCGTACCAACTCAACTAGCCGGCGTGTTCCATCCTCCCATAGTTCGATAGCGAACCCCGGATATTCCGTTTGCAGAGGTTGCAGTATCAGAGGCATCAGGTAGGGTGCAAGCGTGGGAATCACGCCCAGACGGAGGGGACCACGCATCGGATCGCGGGCCGCTTGTGCAATCGCCTCGATTTGCCCCGCTTCGTCCAGAACCCGCTTCGCATGCTCCAGGATGCGCTCGCCAGCCGGAGTAAGGTCCACGCGCTTGTTGGTGCGCTCGAATAGTGTTACGCCAAGTTCCTCTTCCAGCTTCCGGATCTGGGAACTTAGCGTTGGCTGGCTTACATAGCAGGTCTCCGCCGCCTTCCCAAAATGGCGCAGCGATGCGACCGCGACAACATACCGAAAATCCTGCAGATTCATTTTCTATCTCCGCTCAAAGCCGGTCGCGGATCGCTCCCGGCACACGACACTCCGATAGTCAGTATCTATCGTGATCTATTCAACAATCAATTTTACCAATTTACGGCGTGGCGGTAAGGTCAGATCTGGAGAGAGACGACGAAAGGATTCCCTAAAGATGAGTGAACACCTGATTAGCATTGCCGGAACCGTGGTCGCCAATAATCCGAACAGCAAGACCGCGAGCCCGCGCGGCCCCGTGCTCCTCAAGGAATATCAATTAAGCGAGAAGCTCGTGCATCAGAACCGCGAGCGCATTCCCGAGCGCTTCGTCTATGCGAAGGGCATGGGAGAACCTGGTACCGTCGCGGTCATTGGGGATCTGACCCGCGCCTCCCGCGCAAAGGTTTTAGAGCCGGGTAAAAAAACCGGTTTGCTAATTTCCTTTCCCACCGTCACCGGGGACGCGGCGCGCAATCAATGCAGAACCGGTGGCCACGACTCTACGCAGCTTCGGGTGGTCTCCCGCATCTTCCCCCTTGAGCGGAAGCTGCGGCTCGTCTCGAATTTCGCCGCGGGAATACAGGGCACGCCTGGAGCGAGCGCCCAGCACCAGCTTGCGCTCGTCCCTCAGGTGGACCCCGAAGATGCCAAGGGCGGCGGGAGGGCCGCAGCGAATGCGCTGTGGTCTGAGCCGGTGACCTGGTGAGTAACGCTACCTTGAAGAGCGCTCAGGAACGTGATTTCAGGAGCGTTCTTTCAGACTCCAACACCGAATCGCATCGCAGTGCCGGAGGCCGCTTCACCCGGATTCTGTTGTGGCTTGCCGAAGCGGTTCCTCTGCGGTTTGTCTCGCTGTGATGGTCGCGATCGAAACGCCCGCAGCCGGTCCGTTTGCGCGGGACGCGTCAATCCCGATAGCCCAAAGGGAGGTGCCAGATGGACCAATACACTGGAGTCGCTTGCGCGTTCGTCACTTTCGCCATTCTCGTTGTGTCCCTCTGCGCGCTCGTTAAACACGGTATTCGCACAGTAATCGTGAAAGTAAAGAGAAGCCAGCTTTAAAGATTCAGAGTCTACTTACAGTGAGGAGAAAGGTAAGCATGGAAGCTATTTTGCTGCTGGCGCACGGCACGCCCGATGTGTTGGGGGAGATGGAACCTTATTTAAAGCTCGTCACCGGCGGGCGGGGCGTTCCTGACGAAGTAGTGCATGAGTTGCAGGAAA
>DASYBJ010000204.1:0-3981 GCA_036500845.1 Acidobacteriaceae bacterium
GGGGAGCAAGTTGATCGAAGGTATTCGCAAATTCATTCGCGAGTATCACATCACGCAAGTGATATTTGGGCGGTCCGTACGCGCTGGCTGGCGGTGGTTTCCATACCTCTCTTCTATCCACGGACTCCTTCGCGATTCCCCCACAGTAGATGTTCACATCGCGACCCAAGAACCCCGCAGATGAGCACGCGAGCCAAGCCTGGCGCAGAGCAACAATCGAGGAGAAGGCGGAATTCATTTCCGAGTCTGGAAGACTGTTCGAGGTAACCCCTGGTCGGGAAACGAAGTCTCTCTATAGACAAACTTGAAAGCCTTGTTACCTGATTGCTTAGAGATCATTATCCGTCTAACAATCGAGCCGAGAATTCGCATCAGCCAACCCGCATGCGAAAAAAACAGATGAAGCGGTTTTCCTCTCCCGAGCAAGCCCAAGGCTTTCTGTCTATCTTCGAATCGATCAATCGTCCTTTTCGCATACGCCGGCATCGCCTCTCTGCCACTCGTCACCGGCAATTGCTCAGGCAGGCTTTTAAGCTTTGGGATCAAACTGCCGACTAGGTGTGCTCGGCTTCATATTCCTGCTGTTGCCGCTCGAACTCCTGCCGTTTTGCTACCCCTCGGCACTCCCGGCCCTTGTCGCTGGGGTTGCGCACGGCGTACCCTTAGGCATGCGCAGAATACTTCCAGAATACCTTTACGCAGACCTCTCTAATCGCTCGATGGCTGATGACGATGTACTCGTTCGAGAAGAGCCAGATGACGAAGAAGACGACGAGGACGATATCGAGGAACAAGAGAACGACGAAGAGGACGACGACAGTGGCTACTCGGAGTGAACACGCCTTGCCTTTGCTCAACTTCTCTCGATGCTCCCAGCCAGCCTCACAAATCCTGTTCTCCCCACCCGTAGTCCATATTTCCCTGACCAAACCTCAGTAGAGCCTTTTCATAAATCTCGTTCGCAAGGAAGACAGCGTCCTCAACCGCGTGAACGACACGTTCTCTATTGCACCCCGCACCTGGATCGCGAGCAAGACGAAGCCCGCAATGATTGGAAGCTGTGCGTCTAAACGCTTCACAGCCCAGACGGACGCTAAATTTGGCTGAAAGGGCGATGAGGGTCTACTATGGTCGCACTGGGTAACGTCACCTTAGCTTGCAAGCTTCCCCCGATGACAAGGCCCACACAAAGCATAGAAACTAAAGCTGGATGCGCCTATAACGCATCCAGCTTTTTGCTGTCCTTGGCAGTGGCGTGCAACCTTCTAGCGATGGGCGGTCCTAAAAGGCCTTCTGGGGGGAAGCTCAAAGCGCGGGTGGCCCTCGCTCTTGAGACCTGGGATTCATGCTTACGTTGCAAGGCCTGCACTTCGGACGTACCTCCAGCAGATCTGCGATCAGCGCGGTCTAGCAGACCAAGTCACGCCGGAGCATTGAATTTTTCAATTCGACGTGGAAGGAACTAGACGCGGCAATTGAGGCTCACGGTTCACAAGCGTTCTAGAACTCTTCATCAGACTTTACAGCCGAAGAAAAGATGACTCTGAAGAAGGGTCTCACTTCAACTGGTGCCGCGCGCACCGCGCAAGGAGGCATAGTGAACGCCTACGTTGAACCGTTGAACTGATGGAGAAGTTCGAATGCGCGAAGATGTAACCGAAAGTCATGGCAGAAACCTGCTACAAAAGCACCGGCCCGCTCCCTGTCACAGTCGCGTCTCGAAAAAGAGTAGATTACCCTGACCGAAGCGCTAGCAACGCCACGACGGTTGGCATACAACCCTGTTGCCGGTGACTAGGTTCACATATTATGGGCGGCTCTAAAAGGCCTGCGGGGGGAAGCTTAAGGGCCTTATGATACACGGGGAATTGGGCCGCCCGACTTTGTGCATGATCTCATCGCATTTTTCCGATATCAGTTGCTTGATTTCAGCGGAGGTTGTGGTCTTGCACTCTTGCCGCAGCTTCTCTCGCTTCGTCCATAGTTCTTTCTGTTCCGCGTAGATGGCGTCGCGCCTGAACTGTACATCGGTCATTTTCTTCTGCCAGGTTTTGAACCCCCAAAGGTGTACTGGCGACAACCGTGTAGTCGTGGATTCTTCGCTGATCGAACCCGAGGGATCTGCCAGGATCGCTTTCAATTTTTCGTGTTCTTCCTTGGTATCCATGAAGTCGACCCACTCGACATTCTTTTCCTCGATGGCTCGCAAAGATCCCAGTGCGGGGTCTCGCGCCAAGGCAAAATCCTGCACAAAGGTTTCGGTCACCAGGAAGTTATCTAGACTCCTCGCCAAAGTCCATCTGCGTGCGTGAATCGCGATGTTATCTAGTAGTGGTACCGAAAAGTACCCGAGGATAAACAGACTGAATGTGACGAGCAAAGCGATGATCAGATCAGACAACGAGGTTCTCCTAAGGTATCTCCTAGTCGGCTCTTTGTGCGTCGGGATTCTACGTTGTCAGCCGGCTTGTGACATCGCTTCGGACGGGATAGCGGCAGCGGCTTCTACGGCGTTTCACGGTAGCCCGTCGTTTCGCCTCGCGGGGCAGCGAATCCTATCGAGTGTTAAATGGAACAGTTGTTACACATCAGCGCATCTCACTTTCACGGAGCCGCTAGTAGATGGCAGCACGTTGTCGGGCGCTCAGCAGCCACCGAGTAGAACAAGTGACTAGGTGGAATATTCCTCCGCGCGACCGCAATCGCCTTAACGGCTGTCTCGCTCAGGAGGGGAAGCGCGAGCTGGGCGAGGGTCCGACCTTCGGACTCCGGCCCATCCGACGCCGTTCCGAACGGCCTTCAGAAATCAAGCCGAAAAAGCGGCTTGACCAGTTCCGTTAAAGCGCTTCGTGGAATCAAAGGACCTGCCAGAGGGATGGGTCAAGCCGCACTCAGGCTCTCAACCGTAACAACCTCTTCCCTTGCTCCGATACCTCAAGCCAGACGCTTCGCAGCTCCAGCGTCTGATGTTCGCCTCGACTTCTTCGATGCTCTCGTCCGTTGCACCTGCGGCCCGGAGCAGGCGGAGCATCGTGCTGGCACGACCCAGAAGAGATGGAGGAGCTGCTTTGCTCACATCAGGTTCGAACCTGGCGAAGCGGCAGGCTCTAGCGTTTTAGGTGCATCGTCCGCATTGCACTGCTCACCCGCATCACATTCCCAGCAGATTGCGCTACCGTCCCCGACTGCAATGTCCGCATCACAGCAACCGCAATCGCTGCACTTGGCGCCCAAAGGTGGCTTGGTCATCATCCCTCCGTCGACAGGTCTCCGTTTTCGCAAGAATTGGTCCTCGCAAGATAAAACCCGGTTGGCTCATCTTTGTTCCCATTAGCGGAGCCGTGGACACCAGGCACAGACAAGGGTCCTTTGCGAGACGGGTCTCATTCGTTCGATCTTGTCCTTTGTCTTTGCCGCCTCTACTGTCTGCCACTGCATGTTCTCTGGCGCGTCTGCCCCGTGACGTTTCACAGAGTGAAGTCGCACTACATCTGATGACAAAACACAGTCGCTTCGCCGTGATCTACCGGCTGGCTCTTTCCGTCGCGGAGCAGATCGAATTGTAGACGCATGCGGGCGACGGATTCCGGCTCAGACGCATCTAATGTCGCCGAGGTGGCGTATGGACAAGGAACATGTAAAGGGTGCAGCAGAAAAAGTTGAAGGCAAGGTGAAGGAAGCAATCGGCCGTTTCACTGGCAAAAAAAGACTTGAGAACCAAGGCAAGGCGGATCAGCTTAAGGGCGCCGCTCACACTGCGACGGGAGATGCGAAGGACGCCGCGAAAGAAGCTGCTAAGCACCTGAAGCACTAGGCCGGGAGATATTAGCAGTTTGCTGGCAGCGTAGAACGGAGCCGTTCTTTGAATAGGGGCGGCTTCGCTTCTACAACAATCAAACCTCGATACGAAGCGCCTTGAAACTGCGGGTCAAAGGTCCTCCCGAAGTTGTTATCAAGCAGTTACCTAGACCCTTTTTCATC
>DASYBJ010000205.1:0-3455 GCA_036500845.1 Acidobacteriaceae bacterium
TTCGTTCGAAGATCTCTGGTTCTGATCTTCTTCGTCGAGCAGATTGTAGATGCGTTCGGCACTCATCCCGCGAAAGCGGTGATCGAGCAGAACACCTTTCGGCAGTGTAAGCCCCGCATCAACGAGCATGGCATTGATGGCATAGTCGCACGCCATATTCCAGCGTTTCGGACTCCTGTCGGCCCGGCGGGTATGATGCTGCAGGGCCGGATGCATCACTTCGTGGGCCAGAGTTCCGATCAGCTCGGCGCTGCCCAGCTTCTCAACAAATTCCGGATTGAAGTACAGCGACACTCCGTCTGTCGCCATTGTCGCAACGGCGGTGCACGCCCGCGCCCCTAGACGAAACAGCATCGTGCCGAAAAAGGGATGATCAAGCAGAAGCGCCGTCCGCGCTTTCTGGATGCGCACGACGCTCGAGAGTGGGTGTGTGATTTGAAGCATAAGTTGGCATTCCTGGATCCATAAGATGGCAGTGAAAGACTGTCATTTCACTCACCCATAATGTAGCCACCGTGGACACATTATCGTTTTTGGGAAATGAAGTTCACCTTCCGATAAGCCCGGTTGTTATACGGCCAAATAGACGAAGAGCAGACGGATCTAAACAGCTCGATGAGCGATATGGCCTGTACGCGCCCACTGAGCGACGTCCAGGATGGAAACGGCAGTTTGTTCTCCTGCACGAGACCTATTTGCCCGGTGATAACATCCGGGCAATGAGTCTCAGCATCGATGCGCTCAGGTCGTTTGTCGTTCTCGCAGAAGAGCTTCACTTTGGACGTGCATCGCTCCGGCTTCATATCTCGCAGCCGGCCCTCACGAAACAAATCAAGCGATTGGAAGCGGAGATTGGTGGACCACTATTCGGGCGGACGACGGGACGCGTTCGGCTCACTCCGGCGGGTGACGCTTTGAAGGATCGCTCGCGCATCTTGGTCACGGAGGCTGCGGCTTTAGAAACGTTCGCAATGCACGCCGTTCGGGGAGACCTCGAGCGCCTTCGCATCGGAGCGGGCATCGCTGTGATCGGTGATCTATTGCCCAGAGCCGTTATAGCTTTTAGAAAGTCCGACCCGAATGTCTTAATCGAAATGCAGGACCTGGGCAGCCAAATTCAGATTCAGGGGGTGCTTGACGGGAGTCTCGATCTCGGATTTGTTCGTATGCCGATCTCGAACGCTCGTCTTGAAAGCACGATCGTGCTACGCGAGCAGATGCTCATCGCGGTTCCCGCAGATCGGTTTCCGAAGCAGGTGAGTCTACGATCGCTGCGTGACGAACCCTTCGTCATGATTGCCCGTTCAACCTCCGAAAGTTTTCAGAATCACGCACTTAGTCTTTGCCGGACTGCGGGGTTCGAGGCTAAAGTCGTGCAGGAAGCAAAAGAAACGTTTACGGTGCTCAACCTCGTTCGAGCTGGCTTGGGAGTGACTCTTGTTCCGGGCACTGCACGCAGAATGCGCGTTCCTGGCGTGCGCTTCTATCCGGTCAAGAATGTCTCGGCCGGCTGGGCGATCGGCATGATTTGGCGTAAAGACCGGCGAGAGCTTACGGAGCCTTTTCAAAAGGCGGTGCTGGCGGCCCGAAGAACGCAGTAGCGCACTCTTTTTCATTCCATTCGGTTATCAAGACGATCAAAGGTTTCATCGCAGTTTCTGCTCAAAGTGCGCTCCAATGGAATTGTCGAGTTCGGGAGGCGGGTCGGCCTCAGTCCTCGCGAGTTCGCGCAAAGGAGCAACAAGATGTCATTGGTAATCGAGAATCTCCCCGAAGCAATTCGAACTACCAAGCAGCAACTCCGGGCCGCATTGCCCGGATACAAAGAGGTCTTCAATGAGGTTGAGGCGGAAATGCGCCGCCGCGCGGAAGAGATCGTCGCCGAACGGGAAGCAGGTCACGACGTCATTCCGATCGTCCAGTACGCCGACGTAGAGTCGGGCGAGGTGTCTCCGCAACTTGTGAAGAAGATCAAAGCACGCGGAGCCTGCGTCGTGCGCAACACGTTCAGCCGGGAACAGGCCACCGCATGGGACGACGAAATCGCCGCCTACGTCGAGAACAACCACCTTGATGCGAAGCTTGCCAATGCCGCGGAGGACAAGTATTTTGGTACGCTCGCTTCAGCCAAGCCCCAGATCTACGGAATCTATTGGTCCCGCCCCCAGGTTCAGGCGCGGCAGTCTGAGCCACTGACAAACGTACGCGTCTTCCTGAACAAACTCTGGCTGGCGGAGAGCGAAGGAGTGCGTCACTTCGATCCACACATGACTCCCGCCTATGCCGATCGGATCCGCCGTCGTCCCCCGGGTTCCGCGTCGCTCGGCCTTTCCCCACACGTCGATGGCGGCTCAGTCGAGCGTTGGCTTGATGACAACTTCCGCAGAGTATATCGGCACGTCTTTTCCGGCGATTGGCGGAAATACAACGCCTTCGATGCTGCCTATCGCCCCGAGGCGCGCGAAGTTTCCTCGCCAGCGGTGTGTTCCATGTTTCGTACCTTCCAGGGCTGGACCGCTCTCACTCGCCAGGGAAAGGGCGATGGTACTCTCCAGCTCATTCCCATTGCCGAATCGATGGTGTATTTGCTGCTGCGTGCCATCCAGGACGACGTGCCCGAAGATGATCTCTGCGGCGCCAAGCCCGGGCGAGCCCTTTCGATCAATGACCAGTACCACAGCCTGCTGATCGAGGCCCTCTCGTCGATTCCTCTCATGGAGCCTGGAGACACGGTCTTCTGGCACTCCGACGTGGTTCACGCCGTGGAGAACGAGCACCGCGGAACTGGCTACAGCAACGTAATGTACATCGCCTCGGCGCCAGGTTGCCCCAAGAATAGCGCTTACCTCGAACGACAGGCGCTCTCATTCCTCTCCGGCAAGACGCCGCCGGATTTTGCGCCCGATGACTTCGAGGTCGATTTCATTGGGCGCGGTACAGTCGCGGATCTCACCGAACTGGGCCGCTCGCAACTCGGAATAACGGAGGCTCTCCTCAAGAGCACTCTGGTAGGCCCCCACGCCTGACCCTCTGCGAGACCGGGCCTCTGCCGGCGCGGGTCTTCTGACCTCATTTTTCGATGGAGTATTCCCATGTGCATTCATCTCAGGGAAGGTGACTTCGACGCCATCATCTTTGATTGCGATGGCACTCTGGTCGACACCGCACCTGCGCACTTCAACGCCTATTACGACGCTCTGGTGCAGGCTGGGATCCAGCTCAAGTGGGACTGGTATCGATCCAGGGTAGGGCTTACTTCAGCTTCGCTGATAAAGGACTACCAGTCGGATTTTCGCCGCAGCATTCCGTACTCCCATGTCGAACTGATGTCGAGATATTCTCGTGCCTTTCAGCAAAATTTGAACCAGTTGCAGGAGATTCGTGCCGTTCCGACGTGACGGGCAATACTGAAGTAAAGTGATGGCTGGTCCCATGTGTTGCTCACTTCCGGATGG
>DASYBJ010000206.1:0-11761 GCA_036500845.1 Acidobacteriaceae bacterium
AAAAGCGAATTGAGCGTATCGAGATTGCTTCGGTGTTCGGACTGAGCCCAAGAATCACCTAAATCCCGCGGTAGCGGCTGCCACCGTCTCTCTTTTGGCATTCGGAAATTTGTCCTCGATTTAAGGGCCACACCTTGGTTCCTGTCCACGATTTAAGTGACATAAATTCCTGCATATCCGCATAATCCACGATTTAAGGGCAGCGCGACAGCAGCCGTCATTGACTCGAACCCACTACTCTGCCGGCCGCGTGTCAGCGCTACTCAATATGCCGTCACGAACTCTATCGATGGCGCAGAAGAGACATCTAGACGCGTTCCTGCGCTTTTGCCCTTTTGCCCCAAGGCTCACAAACTGCGCCGCCTTGTTCTCCAGTTTCGAGCCATGCTGCGCTGGCGAAGTGTAAGGAAGCTGAATACCTGGATACTATCGGCCGCCGCTTCTTGGATTCCGCTTCACGGCCCAGTTTGCGAGAACGCTGCGCCGAGATTTGGAAGCAGTGGAACTATCGATGACAACACCATGGAGCAATGGTCCTATTGAAGGACACATCAACCGGCTAAAAACGATCAAGCGGCAAATGTATGGCAGGGCTGGCTTCGAGCTTCTAAGAACGCGAGTACTGCCTTGGGACGCTTCAAGCGCAGCTTAGCCCTGCACCGAAAGTGCGGAAGAACCCTTAATTATGGATCTCACACCCGCACAAAGGGTTCGGTTTCGAGATCCAGGGGTACCCTGCGCCTACCTGCCCCCGCTGCAGTCAATTGAAACCTCGTATCCCGAGTCTCTCAGCAGAGTGGCGAAGTTTGCTCTCAGAGCATCGTCAGACTCCACCACTAACACTTTCCCAATTTGGTCGTTCATAACATCCTTTTCTCCGTGCGGCCGAACAGGATTAAATGCTACAGCCACGTGGCCCGACGCCGATGTCTGCGCCCTTCATGCTTTGCTGTCGACGACAGAGTTGTGAATAGGGTGCGCTCGGCGCCGAACCACGGTCCACGTAGACTCTTCGAACTACTCATCACGCAATCTCAGCAACACGCGCAGTTCTGGCAAGATCCTGCTTCAGTAGATAAAACGAGACAGCAAGCAGGACCACATCTTTCATCAGGAAGGCGACATTTCCGACCATCGCAGGGAATCCACCAGCCGATGGTGCCCAGCCGTCGGGCATGAAGGGGATGATCGTGACCGTCGCTATAAACGTAAACACCGAGCCGAGAGCACCCAGGGTTCCGAGCTTCTTGTTCCAGAAGCCTGCGAGGAGTAATGCCCCGAACAGCCATTCGGAAACACCCAGGAAGTACGTAGAGCCTTTGATGCCGAAGACGGGATACATCCAGAAGATGAGCGGCCCGTGAGTGAAGAAGGGAACGAGACCCTTGGCCTCATAGTCAAACCATTTCTGGTATCCGAAGAAGAAGTAGATGATTACCATCGATGCGCGAACGAGGTGGTTGTCAAAGTCTCCCTTGAGGAGAGGTGTTTTGTTGAGAAGATTGATGAGCCAGTTCATGATGCTTGTGCTTTCTCCGAAGGGGTTGTGAGCGCCTCCGGCAAGTGGGTTGATCATTGGCCTTAGGCCGCGAATGCCTGATCGATGGGTGCAGGCGAGATGTGGTCGAGATAGTTGCTGATGGTCTTCAATGCGATGCCAATCAGTAGTTCCATTACCTGCTCTTTTCGGTAGCCGGCGGCGATGAAGTTCTGAATGGTTTCGTCTTTGGCATGGCCACGTTCGCGAACAATCTCCTTGACTAGGGTGACGAGGGAATTGAGCTTGGCATCCGGAACTGGCGTATTATAGACAACTGCGGCTATGACTTCCGCAGGCGTATGGAGAAAGGCCTTAGCGATGGTGGAGTGTGCCGACGCACAGTAGCTGCAATGGTTCTCGACACTTGTGGCCAATAAGATAATCTGTCGTTCTCTTGGAGTGAACGAACCATTCTCGTAGGCACGCTCCAATGCGAGATAACCTCGAAGGACGGTTGGATTATTTGCGAAGATGGCCATCAGATTCGGAATGAAGCCCAAAGACTTCTGAATGTTTTCAAGGATCGGTTTGGAGCCTTCCGGCGCGGTTGCGATAGTCAATGGTGCGAAGAGTGGTTCCGTTGCTGTAGCCATATGGGTGTTTCTCCTTCGTTGTGGTAAATCTCATTGCCAGCGAGCCGTCTTATCAGCAGAGTTGGGTCATCCGGATGTCCGCAGGAAAAGCCAAATGATCGCCAGCCCACCTATTAGCAGAATCAGCAGGCTGAAGCAGATCGCCAGAACTGTGCCGTCGTCGCCCGATCGTTCACTACCTGGATCTGGGTCGAGATAGCGAATCGCCGACGCTATCTGCTCGTCTGTCATGTGCAGCTCTCTACTTTCTCGCATAAGACGGCCCTCGCAAAAATGCACTTCGGGTTTTCATCGATAGAACCTCCCAAGCCAGCGCGACAGGAGCATTTGCTAATGTGGCAAAAGTATTGGGCACTTTACCGAGAACTCGCTTCCAATTGGGAAAGCGTGGCAGTAACTTTGCTGTCGATGTTTGGTGAAACAACCGGTACGATGCGAGCCATATTCTCCAATCTCCGGCAGCGCTTCTGCACTGTGCAGGAAGCATTTCTGAAGATAAGATGAGACGTATTGTCACGAGGAGTGCTGTTGATTTATCTTATAGTCTCAAATGGATCGACTGGCACCCGTCTTCGAAAAGTTTTCTCTCACGGCTCGAATGTTTTATTCGGGGCTCTTATGCGGAAGCTCTGGGGATCAAGAAAGCGAACATGCCGGTCATCTTCATGTGCTCAGGAAAGGAAGACTGAAGATCACCCGGCCAGATGCTCGTCAGATGGTCATTGATATCCCTAGCATCGTGTTTTTTCCCCGTCCTCGCCTCCATCGTCTTCACGGCCCAGAGGAAGAGGGCGCCGAGCTCGTGTGCGCGACGATCGAATTTGGCGCCGGAATGTTGAATCCTCTCATCGCGTCCCTTCCAGAGCCACTCGTGCTTCCACTTGACACCCTTCCTGAACTTGAACCGACACTGCAGCTCTTGTTTTCGGAGGCCTTCGCAGAATCACCAGGCCGTCAGGCTGCCATGGATCGATTGTTCGAATATCTCTTTGTGCTTCTCATACGATCAGCAATGAAAACGCACCTAATCGATAGCGGAATTTTGATCGGACTCAGTGATTTGCGTTTGGGCAAGGCAATCGAGGGCATGCATAAACATCCTGAGACTTCCTGGTCGCTGGAACGACTTGCTCAATGCGCAGGTATGTCCCGCGCGCGCTTCGCTGCTTATTTTCGCCAGGTCGTCGGCATGACACCGTTTGATTACCTGACAGACTGGCGGCTGGGGGTTGCCCAAACAATGTTGCGTAAGGGCAACTCGCTGAAGCTGATCGCATCCGCCGTGGGATATGCAAATGCGACAGCTCTAACGCGAGTCTTTACGCAACGTGTAGGAATCTCTCCTTCTGAATGGCTCGCTCGTAGCCAGGGACATAGGAACTAACCAATATCTGACTAACCTGGTTGTGCGGCTGGCCCGTCTCGTTCCGGCGCCGCACGGCCCAGATCGACGCCCGCGAAACGCCGCAGCACCGGCGACTCGTACAGCGCATCGTCCGCGCCCGGGTCGGAGAGATTAAACCAATGCTGGAAAAAGTACACCCGCAGCATGATCGACAACCCGAGCCGTCCATTGCCCGCCTTGGGATAGTACGGCTCGATCACGCGGCAACGTCGGCTATACGAAAGACCGGGCCGGACTTCCACCGGAGGCGGTGCGTGTGCCTGTCCCGCACAGCCGGGGGGCCGACCAGGTTCTAATCCGCGTCGCCGGCTCGTCGCTCAACCCGCTGGAGTATAAGCTCGCCGACCTTAATTTCTTTGGAAGGGCACCCCCCGTTGTCCTCGGCCTCGATCTGTCCGGCATTGTCGTGGCCATAGGCAGCGCCGTGCGCGGCATAGCCGTTGGGGACAGCGTGGTGGCGATGGCTGATTTAAATGGCGACGGCGGCTGGGTCGCCGGGGGTGGCGGCGAAGGCGGCTATGCGCTCGCGCGGGAGTTCCTGACCGTCCCCAAGCCCGAATCCCTGAGCTTCCTCCATGGGGCAGCTCTGCCGATGTGCTTCCGTTCAGCCTTCGCGGGTCTCAACGGCATTGTCCAAGCCGGTGACACGGTCTACGTCCCGGGCGGCGCCGGCGGGGTCGGGCCTGGGAAGAAGCGGCCTGGGAAGAAGCTTGGAATACCATTGTCCCGCTGCTTCAATCCGGCCGAATCAGCCAATAGTGGATAGGACCTTCCCGTAGCCGAGACATCCGATGCTTTGCGCTACCTTATCGAGGACCGCCCATTCGTCCCCGATGCCGCCGACTCGCAAGAAGCCGCCAAATGCATTCAGGAGGCGCTTCCGTATGCGGGCGGCAGCAGCTTCCGGTCGATCAGGGACTGCAGCGCCTTGCGAAACGAGTTCTCCGTATCGATCGTCTTCGTGAACCCAGCTTGGCGCAACTTGATCGTGCTCACGAAAGCTCGAGGCCCTGCCGGCGCACCGTAGGCGAACGCAAAGTCCAGGTGCTGATCCCCTTGACCAACGAACTCACGCAGATTTTTCGACCGAAGGTCGTACTTTGCAACAATCTGGTTCCAGACAGCGGCGTTTTTCTCAATATAGGCCGCCACGCTTGTTGGCACGTCCGCCGCGGTTTCGACACCGAGGGTTTGAGCCAGAGCCGGCCAAAGACTGCGCCACTCGAATACGTCGCCATTCGTGATGTTGAGTGCCTCGTTAGCGGCCTGGGGCGACTGCGCAGCCCAGACCATCACGTCAGCAACAAGATCCGCATCGGCGGCTTCCCAGACAAAGGACGGACCACCAGGAAAACTGAACGGTTCGCCCTGCTCCCGGCGCATTGCGGCGTAAACACCGATCGCAGGGAGAACGTTTAACGCGCCCGGGGTAGGGCCGGTGACGAGCTGTGGACGCAGGGCTGTGTAGTTGAAGCCGTACCGGGCCCCCATTTCACGCACATACTCTTCATGGTCGAAAAAGAAGTTCTCATGATCCTTGCGGGCATCACGCTCGCGTGCGGGAATGGGGATCGGGTGCAGGTGTACGCCGTAGACCTTCGTTCCCTGCAGGATGCTGATGTGCTGAAACCCGGAAGCGGCGCTCACGATCGGTTCCACGACGTTGTGGAGCATCGCGTTGTTAGTCTCGATCTGATCTTTGCTGGACCAGCCAGCAACCAGCTCGGGCTTCTCGTGTATGGCCGTGTAGGCGATGTGAGTGACGTCAGTTAAGCGCCCGAACGCGGCGCGGGACGCTTCCTTGTCCCGGAGGTCGACCGACAGAAACTCGATGTCCCGGCCGCTGGGCAGGACGGGCTTACGGCGCGAGACGCCGATCACCTCCCAACCTGCGGCAAGAAACTTTTCAATTGCAGCGACACCCAGGAGGCCGCTTGCTCCAGTAACGAGCACCTTCTTTTTTTGAGCAGTCGTGCTCATAGATTTGCCTTTCTGGTTTTCCAAAGTGAATGTCTCAAATTAAATTTGAGCGACGCCGCCATCGACAAAGAGTTCGATCCCCGAGATATAACTAGCTTCATCGGAAGCGAGGAAGGAAACAGCTTTGGCAATCTCATGGGGATCGCCCATCCTGCCCAGCGGAACATTGTTAGCGAGTTCCTCTTTCATCTTGACGAGCGCATCGCCCTGCTGCCAGCCTTCGAAAATTGGAGTATCGATATGGCCGGGACTGATTGTATTCACGCGAATACGGCGCTCACGCAGCTCGTTCGTCCATGTACGTGCAAAGGAGCGGACGGCTGCTTTGGTGGCGCTGTAAACGCTGGTATCCGGAAAGCCCTTGATCGTTGCAATTGATCCGTTGAGGATGATCGCTCCCCCGTCATTCACCAACGGAAGCGCCTTCTGCACGGTGAAAAAGAGTCCCTTCACGTTCGCGTTGAAATGAAGATCGAAGAATTTCTCGTCTACGGTACGGAACGGTGCGAGTTGGGCGATCCCGGCATTCGCGAAGATCACGTCGATCTTCCGGTTCTGTTTTTGGACTGCTTCGTACAGGCGGTTGAGATCGCTCAGGTTGGCAACATCGCCCTGTACTGCCGTGACGTTCTTTCCAATCTCGGCGACGGCGACATGCAGGGCGTCCTTGCGACGACCGGTAATAAAGACATGATCCATACCTTCTTGAACGAAGCGCTTTGCTGTAGCAAGACCGATGCCAGTCGATGCGCCTGTGATGACAGCAACCTTTCCTGCAAATTTGCTAGACATAAGCTATTCCTTTTCTCAGACGATCATGACTGGTCGCCTGTCAATGAACTTTGATAATGAGGGCATTGATTCGATGCGTAGTAAGATTCGATCAAGCTGATCGCATATCGATATCACCTCTGTCGTTCCCCTTCTCATATGCAAGGCGGGGAAGGCTAGGGGCACGCGAGTTCGATTGCATGCCCCTCCGAAGCTCTATCTCTTATCCCGCAGGTTCAGCGATAAGTGAGGCTGTGGCTTTCTCCTGTTCGAGGGCTCTGACAAGATCCTGTTTCAGTACGTAGATCGATACTGCTAATAGAACTCCGTCTTTCATCAGAAATGCAATGTTGCCAACCATTGCCGGGAATCCGCCAGCTGATGGGGCCCAGCCATCCGGCATGAAGGGGATGATTGCGACTGTCGCGATGAAGTGGCAAACGTGGGCGCCAGGGATCAGTCACGTGTGTAAGGATCGGCCCGCGCCTATCAAAGCAGCAGGCCACCTTGTTTCAGGCTGCACGGTTTGGGCAGCTAGTTTCCGTTTGCGGTGGAGTTCTCAGGCGTGAGCGTCATAGCTAACTCAAGTTCTGTTCCGTGTTTAACGCGAACGTTTTTCCCTTTCGCTCTTAGGACGCCTGAGTTCGAATCCATCACATCGCTAGTCAGACTGTAGCCGTGTTTGGTAGCCGGCTCCTGTTCCACCTTATATTGGGGATCTAGAGCCGGAGGCAACACCTCGGTGCCGTTCGGATAGACCCCTACGATGGTCGCCTTTATAGCCATCAATTGCCCCCGCTTCGGCTGGGCCTTGTCGAAGGTCAGGACCACTGTGGAGGTACCATTGTTCTCCGCAGGCTGCACTCGATCGATGTGTCCGACCAACGCGGTGTTTCGATGAAGTTCTCCAACACCCGGGATGCGAACGGGCGCGGTGAGTTTGGCGGTGACCAAATCGCCGACCTTTGCTGTCTTGGCGTCGATGCTGGTCTGCAGTTCAGCGTTAGCCGCGACAAGTTGTCCAGTGTCGGTAGCTTGTTGTGCATTTTTCGCCATCGCGGAAACTGTAAGTGCCAGTGCAGTGCTGGCAATGCTCAAATATTTTACGATTCTCATAGTCCCTTTTCTCCTTGACTAATCTCAGTTGCGGTGACTGTGTCGGTGCATCGACCGCTGCTCCTTGCATATCAACGCTCACTTGGCGGTTATCGTTTATGCAAAGTGAAGAGAGCGAGGGGGTATGCAAGTGCATGCTCCCTCTGAAGCTCTACCTCTTATCGCGCGGGTTCAGCGATAAGTACGGCTCTGGCTGCGTCCCGTTCGAGGACTCTGACAAGATCCTGTTTCAGCAGGTAGATCGATACCGCTAACAGAACTATGTCTTTCATTAGGAAAGCAACGTTTCCGACCATTGCAGGGAATCCGCCTGCGGATGGTGCCCAGCCGTCCGGCATGAAGGGGATGATTGTGACCGTCGCGATAAAGGTAAACACCGACCCGAGAGCTCCCAATACCCCAAGCTTCTTGTTCCAGAAACCGGCTAGCAATAACGCTCCAAACAGCCATTCGGAGACACCCAGGAAATAGCTCGAGCCTTTGATGCCGAAGACAGGGTACATCCAGAAGATAAGAGGCCCATGGGTAAAGAATGGGATCAAGCCCTGCGCCTCGTAATTAAACCATTTCTGATAGCCGAAGAAGAAGTAGATGATCACCATCGATGCGCGGACGAGATGGTAGTCGAGGTCTGGTTTGAAGAGACCCGCTTTCGATAGAAGCCTGATAAGCGTATTCATGGTTTTATCCTTTCGTTCGTGGGTACAACGCTTTTTGTTTCTCCTTTACCAGTGAAGGCGTCTTAGAGTTCAACCTGAACCACAGGAAAATCGATCTCCGGATCGGCAAGGCGATTGGCGTAGTTGGTCAAGGTGTTCAGTGCGACATTGGCAACGATTTCCAACATGAGGCCGTCATCGATCCCGGCCTTCCGCGCGATCTTGAGATCCTGGTCTGAAACAAGTCCGCGTTGGCGAACGACGTTTTTCGCGAACGTTGCTAAAGCATGCTCGAAGGGATCATCGCTGTTTCCCTCACGCGCTTTGAGAGCATCCGCCACGCTGAGACCGGCAGCCTTTGATAATGCCGTATGGGCGGAAAGGCAATATTGGCACTCATTCTCTTGGGCTATAGCCAGAGAGAGGATTTCACGCTGACGAGCTGAGAAGCGGCCACGCGAAAGCACCCTTGACAGTGAGAGGTATCCATCGAGAGCAACGGGAGCGTTCGCTAACGTGGCAAAGACGTTTGGGACTTCACCGAGGCTCGCCTTCAACTGGGAAAGTGTGGCGGCAACTTTGGTGTCTGCGTTGGATGAAATAGCGGGAGCAATGCGGGACATGATCTTCTCCTATCCCTGACGGCGCTTTTGTGCCTCACAGGGAATCGTTCTGAAGATGAGATGATACGCATTGTCACAGACAGTGCTGTATTGATATCTTATAGTCTCAAGAATGGTTCGACACGCCCCATTTTTCGAGAGATTTTCAGCGCGATGTCGAATCCGGTAGTGTGATCGCGGAAGGCAAGCACAACATGGGATAAAGAATGTTATATCGCGGCGATATCATACGAAAGGGCCTTTCCAGTCACGACTCACGCTGTCACTACAGTTAAGGTTGCGATCGAGCACGGGTCCGACGGACGTGCAATGAATTTAGGCGCTCTGGACGTTCCACTGCTGCACCTTGCGCGACTTCAAGGCAACTTGAATCTGCGTATCGCCGGTCTGCTCTATCACCATGGTTTCTGAACAAGCCCCACAGAGCCAAAAGTGCTGCAGACGGCGGGCACGCCCCCCAGGCGCTGAGACGGGTACATTCGGATCCGGCAGGTCGAATACGAAAATTCGTCCCTCACGAAGGTAATGGAGCGGCTTGCCACATTTCGGATTTGCACACTGGTTGACCATGGAATATCCCCTGCCTTGGTTATTTATTGCGCTAAAGCGCGGTTACTATTGAGCACCCTCTGGGATCAGACCTTGTTCAGACCGTTTAGGGCCGCCACTTTGTAGGCTTCGGCCAACGTGGGGTAGTTGAAGACGGTATCCCGCAAATACTGAATCGTGCCCCCGAAGGCTAACACCGTTTGACCGATGTGAATGATTTCTGTGGCCCGCTGTCCGATGGCATGGACACCAAGAAGTTTGAAGGTTTTTGAATGGAATAGCAGTTTGAGTAGTCCCGTTTCATCGCCGAGTATCTGCGCCTTCGCTAGCTCCTCGTAGCGGGCCAGGCCTGTTTCATAAGGAATCTTTGCCGCCGTCAACTGCTCCTCGGTCTGGCCGACCGTGGCGATCTCGGGAATCGTGTAGATTCCGTATGGCAATAGACCGGCCTCGTGCTCAAAGGGGGCTCCAAACATGTGAGCTGTCGCCAAGCGTCCTTGTTCCATCGACGTGGCTGCAAGGGCCGGAAGTCCGATGACGTCACCCGCTGCATAGATGTGGGGCGCTGCGGTCTGAAAGAATTCGTTGACCTTCAGTCTTCCGCGCTCGTCCGCTTCGAGACCGGCTGCTGCGAGGTTAAGAGTATCGGTGTTACCTTGACGCCCGACAGAATAGAGAAGAGCGTCGCCGTGAACTGTTTTGCCGCTCTCGAGCCTTGCGGTCACTCGATGGCGGTTCTCCTCAATCTCGACTGCGACGACCTTTTCCCCGAGTCGAAAAATGACTTCGAGATCACGCAAGCGATACGAGAGCGCTTCAACAATCTCCCGGTCGACGAACTCTAAAATCTGGGAGCGTTGTTCAACAACTGTCACGCGGATCTCGAGGGCGGCAAACATCGAGGCATATTCCAGGCCTATGATTCCTCCGCCAACGATGATGATTTCCCGTGGCAAATCGTGAAACGCGGAGATCTGGTCGGTGTCTACGATGCGCTTCCCATCGAAAGGAATTAAAGGACTTCGCGCCGGACGAGTGCCACAGGCGATCAGGACGTAATCGGCCCGAACAGTAGTAGCCTCTCTTCCATTTGTTATTTCCAGCGTGTTTGCATCAAGAAATCGCGCGGTACCATCGAGTTCTGCGATGCGATTCCGGTTAAATTGCGAACGAACAAGCTGGGTTTCGCGACTTACAATCATTTGCACTCGACTGGCAATGTCCTCCTTGGAGATCCGCTCTCGGAGGCGATAATCTCGTCCGTAGAACACTCTTTCGGTGAAGCCGGTGAGATAGAGGACGGTCTCGCGTAGGGTTTTACTCGGAATGGTGCCGCTGTGGACGGAAACGCCACCCATCATCCCGTCGCGCTCAACCACGGCGACTCGCTTCCCCAGTTTCGCGGCATTGATGGCGCCCTTCTGCCCCGCCGGTCCGCTCCCGATAACTATCAGGTCGTAGTGTTGATCAGTCATGATTGCTTATCCAGCCCAGCATTGTGGCATCGTTTTGGGGTGCTTCCAGGAGCCGCGAGCGGATTTGTAGAGTTGCAAGGCTCTGGAATTCGCCGCCTCGCCTTCACATCCGCATTCACCAGCCCGCCCAGAGTACCGATCCATTCCTTGTAAGTGGGAATATCCTTCGGCTCGACTTGCCTACACACGTGTTTGAGTTTCAGAACGGAATTTACTTTCATCTCACTCCCTCTTCTTGTTCCGCAAGCGTCGGCGTGCGGTACCCATCCAGAGCGACGGGAGCATTCGCTAACGTGGCAAAGATGTTTGGACTTCACCGCCGCTCGCCTTCAACTGGGAAAGTGTGGCAGCAACTTTGGTGTCTGTGTTGGATGAAACAACGGGAGCAATGCGGGACATGATCTTCTCCTATCCCTGACGGCGCTTTTGTGCCTTACAGGGGACCGTTCTGAAGATGAGATGATACGCATTGTCACAAATAGTATTGTTGTTGTATCTAATAGTCTCACCATGGATCGACTCGCCCAATTTTTCGAGAGATTTTCTCTGACGGCTCGGGTGTTTTATTCGTGGCTACTGTGCGGAAGCACTGGCAATCACGTGTACTTGCGACAGAAGGTCGCAGCAATCGAGTTGGGGCGGATTAGCGCCTAGGGCAATTCTACTGTGGATTTCATTAGATTCCCCAATCGAATAGATATGGCTTCTCGAGGAGACTTTCAACGGCAGCAAGCGTAATTTCCATGCAACGGCCTGCGCCTATACGAGCAGCAGGCCGCCTGGTCTCAGACTGCATGTTGTAGTCAGTTATTTCCGGTTGCGGTTGAATCCGTAGCGGTGGGCGCTATACCGAACGCAAGTTCCGTTCCTTGTTTAAGGTGCACGTTCTTTCCACTCGCTCTGAAGACACCCGAATTCGAACTCAGCACATCGCTAGTCAGACTGTAACCATGTTTGGTAGTCGGCTCCGTTTCGAACTGCTGCAACTGTGGGTTTAGAAGCAGAGGATTTAGGTCGGTAGCGTCGGTAGAGACCCCGACGATCGTGGAT
>DASYBJ010000207.1:0-7669 GCA_036500845.1 Acidobacteriaceae bacterium
GTGTTCTCTTCACCCGGCCTGTCGGTGGCGACGATCTGATAGCGGTCCAGGACGTCCCGGATGAAGTCAGGCATGTCTGCCTCCGCTAATTTTCGCGTCCATTCGACAAAAGTTACCGAACCGAACGCCTGGAACCCAGCTCGCGACCCGAAATCCCAAGACTTCGACTTCACTTGAAGTTCGCACACTCGTAGACCGTTTTGCTCCGCCAACGCGGCATATTCCGCAGGTCTCAGGTGCAGGTACGGATCTTTGAAGTCTATGAAGTATTGGCTCCAACGCGGCGACCTGCGGGCGTCCTCAATCACGTCTTCGAGGCTCTTACGCTCTCCTTTAGGAACCAAACGCAGCTTGGCCCTCCCGAGAGGCTTCATTGCAGAGTGTATTGAACGAAGTGCCTGCTCCTGCTCCGGGATCCAATGAAGCGCATTGAACGAGACGATCAGATCGAACTCCTCGCGAAAAGGCAGACGCCTCGCATCAGCGACTTCGAATCGAAGATTGGGTCGGATTGTCGCGTCGAAGTGACTCGACGCAAAGGCGATCATGTCGCTGGACGAATCGACGCCGAGAACGCTTCCTTGAGGAACCCGGGCGGCAATCTCCGCAGTCACCTTCCCATTCCCGCAACCGATATCCAAGACCCGCTCGGTGCCACTGAGATGAATCAGGGAGAGAACTTCTGCCGCCATCTCCTGTTGGAGTGCCGACAACTTGGCGTATTCAGAGGCGTCCCATTCGGTCATTTAGCCTCTTCTCCACTTGAGACACTTTCCGCGAGTACTTTGGGGTTCTTGTCCGCTGGCACTACTCCGCGGCGCTGTGAAGTGTCTTTTCCCTGACGGGACTTTCACCAGCCTCGAACTGCGTCCATGGACCGGACTTCATATCTTTGAGTGCTGGAGTCATCCAGGCATACTGCGGGTGCGCGTCCAGAAAAGGTTTCGCCAGAAAGTCTTCTCCACAAGGATGACCCGCATGGGCGATGAAGCTCATTTTCCCGGCCAGTTCCGAGTCCGCTACTTTGCCCTGAACAGCGCCGGCCGGATAGAACGGTCCCCAGTCCTGGTCGATTCCCTGTGCCGAGTTCTCGACGTGCCCGCAGAGGCTGCGTGTCCCCGCTTCGTTCTTCTTGAGAAAGACATCTTCGTGGTCTCCAAGAAGTTTTTCCGCAACGACGACGTCAATCGCGCCCTTATATTGGTCCATAAGATCCTCCCAGCGAAGGTGGCGCGCATTGCTGGATTTTGAGGAGTCGGACGGATCGTAACCAACCGTTTCCTCACGGATCACCTGCGGATCGCGGGCGAAATTCGAACTCACAAAATAGCCGTCCTTGGTGCGCCAAAGCGGAGTGTGGCGCAAGCCAAGCTCAAGATAAGCTATCTCCCCCGTCTTGCGGTCTCCGATGAGCCAATCATTCGCGTAACCACCATTGTTTCCTTGGCGCATGATCCGCACATAGTCGTCGATGGAGTCGGCATATTGCAGAGCCTTGCGCGAGCGCACGAACTCAGGAATGCCGTGCGAGTTCCAACCGACGAAGTTGCCGATCGTCGTTTCCGTGATCATCATTCCTGCGCCGTTGATGGCGAAGTCGTCCTGGCTGGTGATCACCCCCGGCAACCCGTCCATCAGGATTCGCTGGCCATGCTGCGGCACGATGTCGAAAACTACCGTCCAGCGCGAGCCTTCGATGTAGGTTGTCCAGTTATTGTGAGCGATTACGATCTGGCGATCTTTGGTATAGCTGCCCGTCGCGATGAAAGCGCTACAGTTCTCCGGAGCGTGACTCACGCGTCCCACTGACGCGCGTTGTTGATGATCCAACCAAGGAAGGTAATAGTCTGACAACTCCATGTCCGCATTCAGGGCCACAACGTCATAGACGTCAAGGGCGATGCCGCGCGCCCTCAAACCACGTGTGATTCCCTTTAGCTCTTCCTGGTACTCGATATCGATATGCGGCCAAAGCATGGTTCGGGAAGCGCGTCGGAAGAACTCCCAACTCTGTCCGGAGCTGTGCGTATACAGGAGTTTCAGCGCGTCATAGGTGTCTTGGATCTCGCGGGCCAACAGATAGCCGTGCTGAAAGCCAATTTCAGAAGGCGACCCCTCCAAATGGACGTAAGTCCATCCGTTCTGCTCGAACCGGTACCCAGGGCCCGAATCAGAGATCTGTCCAGCGGAGGACTGCGAAGCGAATGCGCGGTCTGGTCCGACCAGCAGTAGGAAGGCCGCCATGAAGCCTGAGATCAGGATTGGAAGAATGCTTTGAACCGGAAGGACGCTTCTCGCCCGTCTCTTGCCGTCGAACACTTTGAGGTAGAGCATTTCGCGCGACTCCCGGATGCCAACAGAATACGAGAAACTGCGTTAGCTACTTTGGGGGATCGGATGATTGGCCTTACGCTCGTCGGAAGCTAGGGCCTTCCATGAGAAGGGCCTAGTGCTTTTTGGCGGGCTTTGCTTTCTTGGGGGGCGCTTGCTTTTTCACTACAACCGCCTTCTTCTGCGACTTCGCCGGAGGAGCAGACTTCTTTTTCGCAACGGCCTTCCCCGCAGTCTTTACAACCGGACGGCTCGCCGCTTTGGCGGAGCTCGCCTTCGCCGGAACGGACTTTTTGGTCGCCGCGGAAGAAACAACCTTCAATCCGTGACCCGCCTTGACGGGCTTGGCTGCCGGAGCTGCCTTTACGGGTTTCGGAGGTAGCGGAGCTGGCGGCTTCGCGGCCGGCCCCTTTTCCTCTCGTTTAGAGGCGCTTTTCTTCGCTACAGCGGGCTCGGCTTCAACTTGAATGGTTGGCTCAGCCTTCGGCTGCGGTTTTCCCTTCTTCGCCGCCGTCGTCGCTTTGGGGGGCGGCGGCACGTCGATCAGCTCGGAATCGCCTGCTTCTTCTTCTTCCACTTCTACTTCTACTTCGATCTCCCCGGCCTCTTCGTCAAGCTCTAGGTCCTCGGCCTCAATTTCAGCCTCGGAATCGACGGGTACTTTGACCTTCGGCTCACCCGTCTTACGCGAAGCGCGTGTCCGACGTACTGTTACCGGCGGTGGCGGAGCAGGGGGCGAATAGGGCTCGAGGAAGGCACGCAGCTCAGCCTCGGTTTCGAGTTTGCCATCGATCGTCTCAAGGAAGAGCCGGCTGAGCATTTCCTGATAGTCAGGTAGCTCCGGAGTAATCCGCAGCTCTTGCATGAGCGTATGAGGAACCTTTTGCCGGGCTTCCGGCCAAACGGTAAAAAAGTTCTTATACTTCGCCTGAACGGGCCCGGCCTTAGAGCTCAGGCTCAGCCACAATACAGCCTGCGGATCAGCCGATGTAAAGAGCTTCCAGGTAGCGGACGGAGTCGCGGCATCCTTCCCGGTCAATTGCTTGGCGAACTCCTTGGCCGCGGTATCTAAATGATTCCATTCGTCGACGAATCCAGGCCGAACGAACATTTTCTTAAGATCGGCAATCTCCTTGGGCGAAAGCTTGGCCGTAAGTAGTTCCATGTTCACAGCGGAAACGTCGGGATTCACACCCTGAAGCTGCAACTGGGTGAGAAGCCGGTGCATCTCTTCGAGCCGTTGGGTATCCGCTTTCGTGCTCGTCCATACCGGATCGAGATAGCGCATCCAACCCTCGGCTTCGAGCGCCGTCAGGATTCGAAGACCATCTTCCTCGTGCCCGATCTCTTCGAGCTCGTAGCCTCTTTGATAGCTGGAAAGGCCTTCGATCACGCCTTCTTCTTTCGCGTTCTCGTAGCGAACCTTGGTACGTTCCTCAAGTTCCCATCCTAGACGGGTCGCCAAACGGACTGCGCGAAAAAGCCGGGCAGGCTCCTCGATGAAACCATAGTTACTTACCAACCGGAAGTGGCGCGCCTCGATATCGGCGACACCGTTGAGCGGATCCATCAGCAGCCCATAGGAGCGCTCATTGAGCGATAACGCCATGGCATTGGCGGTGAAATCCCGACGGCGCAGGTCCTCAAGGATACCTTCCCAGTGATATACAGGTTTCCCCGGTTTGGGATACTCTTCCCGCCGGGTACTCGAGACCTCGACCCGGACGCCCACCGGAAAACGGAAGAATAGCGTCCGTGAGGCTTCGTGTTCGCCCCACAAGGTGGCGCCATGTTTCTCTAGTGGTTTCTTTAATTTAAGAGCATTCCCCTGTACCGATACATCAAGGTCGCGGACCGACGACCCGCTGGTCAGGTCCCGCACCGCGCCCCCCACGAGGAACACGTTCATGCCCGCCTCACGAGCTGCCTGAGCTATGTGGCGGAGGGCGTTCTGCTGGTCAGCGGAGAGACGATTTTCAAGCAGGTAGATATAATCGGGCATGCCCTACGCGCAGCTCCAACTGTGCCCAGTCTTGCGGCTAACATTCACCATCTGAATACCTTAGAGCCTTTCCAGGCAAGAAACACAAAGGACTAAGTTATCATACGGTAACGCGCTTGGCTACAGTTTGCACTATTTTCGCTGCGCTTTGGGTAGGCGCATGCGACAATCCTGCCGCCATAGGTTTTCCTCCATGAGCCATGTGAGCCGTTCACCATGTCAGCCAACCGTAAGAAAGTCATATTACGGAAGCTAAACCGGGAGTGGATTTCCGGGTATCTTCCAACCGCAGATTTCATCGAGCAGGGCGGACTCGGCCTTCTTGGCCTTGATGGTAAGGTGACCCCGGTTCGCCTTCCTGAAATAAAGTGGATCTGCTTTGTTCGCGACTTCCACTCCGGCGACACCGAGTTTCCCGAGCGTTTGCTGTCGAAAACCTTCGCTCGCCGACCGCGGAGCCAGGGGCTATGGTTGCGTGCCACTCTTAAGGACAATGACATTATTGAAGGTTTGGCCCAGAATGATGCCAGCATCCTCGACACCAACGGGCTCTTGATAGTTCCTCCGGACAGCCGCTCGAACACCCAACGTATCTTCCTTCCACGATCAGCCATCAAGCAGCTGGAAATTCTGGCTGTCGTTCGCACCGCGAGCCAGAAGAAGCCTTCAGAACCGGTTCAGGAGAGCCTCTTTACTCCTCAAAGTGGAACATTCTAGCTTTGAGTACAATTCCCCCATGAAGCTAGGTGATCTTGCCCGAATTCTGGGCGCTACCTGCGACGGGGATCAGGAGCTGGAAATTACCTCAGTTGCAGGGATTGAGGAGGCCGGTCCCAGCCAAATAACCTTCGTCGCGAATCCGAAATACGCTCCCCTGGCACGGACCACAAAAGCATCCGCTGTCATCGTCAACAACGAATTTCCCGAGATTCAGACCGCCACGTTGCGCAGCGCGAACCCTTACCTCGCCTTCGCGCGAGCCATCGAAGTCTTTTATCAATCCCCGGAGTATCCCCCCGGGATTCACCCCACAGCCGTCATCGACTCAACAGCGTCGATTGGTCCGGACGTGCACATTGGTGCCTACGTCGTGATAGGGACGAAAGCAATCATTGGCGCCGGATCGACCCTGCTGCCTCACGTCGTGATTTATCCCAACGTGCAAGTCGGTAGATACTTCTTCGCGCACGCCCACGCCGTTGTTCGCGAAGGGTGTCGCATAGGCGACAATGTAATTGTGCAAAACGGAGCAATCGTTGGGCCGGATGGCTTCGGCTTTGCGAAAGACGATGAAGGGAGCTGGCACAAGATCACGCAATCGGGCCCAGTCATCGTGGAAGATGAAGTCGAGATACAGGCCAACGCGTGTATCGATCGTGCCAGCGTCGGCGTCACGCGCATCGCGCGTGGAGCAAAGATCGACAATCTGGTACAAGTGGGACATGGATCGAGCGTAGGAGAGAACACTCTCCTTTGTGCTCAGGTTGGATTGGCAGGGTCCACACATGTTGGCAAGAACGTCGTTCTGGCTGGACAGGTGGGCGTGGCCGGCCATTGCAACATCGGAGACGGCGTGATCGCCACAGGACAAACTGGACTGCATGGAGATATTCCACCGGGCAAGGTGCTGAGCGGTTCGCCAGGCATGGACAATCGTCGTTGGCTGCGCGCCACCTCACTCTTCAGCCGGCTGCCGGAGATTCTCAAGCAAGTGCAAAAGACAAACGAAAATCCCTAACTCGCGATGATTTCGTGGTCTTTAGCGTCTGAACCGACACCGAACCCGAAGTTGGAGGCATCTTAGTAGAATCCATGACCGATGAAGACCTGCCCAACGGAGAACGTGAAACCGGATCCAATCTGCAACTCGTCGCAGAACCCATTCGTGTGTTACTCCTCGATGACCGCGCGGAAAATCTGCTCTTGCGTTCCACGATTCTTCGCAAGTACGGCTATTTGACCGAAACTGCGTCGACCATCGAAGAAGCGGAAAAACTGCTCGATCAGATCGACATCGCGGTTCTCGACTACCATCTTGGCGCCGGACAGTTCGGCACCGACGTTGCAGCGGTGCTTCGCCAGCGACGTCCCGAAGTTCCCATTATCATTCTCTCCGCCACCTTGGAGCGCCGTTTCGGCGGTGTCGAAGACATGCATCTCCTGAAGGGCTATAGCTCAATCGACGACCTGGTCGCGGCGCTGCGTTCCTTCGAGAGCAAGCGCAGAGGCAAGCCGGTCGTCGTCGATGCACGTGATTTCTTCTATTCACGGATCAATATGGCGATCGGTGACGATGTAGTTTTGGAGATTCTCGACAGCGAAGGCGATTGGCAATATGTCAATGAGGCCTGTGCACGCCTGCTCGAGCGGCCTCGCGACTGGTTCGCGGGAAGAAATGTCTTCGTAGAAATGCCCGAGTTCGCTGCAGATTGGCGGGACATTCTGCACGATGTCATCGAAAAGCGCGAAACATACATCGACCGGACGTACCGCGGCCTGCTGAATCTACCCCGCAAAGGAGAGTCGTGGGTGTGGAACGTGCTCGCGTTTCCTCTGACCTTGCACAACAATCAACCTGGGGTGGTTCTGACCGCACGAATCCTTGAGCGTAAGAGCGTTCTGTGATGCACGAGACGAATGGCCGGCTCGGAAATTCAGAAGCTGAATTGTTGTGAAGATTCCACTTCGCCGGCTTCAAGGATGTTGCGCACGCTTCCCAGCAATTGCAGCAGCCCTGCTGCTCAGTGGCTGCCACTCTCACGTCGTCGACACGACGATCGTCAACCACGGACCCCCAGTCCACGTGGTCGAACTCGATTACCCGAGCGCGAGTTTCGGAACAGATTCTCTGGCGAGTGGAGCCCAGTATCACTACCGTTTCAAGATTCAGGGCTTTGGCCCGCTCTCGCTCTCGTTCGAGGACAACTCAGGCAAGAACCACACAGTGCAAGGGCCGACACTGCACCAAGGGCAGGAGGGATCACTTCTTGTAACAATCGAAGAACACAATTCCGCCGTAAGCTGGAATCCACAGCTAAAGTATTAGCAGGTAAAAGGCGGTCAGCTAAGAATCGGTCAGCTGAAGGTCCCTCGATGAGTGCAGTCGCGGACGCCGTCTTTGCTAACGGCGTCTTCCCAGACCGCTTTTTAGCTGACCCGCTTCACCAGCTGCATTATCTCACTACCGTCTTAAATAGATCCGACTGCAGCAGGCTGGTGAACTGACTGTCGCTCGAAGTGAAGCTCACATCCAGCGTGCCCCCCGAGGAGTTGATCGAGGTGCTGTCGATTGCCTGTTTCTCGGCGTCCGTGCCGCTCATCTTCTTGTAGAGCGCT
>DASYBJ010000208.1:0-12637 GCA_036500845.1 Acidobacteriaceae bacterium
TGCTTATTCGGCTTAGTCTGCAACTGTCGACTCGAACGCTTATGGCGGCTAACATTTGAAGCGTGACGTTTTCTACGGTGTGATCCCGAAGAACTACTTCGCGACTGCGAAAGAACTCGACGCTATCCTCAAGTACTGGCAAGCCTGCAGGTAGATCGGGCGCCTTTCGGTTCAAGGCCGTCTGTGTTTTTGGCTTTTTGCTTTGTTTCACGCCACCTCCGTCGAGTATTAAGGCAAACATCGGGCATCATGTCTTTATGATGCTGGTCGATACGGAGTGTGAAAGTGAGCCAAATGTGATCGGAATGGTGTTTCCAGGCATCTGTACAGCAAGTTAGAAGGGAGCCCGATTCACTCCTCGCGCAGCAGTATCAGAGGATCAACCGACAGCGCGCGTTGCGCTGGAAGAAGGTGGTGAATCTTTCCCTCAGCCACGGAGCTTCTGGAAGCTCACAGCGCTTGATTCGCAATGTGCTTCGCCAGGTGAATTGCCGTTTTTGATCTAAACTTGTGAGTATCGGTGAGCATGCAGATTGGTCTGCGAAGATCTACACCGTCGACAGGAACCATGGCAAGCGTTCCGGACTGCAGTTCTCGATCGATCGCCCGCTTAGAGATGAAGGAAATCCCGAGGCCCTCTTCCAGGGAAGACTTGATTGCATCGATGTGATTGATCTGCAGTCGAAATCGCCAGTCTGGGCGCTTCTGAAAAATCCTCTTTTCGGTGAGTGCTCGCGAAGCCGATTCTGGCTCACGAACAATAAACCGTTCCTTCCTGAGCTCGTCTAGTCCGACGGAAGAGCGGGTGGCGAGAGGATGACCCTTCTGAACCGCCAGCGCGAGACTATCCTCAGCCACAACAGTCACGGCCAAGCTGCGGGATCGCGGTCGGTTCGCGATGAAACCTATGTCTGCCTCGCCACAAGTGACCCGCCGCTCCACCTCGTCACAGCTCGTAACGATAGCCGTCGTCTCTAACTCCGACACCTTCCCCTCGAAACCCGCGAGCCATTCTGGGAGCATATACATCCCGGTCGTACTGGTCGCGATCCGAAGCTTTTTACACGAAGCGGACGCAGACCTTAGGAGCATCTCCTCTGCGCGTTTCAGTGATTCGACAACTGTTCTCGCGTGCTGCTGAAGCATTTCACCTGCCCGGGTGAGATATAGACGGCGACCTACCCGCGAAAACAACTGTACGTTGAGCTGTTCCTCTATCACGGCGATCTGTTTCGAGATGTATGGCTGACTCGTCTCCAACTCCTCAGCAGCTTTGGTGACGCTTTGCAGACGCGCCACGGCTTCAAATACCCGAACATTCGTAGCAGTGAGCGCAGTCTTCATTTTGCCCGATATCCATTCTCTATCAGGCACTAAGTATCTCGATGGATCGTTAAAGAAGTATGAATGCAGCCATCACCCTCGATAGAGCCAGCGGGTAAGGTCGAGATTATGCCTGAAGTAGGCCTCTGGCGGAACTCCCGCGGCATTGAAGACAAACAGGGGGATATCCAATTCATGCATTGATCCGTGGCTGCGATAATTGCTCGGCAGTTCGCTGCTTGCTTGATCCAACTGCCCAAAAACTGTGTTCCGATCTCCGAACACGCATAGATCGCCGATGCGAGGACCGTACAAACAGAATTTGGACACCGCCTCCTCCCGAGTAAGTACGGATTCGACCCCCGTAAGGCCTACGAGAATCTCCATTACTTTCTTCTTATCTTCGGGGTGATTGAGATAAACCCATGCAGCTCCGCCGAGACCGCGGTGGTGTTTGTAATATCGATCTCGCTCTGCTGAGATCGATATCCGAATCGGAATACCTGACGCTGCGAGGGCCTTGTCGAGATCATAGGCGTGAGTCTTGTAGTTCATTCCGTGATCCGCTGTCAGCAGGAATGCAGCGTCCGGGGCAGCTTGGCAAGCCTCCGCAAACAGGGAATCGAGAGTCTTGAGATGTTCCTTTGACTCCGGAGCATCTGGAGCCCAGGTGTGCATCGGATAGTCTGTCGTATGCACATAAAGACACTGGATCTCTGGTCGATGTCTCAGAATGTCGATAGCGGCTCGAACAGTCCAGTAGTTGATCTCACGACTGTATATAGGCGGAGCCGGCCCCAGCCGATCAACCCACTCCGCCGATGGTTCCTCCGCGGTGAGCGAGATTGTTGCACCTCGGCTCAAGAGTGAAATGGTCTTCTTCTTGCTGGATAGCAGAGCTGAGGACACGCCGAGCTTGGCTGCATGTTCGAATAAGGTAGGCGCCATGAGCAGGTCAGCAGCTTCCATGTACTCTTCATGACCAGTGCTCGTGTCGAGGTAGGAGTTACCAGTAATTCCGTGCTCCTTGGGGAAGACACCGCAGCAAATGGATGAGTTGTTGGCATTCGTAACGGATGGCATCAGCCCCTTCACCTGCTTATACAACCCATCACGCTGCCATCGGCGCAACGTTGGCAGGTCGCTCTGTTCAAGATAGTCCAAACCAAATCCGTCGAACATGATGACAACTCTTCTTTGCAATCTGCCGTGGCTGGTGCCCTGGAAACCAAACAGAGGCTTGACCGCATTACTACAAGCAACCGCTGCTGCGGCTGATGTCAAAAAATCTCTTCTGGATTGCATTCTGGTTGTACCTTCCTGGTCCTAGCGCTCTGATATCAGAATCGCTTCTGCTTTCTCTGTATTGACGGGAGTCCCAACCCGTGGTCAAACTGACGAATTCGCCCGGGTTTAGACTCTCTGGCCGAAGTAATACGATTCGCAATTGCGGGTCTTCCTTTGAAACGCGTCTACCAGATCAGCTTGACTCCGAGCTGAATCTGCCGTGAACTCGTGGTTGTCGATGTCAGAACGCCGGCGTTGGGATTGGGCGCGCCGGTCGAGTCAAAGATGTCGGTGCCATTAATGAGCGGCGGTACTTGGAAGTTCGCCCGATTGAGAAGGTTGAAGAACTCGGTGCGAACCTGCAGGTTGAGCGACTCGGCGATGTGGTTGTTCTTGACCAGAGAGAAATCGAGATTGGTGAGACCGGGTCCGGTCAGGATATTACGCCCCGCATTACCGCGCAGGTTGATGCACGTTGGATATCCGAAACTCGGATCGCAGTACTTTGAGTAGAACGTCTGCGATGGCGCAGTGGGGAGCGCGAAGCATTCTGTCTTTATATAGTGGTTGGGGTTTCCTGGGTTCACCAGCGAACCACAGCCAGGGCCGGTGATGCGGTTGGGATAATCCCAGGGGTCACTGCTGTTGAGGCCAAGGGGGTCGCCATCGGTACCGAAGGTGGCAGTAAAGGGAACGCCGGTGTTGGCCTTTAGAAGCCCGCTCATCTCCCACCCCTTCGCTGCCCAACCCAGCAGCCCGGATAACGAGCCCGGACCTGGGACCTGCCATGTCCCGGCGATCACTAAGGTCTGGGCGATATTGAAATCCGATACCCCGCGATTCAGCCTAAGGTCGAAGGCAGAAAGGCTGGACATACTGGTGAGGAATTCGTCGCCAACAATGGTAGAGGAACCGGTATCAAAGCTCTTACCCCACGTATAGGAACCGCGAAGCTGGAAGCCATGGGCCATTCTCTGCGTCAGGTTGAGTTGAAGGGCATGGTAGACGGAGGTGCCGATCCATTGCATGGATCTGATCTCTCCGAAGTTGGGGTTTACCAGCGTACCGCTTCCCGCCGGAGAGGGCCAGACGTAACCAGCCTCGGTTAAAGTGGGCATCACGATATTCGCATCGTCAACTCGCATAGGCTGGTGGACGCCATGGGAGCCGACATACCCTATCGTCGCAGTTAGGTTGTTGGTGAGTTCGCGCTGAATGTTGAAGTTCCACTGCATGACGTAATTCCTTTTCGGCTTTTGATCGATATAGGTAACCGACAGCGTATTTGAGGTGAGCTGTGCGAGTCCTCCCTGGTAGAACGAACCAGCCGGGAGCTTGGACGTGGAGGCCAACAGGTAGAAAGGAGCAGCCCGGGTTTCCATATTCTGAAACTCGTAGGGCAATGGCAGCACGTCGTAGACTCCGAAACCAGCGTGGATGGCGGTCCGCCCGTCACCCCCTGGACCCCAGACAAGCCCAATCCGCGGCTCGAAGTTCAACAGCGTTGGGTTGCTAAAAAGGGGACTGCCCAGATGGTTCACCGGACTGGTCAAGCTCAACAACGTGGAGATCTTGCCGTTGGCTTCGGTTGGCACAGTGGTCATCTCGTAGCGCAGCCCCAGATTCAGGGTGAGATTGGTTCGTAAGCGCCAATCGTCCTGAGCATAGGCACCGAACAACTTCTCATGCAGGCTGCGTGGCGTCGTCAGGCCGGGAAGAGCTGCCCGGAATCGTGATGGCTTGTTGGTAAGGAAGGCATTGAGAGAACCGAACGAGAAGAGGCCAGTGACATAGGAATAGTACTCAATGTTGGATTGCATGTTCTCGAAGGCAACCCCAAACTTCAGCGAATGCCGGTCCCGCGTAAAGGAGGCATCATCGTAAAGTTGATATGAAGTCCACAGGAAACGCGTGGCGTCCTCAGCGCCGCCCTTGAACGGTGTGAGGCCACCGACGCTGACCTGCGCCGCGGGTTCTCCGGGAATCGCGCCGAGAGACAGGTCGCCAGCCGCCGGATTCAAGGCTTTTGCACTCAGATTGTCCTGCACGCCTTCCCGATTGAGGCCAAAACGCAAACTGTTCAACACCGAGGCGCTGAACACATGGGTCTCCTGGGCCGCAACGGTACGCCGGGTAGTGCGATCGCTTAGCAGAACGGCGTTTAGGTTATCGGGCGAGCGGTAGGGCGTGTCATCGAACGTAAAAGTGCCAAACAAACTATCTCTGCCCGTAAGTTTGTGATCAAGGCGGCCAGTTGCGAAGTTCTCATTGACTACCTGCTGTCCCGCAAACTTGTAAAATCCGGTATCTCCTCCAGCAAGAAGAGGTCCGTTTGGCAGGGGCCAAAGCGCGAGATACTTCTGGGTCGAGGGATCGACGTGCACATCTCCTGCGGAAAGATGTCCGGCTCGCGCCAAGGCGGAAGGAACGGTTACGATGTTCGTTATCCCGGTGGACTGCCGATTCCCTTCGTAGTCGGCGAATAAAAACGTGTGATTCTTCCAGAGGGGACCGCCGACCGCGCCGCCGAACTGATTGCGCTTGAAAGGCGGCACGCTACCTGAGTCAAAGTAGTTTCGAGCGTCCAGCGCGCTGTTACGCAAGAACTCATAGGCGGATCCATGCACATCGTTGCTTCCCGATCGAGTGATGGCGCTGATCACGCCGGCTGAGGTCCGCCCGTATTCTGCCGGGGCGTTCGCGGTCAGTACCGAGAACTCTTCAATCGCATCAACGCCCAGAGTACCGCCGAGGACGCTTCCCGGCCCTCCGTTGCTGTAGTCGTTCACACTGACTCCGTCTATGCGATAGCTGTTCTCCCGAACACGTCCGCCGGAGATACTCAACTGAGAACCGAAGCCGCGATTGCCGCGGTCGGCAGCCGCGGAGTAGGACGCCTGCGTCTCGACGGCCACAACCCCCGGCTGGAGCGTCGCCAGGTCGGTCCAAGAGCGGCCGTTCAGCGGTAGTTCGCGTATGGTTCTCGCGTCGACCACGGTACCGAGCTCGGAGGTAGCGAGTTGCACCAGCGGTTCGCCGCCTCCGACGGTTATGCTGTCGGATGTGGACCCGATAGCCAGCTCAAAGTTGATTTCGACACTATCCTGAACGTGCAGGACGATGTCCGGTTTTATCACAGCTTTGAAGCCAGCCTTCTCGGCCTCCATTCGATAGGTGCCGGGTAACAGATTCGGAAAGTAGTACTCGCCGGCGCCATTGGTCGTGGCGTCATAGCGGATATTGGTGCTCACGTCGACGGCGAGAACGTGTGCGCCGACGATGATTGCTTTGCTGGAATCGGTGACTTGACCAGTCGCGGATGCATTCGGGGACTGCGCGTAAGCAAGTGTAGTAAGCGAAAGAATTCCCCCAATCCACATGGGGATGACCGATTTCTGCCACCTCTTCACCTTCTCTGCGGATACAGCATGGAGAGGTGTCGAGCAACAATAGGCTGCGCACGCAGCGGCCAGTTTCATGAAGTGTCCTCCTGAATCGCGCATGTCGGTGATCAGCTCCCAGTTATTTTTAGTTTTAGTAAGCAGAAGTTTCTCTTGTGTGCCGCGTGGGGAGCTGTGGAGATCACCCCGCGCTTAACAGCTGGTGGCTTCATTACAATGATCTTGGTTTGTGGTTTGAGCGATTGACCTGGCAGTCGCATCCGTGACCGTCCTCAAGGCGTGCCAATCCAGGATCAGGCGTGCACGATTAGTAGGAGAGTATTGCCGTTGAAGTCATTCGAAATGCGCTTGCCATGCTCTTGAAACTGACAGCGCATTGTTGCGAGAGTGTTACGAAGTAGAACTTTGGCTTTCGTGCAGTTATATGTACATAACCTCGTGCAACACAGAATAAACTTGTGATCTAACCAACGACGTCATCCTTTGATACGAATGATGCGGGATTCTGGAGGTCGAACCCGTCCGTCGCGCTGCGAGCCTGAACTTCGCGCCCTTATACAAAAAAGAGTATCCAGCGGGTCTCCATGGTGGAAGTCTACGGTGCTGTCGCGAAGCTGCATGGCGAACCCGAGATGTAATATCGAGACGAGATGATCAGTGATCAACAGAACCAGCATCGCAGCGACGGGATGACGATAGACGTTCTCCTCTTTGGTGCGCACCCTGACGATGTGGAATGGGGTGCCGGCGGAACGGTACTGACGTTAAAGGCGCGGGGTTCTTCCTTCGGTATTGTGGATCTCACCCGAGGTGAGATGGGATCTCGAGGTACGAGTGAGGAACGCGACAAAGAGGCGCAGGAAACCGCATCCTGGATGGGTGCCCGGTTTCGTGAAAACCTCGGCTTACCTGACTGTGGAGTGATCGATTCGATAGAGAACCGTAAGCATATTGCCAGCGTTATCCGGCGATACCGTCCTAAGCTAGTGTTAGCACCCTATTGGAAGGACCGTCACCCCGACCATGCAGCGACGGGGCGCCTCATCCGGAATGCCGCTGTCTATTGCACACTGAGAAAGTCGAACGACCTGAATCCACCACACAAGCCTTCAGCTTACCTTTATTACCTTTTGCACCATTTCAGGCAGCCTAGTATGGTCGTCGACATTTCTGAGATCTACAACCGTAAACTCGAACTTCTTCGGATGCACGCTTCGCAGTTTGCAAAAACGGCTGAGGGTTTCGGGGTTCTGCCGCTTGGAATGGATGACTACCTATTCGGGCTGGAGTCTCGCGACCGGTTCTTCGGCTCGCTGATTGGCGTTCATCACGGAGAAGCGCTCGTCAGTGAGGTTCCGTTGAAGCTTGGCAGTGTCAGCGATCTTCTATCAACCCGGTAGTAGGTGGCTACAGTTGCGACCTGCCCGCTAAAGACGCAGATCAGCAGTACGCGCATAAGAATCAAGCTTCAACGCGCGAATGATGGTCCCAATACGACGTTATGATCTCTTCATGTCAGCCGCACAGGATTCTCTTCTTTATTCACGCGTTGAAACGGTTCTCGCCCGCGAGATCACTGATGGAGCCCTGAAGGTCGGCGACCAACTGCCGACCGAAGACAGCCTCATTGCGCGATTCGAGGTCAGCCGCATTACCGTTCGCCGGGCTATTCAGAATCTCGTCAGCCGGGGTCTGGTCGAGATTCGCCGCGGCAAAGGCACATTTGTCGCGGCACCCAAAATCACGCAGGAGCTTACAGAGTTGAGCGGATTCGTGGAGGATATGCAAGCAGTTGGCCGCAAGCCAACGGCCCGCGTGCTCGGTAAAGGGATTGTGACTGCCGATACCACTGTGGCGCGTCAACTCGCTCTAACAAAGGGTGAGCGCGTCGTCAGAATCCGCCGTGTGCGTCTGGCGGATGGCATCCCCATCTCCTTCGATGAGACCTACCTTCCCTTGGAGATCGGCAAAAGGGTTATCACACACAACTTGAAGGTTGAGCCAATCTTTTCGCTCCTTGAACGCAAATATGATATTCCCTTGATAGAGGCCGAATACAAGCTAGAGGCCGTGGCAGCCGAGGCCGAGGTCGCCGCGGCGCTAAGAGTAAAGCAACGCAGTCCGATCTTTCGCATTGAACGAACCTCATACTCTACCGGCGGCCGGCCAGTCGATTACGAGAGGCTGTACTACCGAGGCGATCTCGTCTGCTTCGTGACACGCCTGGCGCGAAAGGCCTCGCGATGATCCGTTTCGGCGGCACGTCCTGCCCAGATTCTAAAAGACGCTATTCCTTCCTCTTGAGATAACCGTTGATCGCCATTGGCCCAGGGCCACCGACGACGAGCGCCGCGAGGCAAGCAAGATAGAGCAGGTCACACTCGTAACCCGGCGGCCCAAATTGGGGTTGGCCGGAGGTCACGCTCATCAACTTGATCGAGCTGAACCCGTAAGGTAGATGAACGGTAAAGATCGCCACCAAGAGAAGCACTGCCAGCGGCAGACTGACAAGGGGGACGAATGCTCCCAGTAAGACGGCGAGCCCGCCGATGGTTTCAATCAGAATGGTAAGCCATGCCATGAGATGAGCAGCGGGCACGCCGATAGCATGCAGGATTGCGGCGAAGGCTTCAGGCCCCTTCGACAGCTTGGCCAAACCATGCTGCATGAAACCATAACCAACAATCAGCCGTAGCGGAATGAGAGCCCAGCGGGCTACGCCCGGTCGATTTAAGAACGTAAAGCGGCTGCTATATACCCGTTCCGATGATGCGCTGGTGTCGTTCATGTTGGATAGCTCCTTATGGATCGAGATTGTAGACCGCAACGCGCGAAGGAAGATCGCGCGAAGATAAGCATGTCCAGTGACAATATGACGTTATAATGTCAATGTGGTTACAAACCCATCCAAATTTTTCTTTCGAGGCATCCGCCTCGCTCTAGTGAGATGAAGTGCTGCGGGACAAGCGCTTCATCCGTGGTGCAGCAACCTTCCTTCACGGAAGCGCTGCGTTTCTGGTTCAGGCTGGGATGGATCAGCTTCGGCGGCACGGCTGCTCACATCGCCATCATGCACGACGACCTTGTTGAGAAGAAGCGGTGGATCAGTAATGGAAGATTCCTCCATGCGCTGAGCCACTGCATGATCCTGCCGGGACCGGAGGCGCAGCAGCTCGCCATCTATATCGGGTGGAAGCTACATGGCAAGCGAGGCGGAGTCGTTGCCGGAACGCTCTTCGTACTCCCCTCCACGTTCGTGCTGTTGGCGCTGAGCGTGATCTATGTCCGATTTGGCAACCTGCCGTCGATCACTGCGATGTTCAACGGCCTGAAGCCAGCTGTCATCGCTCTGGTCGTGATCGCTCTCGAACGAGTTGCGATCAGAGCACTTCGCGGCGTTGTGCAGTGGGTTGTCGCTGCAGCCGCGTTTACAGGCATGTTCTTTTTTGATGTTTCGCTGCTGCAGGCTATGTTCAGCGTTATTGCCCTGGGTATCGTTCTCGGGTGGCTGAAACCTGGCCTTCTTCCCGTACCGGGCGACGCAGGCGCCGAAGAGAACGACGAGCAGGGCTACTGTATCAGCCTAACCTCGGTGACATCGGAGCCTGAGCCTCTCCTGAAGCCAGCCACGAAGCTGACAGCGGTCGTTCTGCTGCTATGGCTTGTGCCGCTGCTTGCTTTCTACTACTTCGTCGAGGACTTCCGTTTCTGGACCAGCCTGGTGCTGTTCTTTACGAAGACCGCATTCGTCACCATCGGCGGCTCGTACACAGTCATTCCGTATGTAGCGCAGGTTACGGTGTTGAAGCTGCACTGGTTGACCAGAGTCCAGATGATGGACGGCTTCGCATTGGCTGAGACGACGCCGGGGCCTCTGATTATCGTGGTGGCTTTTGTAGGGTTCATGGCCGGGTACAACCATTTCCATGGCTCACTGTGGATGGGTGCGCTGGGGCTGCTCGCAACAACGTTCTATACCTTCCTGCCGTGTTTCCTTTTCGTATTTGCCGGCGCGCCGCTGGTGGAGCGAACACACGGCAAGCCGAAGATTCAGGGCGTCTTGGGATTAATCACTGCTGTCGTCGTCGGCGCGATTCTTGACCTGGCGCTCTTCCTAGGGAAGGCTGTCATCTTTCCCTTAGGAAGAGTTGCGTTCAGCGGGCTGGATGCAATCTCTCTGGGCTGGGTGATTCTTTCGCTTGTGCTAATGCGAAGATTCAAGGTTCATGTGATTCACCTGATCCTGCTGAGCGTTGGGTTCGGCTTGATCCGCTATTTGCTCGGCCCATAACGGAACCGTGCATTGCGTCCGATTAGTCGCTCATCCAGATTGCCCGTTGGCCTTTAGTCGGCGTCTCTGTGAAGATCCATCAGCACCACATCCGAGCGCTCCTGCACTCGTTCGATGACAACTTCACGGCCGTCTGGGGAGATGTCGAAGTCGCGAATGTCGAAGTCAGGGGCGAGGCTAGTCAACTGCCGCTCCGCGCCCGTCTCCAGGTCGACCAGCCAGAGATTCTTATGTTGAATCTCTCCTCGCAGGAGCACAAGTGCCCGTCCTCCAGGCAGGAAAGCGAGGTGTCGAGCCCCGCGAGTCAGGGTCAGGGCCGGTAGGGGATGTGGTGCGGCTTCGGTCGTAACGGCTTTCACCGAGAACGTGGTACCGATGTCCGGCCCCGAGTAGACAACGAATTGGCCGTCGGGGGCCCACGCGGGATCGAGCGAGTACCCCCGGACAAAGGGAGCGGGGGAGTGGCCGTCGAGCGGTATGCGGAAGAGGTGTGTGACGCCGCGATCGTCCGCTGCCGAAGTGATGGATCGGCCGTCGGGCGCCCATGCTGGAGCGCCCTGCAAGGCGAGCGAATCGGTCACAATCCGCGCGTCCGTTCCGTCCGCCTGCATCACATACAAGAATGTCTGGCCGTGTTGCCGGACCGAGAATGCGATAGACGGTCCATCCGGTGAGATTGCCGGGCCGCCAAAGATTCGCGCTGCCTGACCACTCCACAACTCCGTGCTGGTTCCGTTGGCGAGCTTCCAGATACTCTCGCTCGTACCGGTCGCAGAGACATACAGAAGATAATTCGGACCCAGTCGCGGGGAGAATCCCGTGCCGGTCGTCAGCGAGATTTGAGCTGCTGTCGGCACTTTGGAGGGTGAATCAGCGATCCGCAAACGCCAGAGTGTTCTCTTCGGATTTGCGAGCGTGGCAACCAGGCGGCGACCGTCAGCGCTGGCGGCCAGGGATGTGTACCGGTCAAAGCCAGAGGTAAGCCGGTGGGGAATGCGGCGCTCGACGTCCATGCTATAGAGCCATGGCCCCGAACCGTCGGGATCGCTGGCGAGGTACAGCAATGTGCGCCGATCCAATAGAACGGGATACGTCACGCGTGCGTTGTGCGACGTAATCCGTACAGGAGTTCCACCGGCTGAAGGGATCCGCCAGATGTCCAGTTTGTCTGGGAGCTCGCCCCGGACGAAGTAGATGAATTTCGCGTCGGGCGACCACAAGGGAAAGTGAGAGTGGAGCCCGGGAGGCGCGGTGAAGATGGGCGGGCCGCTAGATGGGCGATTGCTGTCTGATACGAACATCGGGTCTCCGGATCCGGGTGTGTGGTACACGAGCCGGGAGCCGTCGCGTGACCAGTCGAGTTCGGCGGCGCCTTCGAAGTACGGCCTCGGCTCTCCGCCCAGCGTTGGCACCGCCCATATGCCGATGCTGTAGCTGCTCGAGCTGTTTTGCCTGCGTACCCAATATGTGACGAACGAACCATCGGGCGAGAACCCCGGGGTGCGGAGCGATGGATTGGGGAGCCCAAGCGCGCTGCCACGGGTTAAGTTGTGGAACTGTCCCGAACCCACCTGGGTAACCCAGACGTCCATCGGTCCGTCCCGGTCCGACAGGAACGCAACGAAATGACCGTCGCGTGACACGGCGGCAGCCTGCTCCGCTCCATCGAAGTCCGTGACTGTTTGAAATCGCGCGTCAGCGATGGGGTTTCGCCAGAAGTGCTCCGTCCTCTGAAGCCACAGGATCGCGCCTATCGCCAGCACGGCTCCCGCCGTGACTAGCGGGAAGATGAACCTCCATCGGGCAAAAAAGGACGATATTGCCGAGCGCGGCGGCGGCGCAGGAGTATTTTGCGAGGGGGCACTGGTCCCGTTCTCCTGCGCTGGCTGAAGATTCCGGCTGCACGCCCACGCGTCCAACTCCGCCCGAGACGCGTAGACCGAGCCCATCCTGTCGTGCAGGTGCCGGTGGACGGGCATCCCCTCCCGCCTTTCCCAGCGTTGGACGGTCGTCACGTCGCGTTTGAGGTATGCCGCGATCTCCTTCCACGAATCCAGCCGGTCTTCAAGCGGTCTCACCGATGGCGGTGTTCCAGAGAATGGTTCGCCCATCGCGCTCTCCTGATTGATCCGCGGTTGTCGCGAGCCCCGGGAACCCGAATTGTAATGTCCGCGGCCCGGCGACGGCAAAACACAGCATTCAACGGCAAGTCGAGGAACGGCTGCAATTCTGCGCCTTACCGCTGGAAGGTACCCACCAGGTGTCCGATTGTGTCCGTGCGTCTCCATCCGGCGGCGCCGACGAGACAAGGAGATCGATATGCGAAGCAAACGAA
>DASYBJ010000209.1:0-4799 GCA_036500845.1 Acidobacteriaceae bacterium
CCGAACCCAGAACAGAATTCAAGGGAGGCCGAAACTCTCAAGCGGCGAGGCAGTTCTGCAGTTCTCTTACTTCGTCTCTGCTCCCGATGACCAGCGGAGTCCGTTGATGGATGGATGCCGGCTGGATGTCGAGGATCCGTCCGCTTTCATTTACTGCCATGCCGCCTGCTTGCTCCGCGATGAAGGCCAGTGGATTTGCTTCGTAGAGCAGACGCAACTTGCCGTCCGGCTGCTTGACGGTAGCGGGATACAGAAAGATTCCGCCCTTCAGTAGCGTGCGATGGAAATCGGCCACGAGCGAACCGATGTAACGGGAACTATACGTTCTCCCCAGCTTGCCTCCGCGCAGCTTCGACAGAAACTTCCGATATCCTGCCGGAAAGTTCTCGCTATTGGCTTCGTTCACGGAATAGTAAGGGCCATGATCCGGCATAATCATTTTCTCGTGACTTAATACGAAGGCCCCAATGGTGGGATCTAAGGTGAAGCCATGGACACCATGCCCGGCGGTATACACGAGAACCGTGGAGGGCCCGTACAACACGTACCCGGCCGCAACCTGCTCAGAGCCCGGCTGCAGAAGCGCGGCATTCCAATCCTGTTGTCTGCTACGAAGAATGGAGAAAATTGTCCCTATATTTACGTTCACGTCGATGTTCGAAGAGCCGTCCAGTGGATCGAACACGATAATGTACTTCCCACCGTCTCCGCTGCGGTTGAAAGTGACCGGCTGCTCGTTCTCCTCTGAGATAAGAGCGGCTACGCTTTCTCTCACGCCGAGGCAGTGAAGCAACGCCTGATTGGCGTATACATCCAGCTTCTGTTGCCTCTCGCCCTGCACATTGGTTCGTCCGATCTCTCCGATTACATCGAGAAGACCTGCACTACGGACCTTCGCTTCAATCATCTTTGCGGCGAGCGTAATGCCTGAAAGCAGCCAGGAAAACGCTCCTGTGGCATCTGCAAATTTTTCTTGTTGATAGAGTATGTGCTGCTGGACTGTGGTGATCATCCTCTCCATGCATGGTTCTCCTGGAATTTTCGATGAGCCGGTGACGAGCTTTGAAAATTTTTGCGGACTAAATCTAAGGGCTCTTGCACAGCGGTTGAAGCGGCGGGTTTTCTGATTGCAAAGGCGGCTGAGTTAAATTATACGCACTCGGCGAGGAGGCTGGGACGTCTCGACTGGTCCCGTCACAACATCGCCGCCGAAAATAGCTGGGTTGTATCTTACGGTGACGACTACGCATCCATCCCGCAAAGATTGAAGCTCTCGATTTGATTCAGCAAATAGCGGACGGCAGAAACGACCCGCAAGGCTCGTTATAAAGACCCACGCTCATGAGGTTAAGCATGTATCCCACTCGCAAACCCTGTTCAAGGCACCACCGAAACAGGTCATGATTTCTCGTGGGCACTAGAAAGCCTGGTCATGCGTACTCGGGCGCAGCGCCGATCAAGTCCTTGATGTCGTCGTTCGTCTCAGCAACTGCATGGCCCATGAAGCCCAGGATCGTCGAATAGCCTGTCATCCTTCCCTGCAGGTCGACCTCGATTGCGGTCTGGTTCACAATCGCCGTGCGGAGCTCATTGGATCGGGCATAACCATGAACGTTCTTGCAGATGCAGATCCAGTCATCAAGATCGCTTTCAGCAGCGAGCCGAACGGTTCTGCCGTGAGTTTCCCTCTGCACTCGGGGTCCCTGCACGACGGCAAGCGGTTCCCGGACGACGAAGGTGCAGGCCGTGATTTTTTTTTGTGCTGTTGTCGAATTGGCTGAGCCCGAGCGTCGCACTCACAAGGAGGAAGAAAAATCCATGCAATACCTACTCTTAATCTACGAAGACGAAAAACGCTTTGCGAAGGGGTTTCCCGAGTCCGAATTCGCCGAATACGGCGCTTTCGGCAAAAAGCACGCTGCTGCCATCCAAGGCGGAAACGCACTGCAGCCCACCGGCTCCGCCAAAAGCGTTCGCGTACGCGACGGCAAAGCTCTCACCACAGACGGCCCCTTCGCTGAAACGAAGGAGCAACTCGGAGGCTATTACCTCATTGAGGCAAATAGCATCGATGAAGCCGCAGCGACGGCTGCCGGGATCCCGGCCGCTCGCTACGGTTCCATCGAAGTTCGTCCCATCATGGTCTTCTCGTAGCGCCTATGCGACGCCGGACCGCCTCGATCCGGCGTTGCGCCCCTGATTTGACGTCACTCACTCCAAGGAGACATCATGGCTACCACTCTTTCTCACGTCGTCTCGCATCCCGAATTGATGCCAGAACAGATCGAACGAGCCTCACGCCTTCTATCAATGACCAGGGAGGCTTTCGTCGAATCGACCGTCGGACTTTCCAACTTGCAATGGGAGTTCAAACCGGCCATAGATCGCTGGTCCATTGCTGAGATCGTCGAACATGTCGCGCTGATCGAAGACCGTGTTCATGCCATCGTCGGGAAAATGAGCGATGCCCCGGCACCATCCGAAGCGGATCGAATCCAGATCGATGATTTGATCCTGAAGGAAGTACCCAAACGGACCAGGAGGGTCAAGGCCCCGGAGTCGGTCTGCCCCACGCACAGATGGAGTGGTGTAGAAGCATTGCAGCATTTCACCGGGAGCCGCCAAAAAACGATCCAACTGCTGCTCAGCCCGTCACTCCGCGGACATGTCGTGCCCCATCCGGTCTACGGCCCGTGGGATGGCTACCAGTGGCTGCTGGCCGTCGGGGCGCATACCGCCAGACACACCGAACAGATCGGCGAAGTGAAATCCGACACCAATTTTCCCCAAATCTGGAGCTACGATCTTACGGCACACTTAGACTGAGACTGCTATGCGCTATATCATGCTGATCTACTCGCAAGAAAATGAGCAGGCGACAGAGGAAGAACTGCGCGCGGTCGCTGCGACGCATCGAACCGTAATGGACGAAACGAACCGTCGTGGTATCTTTTGCGCAGCCGATCCGCTCGAGCCGAGTGCTACTGCGACCACCGTCCGGGTGCAGAACGGCAACGTCCTGCTCACGGACGGTCCGTTCGCGGAAACGAAAGAGCAGCTAGCGGGGTACTATATCCTCGACTGTCAGGATCTCGACGAGGCTCTCGCTTGGGCAGCCAAGATTCCTACGGCTTGCCGTGGCGGAGCCGGATGCATCGAGGTTCGTCCCATCCGCGAAATTCCAAAGCCTCAGCTCCAGAATGGATGACTTACGCACGATCGTCGAGTCAGTCTTCCGGAAGGAGTCGGGGCGCATTATCGCTGGACTCATTCGCGTCTCGCAGTCTTTCGACCTGGCCGAAGAAGCGATGCAGGACGCTTTGGCCAGTGCCCTCGTAAGCTGGCAAGCCAAGGGCATACCAGACAATCCGGCTGCCTGGATCACGGCCACCGCTCACCGGAAGCTCATTGACTACGCCCGCCGCGAGCGGACGCGACGGACCAATGAAGATCAACTGCAATACGAGATCGAAGCACGCAGTGGCGCGATCGGCGATTCCATGAGCATGCCCCTTGAAGATGACCGGCTCCGGCTCATCTTCACCTGTTGCCACCCGGCGCTGAACGAAGAAGCGCGGATTGCACTGACGCTTCGCACACTTGGCGGGCTGACCACTCGCGAAATCGCACATGCTTTTCTCCTGCCGGAGGCGACTTTGGCCCAGCGGCTGGTACGTGCCCAGCGCAAGATTCAGCAAGCGCGGATACCGTACGAGGTTCCTCCTGCGGAACGCTTGCCAGAACGTCTTCATTCCGTACAAGCGGTTCTGTATCTCATCTTCAATGAAGGCTACTCATCCTGTTCCGGCGAAAACCTCGTACGGCGAGAACTCTGCACAGAAGCAATCCGCCTGACGCGTCTTCTCGCCGAACTCGTTCCAAACAACCCGGAAAACCTGGGCCTTTTGGCTCTGATGCTGCTCCATGATTCGCGCCGCGATGCTCGCGAAGGGCCCACTCAGGAACTGATACTGCTCGAGGAACAGGATCGCTCGCGGTGGCACCAGGACCAGATCGTCGAAGGCATACGGCTCGTTGAACGTGCGCTAGGCCGCCGCAATTTTGGGCCCTATCAGTTACAGGCAGCCATTGCTGCGGTCCACGCGGAAGCCAAGTCCGCCGAAGAGACCGACTGGAAGCAGATCGCCGCGCTGTACGCGATCCTCAGTACGATCCAAGCCTCACCGGTCGTGTTGCTCAACCATGCGGTAGCCGTCGCCATGAGTGGAGATGTAGAGCGCGGCTTGGCACTGATCGACGAACTCGGTTCCTGCGGTGAACTCGATTCCTATTATCTATACCATGCAGCTCGGGCCGATCTGCTACGGCGCATAGCACGCAGCGGGGAAGCACTCGAAAGCTACAATCGCGCGCTTGTTCTAACTACGAACGCCGTTGAACGGCGTTATCTCGATCGTCGAATCGCGGAACTTCAAAGTGCTCGCGTCTCGGGTTAGTCAGAATGGAGTGACCGGTCCAATGCGCTGACCGTGGGTTAGGCTGTGAATTCAGTGAGAGTCACAGCTCAGAGCCACAAGCGGAGAGGAACCGGTCATGAAGGAGAAGGTACGATTTTTGGGTTTAGATGTCCATGCCGAAACAATTGCCGTAGCGATTGCCGAGCCGGATGGAGAGGTACGAAGCCTTGGGACGATTGCGAACCGCGGGGAATCGATAGGCAAGCTGATAAAGAAGCTTGGCCCAGTAGAGAAGCTGCGGGCCTGTTATGAGGCCGGACCGACTGGCTATGTACTCTACTGGCAGTTGGCGGCGCTGGGAGTCAACTGCGAGGTGATAGC
>DASYBJ010000210.1:0-9214 GCA_036500845.1 Acidobacteriaceae bacterium
TGGGTGTGGTCCTGTGTTCGTTGCGAATACTAGCAATCCAGTATTGTCGATCACTTCCGTGCTGTGAGAGAGCTCAAGGGCGGGAAGGAGAGTGATCACAGGCCGGGCTATTTTGTGAACATTCAGAGTGGCGAAGCCGGACTCATTGCGATAACGTATGAGTACGGCGGAGCCGTTCACATCTTGAACGAAATCGAATGGACCGGTTCCCGGGATATCGACCTACATAAGCGCTAACTTAAGGATAGGTCCTGCAGCTTTCTCTTGCGCTTTGATTCCCCCAAGTCACGTGCGATCTCCGGCCATCTGTCCAGGGTCTCTCTTAGAGTGAGAAGGGGTTCGATGGCTCGCTGGATTTGATGGAGCGCGAAGAGGAATTCACGCCATGGGCTGGCTTGGGGGCTCCTGTAGACGGTACCCCCAGGGGGAAATATCGCGGCCGGTCCGGATCAGTTTTTGCGTGAGCAGCGCTATCAGCAGCTTCCCATAGAGCCAGGCTCGGGAGCTGCGATCGTCGTACTTGGGCAGATGGCCCAGGCGCAGCAGGGATTTCAGCCGCTTGAATACGAGTTCTATTTGCCAGCGCATCCGATACCACTGCAGAACCTGCGCCGCCGTGCCTTCCTCGTAGGTGGTGAACACCATCACGACCGATGCTCAGGCAGCTGCCCAGCCTCGCCAAACGCTGGGAATCCCCCCCATTCCAGACCGGCGATCACTCCTCCGGCAGCTAACCCCTGGACGAACTGGCGACGGCTGGGAAGAAGCCACCTGCCTGCACTCGTTGTCTCTCTCTTCATAATCTCCTCCTTGTACGGAATTCCTCTTTGATGGACATTCGGGCAGACTATTAGTGCTAAAGAATGAATGCTGGATTGAGTTCGGCCTTACGGGTAGGAGCGCGAACCTACAGACCGAGGTCGCTCGTCCCGGGTGGCCATCCGGACGACGGCCCTGAGGCCAATGGAAGAGCCGATCCAATTCGGCGATCCGCACATCCTTAATGCCGGCATACCGCTGGAATTTCAAAAAGCCTGCAATGATGTCTTCCACAACTCAACCTCCCTCCCTGCGGCAAACGCTTATGCGCCTTTTCCCGCTTCTCAAAACGTAGCGCCGAGCAGGCGCGGATTATGCACTTCTTGCTGGAAACTTTTTGCGCGCATGAGCATCATGAAGAAGTGACACTTCGCAGAACATCCCGGATCACGGTTCGGCGCGGCGACACGATCATGCCCCTGTATCCCTCTGGAGCCATCGGAAGTGAAAGTTAATTAGTGCGCCGTCCATTGCTTAGCACTCATCCTGCAATGTTCTTACCGTCCTGACAGCCAAACGGCGAGCGGTTACAGTTTATGTCGCATCAGACTCGATCCGAGGACTGCAAGAACGATCGCAGTCACGAGGACATATAGCCAATCCCTTTCGATGAAATAGCTGATTCCTACGAACAGCACGCGAAGGACCGGGGTAGCGATCAACAGGAGAATTCCGAATTGCACCACCGCGAGGCACTGCCCATGCATTGCTCCCACCACGATCTCTGACACAAGCCTGAGCGAGGCTGGTTCGCCGGCGAACGTATGAAAGCTCGTGACTGCATCTCCGTGACGGAGGAGCAGCAGCGCTCCGCCGGTTAGAATCACCATCCCGGCCACGACCGTCAACAGACGCAGAATTGTGCTCATTGCTCCCTGGATAGCCGAATCATGGATGGCCGAATCGCACGGGGTGCGCACACCTACACCGTTCATGACAACCTTCCGGTGAGTCCATTGAAGATCATCTCAGCTCCAAGAAGAGCGATCACGATGGCAAAGATAATTCGCACGGATCTTACCCGTGCCTTGACCAGGAAGCGGGATCCGAGCAGGGAGCCGAGGAGGACACCAATGGTTACGGGCATAGCGACTGCGGGATTGATATAGCCGCGGCTGAGATATACTCCTGCGCTTGCAGCCGCTGTAACTCCGATCATGAAGTTACTGGTCGCGGTCGAAATCTTGAAGGGGATTTGCATTGCTTCGTCCATCGCCAACACTTTAACGGCGCCCGAGCCGATTCCAAGCAGACCAGATAGAGTGCCTGCTCCGAACATCAAGCCGAAACCTAGAGGCACTCTGCGGGCCGAATACGGAACAAGCGCCCCTCCTTCGGGATAGGTTCCCGTCAGACACAGTTTTGCAGCAAGGGGGTCGGGCTTTCGGAACACGTCAGCACGTTTCTTCTTGCGCAGAGAAGCAGTGGCCGAATAGACGAGCACCAGACCGAAGATGATAGCAATCCATTTCGTCGGTGTGTCGGTTGACAGGTAAGCGCCACACACAGCACCCAGGGTTGTGGCGATCTCGAGAAACAGCCCGATTCGCGTATTTGAGAAACCCTCTCGGCGGTGGGCTGCCTGCGCGCCGGCGGACGTGCCTATGACCGAGATGAGAGAAGCCCCCACGGCGTAGTGCACGTCCACATGAAAGCCGAGCACCAGCATAGGCACGATGACTACCCCACCACCCAATCCGGCGAGCGAGCCAAGGAACCCGGCAAACAGCGAACCTGCCCATGCCAACGCGGCGAATTCCAGCTGAGTCATTCCGCCCTCCAGCCGGAGCTCACGCGCGCCTGGTGATTCAAGCTTCCACCACCGGGAAGTGTTGATTCTTCCATGCACTCATGCCGCCGTCGACGTTCGTTGGTTTTGTACGGCCGGAACGAGCAAGAATGCTGACAGCAATACTCGAACGGTAGCCACTGCCACATATGACATAGAGCGGCTTGTCGGCAGGCAGATCTGTCAGATGCTTCGGCAGATCACCGCCTGAAATATGTACTGCGCCGTCGATGTGTCCCGTTTTCCATTCCCCGGGACTCCGCACATCGAGAAGCAGGGGCCTTCCGGGTTGTTCGAGAACTTCGTGCAATTCCTGAACAGAAGCCTGGGGCACGTGTCCCTGATCTCTGCCTGACTCCAGCCATGCACTGATCCCGCCACGGAGAGAACCAACTGCGTTGTCCAGCCCAACCCGGATCAACGCTCGCCGCGCAGTCTCCATATCCGTAGTGGCGTCACCGATGAGTAGAATGGGTCGATCATATGGCAACACCCAGGGCGCCCAGACGGACAAATTCGGTCCCACTCCAATATTGATGGAGCCTGGAATGTGTGCGCCGCCAAATGCCTCAGGTCTCCGCAGATCGAGAGGAATTGCATCAAGCTCTTTCTGCTTCTGTTCGAATTCCTTGACCGGTATTCGTTCTCCACCTGGCAGCCCATCGAGAATTGGCGGTCCAGCTGAGTTGAGTGTCTTCATGCGCTGGTAGTAGTCAGGAAACTCCAGTACCGTACTGAGCACAGTCTCCACAAACGTCTCTTCCGACTGCTTCTGCAAGAATGGATTGCTGGAGCGCTCATAACCCAAAGTGGATTGCTCGCGCTGCGCCATGCCTGCGCCGCACAACGAACCTGGTCCATGGCCGGGAAAGACCAAGAGTCCATCGGGGAGGTTTTCAAGGCGCTGAACACTGGCATAGAGCGCTCGCGCAAGCCCTTGTTTCTCTTCCTCTCCCAGGAGGTCCGGTCGTCCGACAGATCCTACAAAGAGAAAATCACCGCTGAATAGCGCCAGCGGTTCGCTGCTCCGTCGCGGTTCCGATAGAAGAAAGCTGATGTGTTCGGGCGTATGCCCTGGCGTATGTAGAGTCCGAAGCGTCAGCCCGCCTAAGCTGAGGTCGTCTCCCTCTTTAAGCTTCCGGTGTTGGAAGGCATATTGGAAGGTCTCACCTTCGTCATATCCGCTGAGGCAAAGCTCGGCTCCGCAGGCCTCCGCAAGCGCTCGAGCACCAGAGGCATAATCTGCGTGAATGTGCGTTTCCAGCACGTATGCGATTCTTAAGCTCTTGCTATCCGCATAGTCCAGATAGGTGTCGATGTCGCGCTTGGGGTCGATGACCGCCACTGCACTGCCTTCGCCAACAATATAGGAGTATTGTGAAAGCCCCGGAACAATGAAGCGTTCAAAAATCACTGTGACTCTCTTTTCCGCAAAGTCTTACTCAGATTTGCGCAAGTAACTGCCCTGTGCGCGCATTGAAGCGGCACGAGGGTTATATCTTAGAGATACAATCGTATCTATATCCTCGTCTTGGACATTCTTGTCATTGGTCGCATTTAGGGCTGTTAATGCTGTGCGACGAACAGCGTGGCAAGCGGCTCTACAGGCCTTGAGCAACGACGAGTGCCGCGTCTGGCGCTCCGCAATGTTCGCTCCGTCTCCCAGCCCTCCGGGCTGGGCTGACGTTTGGCGGGCCGGGCCTACGGGCCTATCGATTGCCGGAGTTGGCGTTCGATATGCATTTCCCCGCTATCTAAGCCCTGCCTTTCAACATGAAGTGCCAGTACAGACGAGGTAGCGCATACTTTTTTACGAGATACATGCTGTATCGCTCCTTGCCCTGATCGAAAGGGAACGTCTCAGCCGGGTTCTGGCTGTAATCAAACTCCGCCATCACCAGGCTTTTGTATCCGGTGACCAGCGGGCAGGAGGTATAGCCGTCATAAGCCGCGGTCGATGGCTGGCTTTTCATCACCGCAACGAGATTCTGCGCCACGACCGGCGCCTGCTTGCGCACGGCAGCGCCCGTCTTTGAAGTAGGCAGACTACTGCAGTCTCCGAGCGCAAACACGTTCGTGTATCGGACATGTTGTAATTTGACCTTATCCACGTCCACCCAGCCTTCGGCGTTTGCCAGTGGGGAGTTCTTTATAAAATCACAAGGACTTTGGGGCGGGGTGACATGGATCATGTCGTAATGCAGGACCACCTCTTCATTCGTATCAAGATTCCTGAACACAGCTTCCTTCACATCCGGACGCAGAGCTTCAAGATTGTGCTTGAATTTGGTGACGATCTCCTTGCGCTTGAGAACCTTATTGAGGGTATCTGTATATTTTTTGACGGAAAAGATCGCTCCGGCAGCGCTCACGAAAACTACCTCGGACCTCTGGCGCACTCCGCTCTTCCGGAAGTAACTGTCTGCGAGATACATGATCTTTTGCGGAGCGCCGCCACATTTGATGGGTGGAAGGGGTTGGGTAAAGATAGCTGTTCCACCGCGAAATTCCCGGACGTTCTTCCATGTCGTCTCTACTGTTTCATACGAGTAGTTACTGCACACGCCCTTCTTGCCAACACTTTCGGCCAGCCCCGGAATCTTTCCCCAGTCCACTTTCAGGCCCGCGCAGACCACCAGATAACGATAAGTGATGGTGGACCCTTGTTTGGTTTGAACGATGTTGCGGTCTGGAAGGAGTTCAACAACTTCTTCCTGTAGCCAGTCGACTGCTCGTGGAATGAGATCCCGCTCTTTTCGTAGGGAAACTTCCTTCGGATAGACGCCAGCACCAACCAGTGTCCAAATGGGCTGGTAATAGTGGTTCTCCGCTGGGTCGATAATCAGAATTCGCGAGTTCAGATTCTCTTTTCGAAGCAGTTTCACAAGGCGTGCGGCCGTGGTAATCCCAGCGGTGCCGCCGCCGACCAGGACGATATCGTAATTGCTGCTCTCCGTTCGCTGCCATGCTTTTGACATAATTCTCCTCGCGCCACAGAACAACGGGCCACGCACTCACACAGTTGTGCCTGTGTTCAAGCGTAGCCGGTTCTCGGCTATCTCAGAGAAAGACTAAGAGCGGGAAAGGGTGTTCGTCTTGTAGGTTATTGCACTCCGGTAGGCGCCCGGAGTGACCCCCGTGAGCTTCTTGAAATGACGGTGAAAATGGCTTTGATCGGTGAACCCAAGATACACAGCGACATCTGCAATCGACAATCCTTCCTTCAGCAAACGCCGAGCGCGGTGGACCCGCATCTGTTCGAAATAGGCATGGGGTGTGAGGCCGAGTTCCTGCCGGAAAACCCGGATCAGATAGTATGGACTTAGGCTACTCAGTTCTGCCAGCTCTTCGAGGGCGACATTTCTGTGAATATTTTCATCCAGATACTCGCGAACTCGGCGGACAACTCGCCGTTCATGGCCACGGTTCGGTTCCGGAAGCCGGACGTCAGCATGTCGTCTTGTGAGTTCTGCGAGCGTCAGAAGGAATAACTCCTGTCTGGTTAACTTTGACTGCTCGCTCTCAAGTGCAGTGTGTAACTGGCAGATCTGCAGGGACAAATCCGGGTCATCGATGACCGGCTGGCGAAACGAAGGCAAATCGATCTGTTTGCCAACTGTCATGGAAGCGGCAGTTCTGAGAAGCTCCGAATCGAAATAAAACATGCGGAACTCCCAGCCTTCCTCATCCGCGGCTTCGCCGGTATGGACTTCGTCCGGGTTGAACACGATGATCTGACCTGCGGCCGCATAATGCCCGCTTCCCATGCACGAAAAACTCTCCACGCCGTGCCGGATGACTCCGAAAGCCAGCCCTTCGTGCGTGTGGCGGCCGAAACAGTGCTTGCGATAACGCGCGTGGAGTAGCTCGACGTCGCCCAGATCATCTGCACGCCAAAACTTCGTCCGTTCTCCCACCAGCAGCTCTTGTTTTAGACAGTCCATCTAATGTGTCTCATTCCGGGAACGCCGTCCTGACAGGAAGACGCATCATCATAATAATGATGACGGAAGTCTGCTTAAAGAAGCGATTTCTTCAGCCGGTTCCGGGATGGAGCACGGCCCCGATGCCGAAAATTAGCCGGAAGCTGATGCGTCCGTAAGTGATTGCTCCACATCAAATTTATCAAGCGGGCTCTGGACAAACTGAGCCCGCGAGGCTGCTCACCGTCTTTGTCGGTTTGAACCTGCGCCAGTCCGCATTCACGAACTGGTGTCCGGCAATGAGTATTTTCCGCTGGATGGGACTTCGGGACTCCGCGGGCAGCGGCTCGAAATAACAAAGCGGGCACGGCGCCCGGTGCTTCGTGTTGTTCTGCTTTACGCGGTTGCGTGCCGCCAGGATCCCGTTCGTATTTGAGCGAACGCCTCGACAAGGGGTAGCCCGGCCCCACATGCGGCGCTGCCAGTGAGCGGCGAATTCCGGCGCGGTGCAGGGCGCCATGCAGGAAACCACGTCTTTCAGTTGTCCTTGCTCACGTCGCGCGATACGGGTCGCGATCGTCAGCAGTCGGCGTAGGGGTCCTCGGCCACGCTGTTAACGGTCGCTGAAGCCAATCAATAGGGCTTGTGTCTTTTGTTTCGCTTGAGAACCGCGGTTTCGATACGCGCACCCATCTGAGTTTATGAAGTTGTCAACTCGTGCTTTCCAGCGCTTTCAAGCCATTCATAGTCATAGGCCTCATGGTCCATGATCGGCGTTTCAATGAAATTCTCTGTCAAAGGTGGAGATTGGATCTGCCACTCCAGACCAGTAGCGCGCCACGGGTTTGCTCCCGCAATTTTGCCAAACTTCAGAGAGTAGGGCAGGTAAAGCATGGGGAGCATGTAGCCAACGCCGAGAACAGTTGCCCCCGCTGTCGAGAATATATTTAGAATCTGGTATTCGGGCGGATAAGCCGCATACCTCCGCGGCATCCCGAGGTAGCCAAGTACAAATTGCGGAAAAAACGTTAGGATGAACCCTAAAAAAGTAACTACGGCGGCTAGTTGTGAAATGCTTTCCGGATACATCCGGCCTGTCATCTTCGGCCACCAGAAATGAACCCCACACAGGAAAGCCATCAACATACCCCCCACCATAACGAAGTGAAAATGAGCCACTACAAAGTAGGTCTCGGTTAAATGAATGTCCATTCCCAGGGATCCAAGGAATACCCCAGTCAAGCCGCCGATCGTGACCAGGCCCAGAAATCCGAAGGTGTACAGCATGGGAGTCTCAAATGTGATCGAGCCTTTGTAGAGAGTTGCTGACCAGTTGAAGACTTTGATCGCCGTAGGGACGGCAACCATCATCGTAAGAAGCGAGAAGATCATTGCCGAATAGTTCGAGACACCCATGATGAACATGTGATGTTCCCACACGAAAATGCCAAAGACTGCAATCGCGACCGACGAAAAAGCAACCGCGGTGTAACCGAATACGCGCTTGCGTGAGAAAGTGCTGATCACTTCCGACACCACGCCCATGCCGGGAAGGATCATGATGTAAACCGCGGGGTGCGAATAGAACCAAAAGAGGTGTTGAAAGAGAAGGGGGTCGCCCCCCTTTGTCGGATCGAATACGCCGATCCCGATCGTACGCTCCAGCACAACAAGCACCAGGCTAATGGCAAGCACAGGCGTACCCAGAACCATGAGTATCGATGCCGCATAATGAGACCAGACAAATAACGGCAGACGAAACCAGGTCATTCCTGGTGCGCGCATGCGGTGGATCGTTACGATGAAGTTGAGCCCAGTCAGGATCGAGCTAAAACCAGTGATAAAAACCGCCATACCCGCCGTGACTACGTGGGTATTGAGATAGTGCGTGCTCAGTGGCGTGGTAAATGTCCAACCGGTATCAACACCGCCCGATACAAGAACCGCTAACGTGGTAATAGCGCCCACGATGTAGATGTACCAGCTCAACAAATTAACACGCGGAAACGCAAGATCTTTCGCACCAATCATGATCGGAATAAGAAAGTTTCCCAGAGTCGCGGGCACCGAAGGTACCAGGAACAGGAAAATCATGATGATGCCGTGCATGCTGAAGAGCTTGTTGTACGTGTCGGTTGAAACCAGATCACTTTGCGGCGTCAGCAATTCGAGGCGGATCATGCCGGCCATTGCGCCGCCGATAAAAAACATGAGTGTGATTGAGATCAGGTACAAAATCGCGATGCGCTTATGATCCTGTGTCAGGAGCCAACTCATAATGCCGTGCTCGGCATTCAGATAATTGCGCTTGGGCAAAACCGCCGTGTGTTGATCGGGCAGAGACACAATTGTTCTTGCAGTAGCCATCAGGCATTCTCCACAGTTCGCATGTGTCGCTGACTTGGGCACATGGGGAATTTCGCAGGTTCGATCCTCATTCCCTGCCGCGCATCAAGCCATGCCAGTACAGTCGGGGCAGATACTTCCTCGCGAGGAACAGGAAGATCGACGACGAGCGCTTTACCTTCGGAGCCGATGAGGTAGGGAGAGTCGGGTACGCAGCCCAAATAAAGATGTTTAAGGAACACCGGAGGTCTCCAACTGGCCCGTAAGAGCAAACCTGGGGCTCAAATGAGGTTATTTTCAGCTTTGCCGCCAACTGGTGTCTTGTACGTTCTTGCGC